>CALAQW010000111.1 GCA_937888955.1 uncultured Alphaproteobacteria bacterium | reverse complement strand
GGCTCGATGCACCCGAACCCATGTACCGCATCGGCGATCACGCTGTGCCCGGTCTGAAGGGCTGTGCGCGCGCGCTGCCGCAACGCGTCATAGACAGTATCGCTTGCTGCTTTCGTATAAGCCTCGGGCGGCAGTTTATCGGTCAGCGCGCGGCCCCAAAGCTGCTTGCGGATCTCGTCGCTGCGTAACAGCACCGCCCCGGGCGCTGCGCCGATTGCGGGGGCGAGCGCACGTGCCAGCACCGATTTCCCCGACCCCGATAATCCCCCGACCGCGACAAGCCGTGGCGGTGCGGGCGCCAGAAACTCTTCGGCAAGGGAGAAATAGGCACGCGCGGTGTCGGGCAGGGCCGGGTCGTCGGGGTGCGAGCGGCAGGTGCGCGCCGTTACAAAGGCACGCACCCCCGCACGGCAGGACAGAAACAGCGGCAACAGCCCGAGCCCCGCAAGCGCCGCATCGCAGGCGGCCGGCGTCAGGCTGACAAGATAACGGTTGAGGCAGGCATTGGCGTGCCGCCCAAGTCCGCGATGCCAAAGGTCCATCAGCAGGAAGGCAAGATCGTAAAGCAGGTCGATCCGCGCGATCGCGTCGCTGAACTCGATGCAGTCGAACGGTGTCGCCACCCCGTCCAGACAGCAGATATTGCCAAGATGCAGATCCCCGTGACAATGCCGGACCCAGCCCGCCTGCCGCCGCGCATCCAGCGTTCCGGCAACCCGGTCGAGCGCTGCCTTGCTTGCCCCGCTCAGCCTGTCGATGGCCGCGCTTGCGAAGATGTCGTCTGCGAAGTCGCGATATTGTTCGTCATTGAGCAAGAGGGTGCGGTTGAAATTTTCCGCACCGCCCCAATCGGGTTCGGGCGGCAGCGTTTCATGGAAGCGGGCGATATCTGCTGCAAGCTGCTCGATCGTGGCGATTGTCAGCACCCCGCGTTCGGCTTGCGCGTCAAGCATCTGCGCGCGGTCAAAGCGGTGCATTCTGACCACCCATTCCACCGCATGGCCCGCACCGTCAAGCGCGAGCGTGCCATCCTCAGCGCGGGTTATCGGCACAACGCCCAGATACAGCGCGGGCGCAGTGCGCCGGTTCAGCGCAACCTCCCGCTCACAATCGCGGCGGCGCAATTGGGTGGTGCTGAAATCGAGGAAGTTCAGCTTTATCGGTTTACGCAGCTTGTAGGCATAGGCCCCGGCCAGGAAGATGACGGAAATCGAGGTATCGATCCGTTCGACCCCGTCGTCAGACAGCCCGTAAGTCGCCGGGTCGGCAAGCAGATCGAAGCTTGCCTGCCAATCCTTGTTCTGCGGTATAGCCGGCGACATGCTTGGGAAAGTCAGTCTTGTTAACGTCAGTCGGGGAATGCCGGGTCTTTTTCAAACCCGACCGGATCCTGATGAATGATCACTTCCGCGCCGGGAAATGCGGCCTTGACTTCTTCCTCGACCTCATCGGCGATTTCATGGGCGCGGTGCAGCGGCAGATTGGGGTCCATCTCCACATGCAGCTGGATGAAGGGGGTAATCCCCGACAGGCGCGAGCGGACATCGTGAATGGCGTGGACTTCCGAATGCGACAGCGCGATATCGCGCAGTGTTTCGCGGTCTTCCTCGGGCAGTTCGCGATCCATGATCTGGTCGAGCGCATGCCGGAAGATACGGATCGCGCTCCATCCGATCCAGCCCGCAATCAACAGCGCGATCAGCGGATCGGCAATCGCGATGCCGTAATAACCGCTCAGGACAAGGCCGATAATCACCCCGATATTGAGCAGCAGATCGCTGCCGTAATGCATGGAATCGGCACTGATGGCGAGTGAACCGGTTCGCCGCGCCACATAGCGTTGCAGCCCGACAAGCCCAATCGTCAGCACGATCGCAAAAACGGTGACTGCAATCCCGGTTTGGCTCTGCGTGACCGGTTCGGGGTCGATCATACGTCGCGCCGATTCGAATGTCAGGAACGCGGCCGAACCGCCGATAAAGGCCGCCTGGCCAAGTGCTGCCACCGCTTCGGCTTTACCATGGCCGAATCTGTGCTCGTCATCGGCTGGTTGCAGCGAATGCCGCACGGCAATGAAATTCAGGATCGATGCGCCCCCGTCCAGGATCGAATCGATCAGGGTGGCAAGGATCACCGCCGATCCTGTGGCAAGCAGCGCGCCCGCCTTGGTGAAGACCAGTATGGCCGCGACCAGGATTGATGCAATCGCGGCAATGCGCATCCATTTTGCGGCGGCCGCGCCATGCAGGCGCGATAGTTCGTGGATTGTCTCGGTGTCCGATAAGGGCATGAATTACTCGGTTGGTATAGCGAGGCTAACTCTACTTAATCCCCCAGTCTGGCGCCAGCCTGTGTCGGTCCAGATCGGTTCGGGGGTGATATTGAAGGGGCGCGGTCTAAGGGTAAAGCCGGTTTGTTTCCCATTGCAGGTCCGGGGTGGCGCGGGTAAAAACCTGCCGATCATGCAGCCGGAAGGGGCGATTTTCCCAAAATTCGATGCGCAATGGGATGAGCCGAAAGCCGGACCAGAATTCAGGTCGCGGTGTTTCGCCAATCGCAAAGCGTGCGGCGAATTTTGCGACCCGGCGTTCAAGTTCGAACCGGCTTTGCAGCGGTTGCGACTGATGCGAGGCCCAGGCGCCGATCTGGCTTTGCTTCGGGCGGCTGGCGAAATAGGCGTCGGCTTCAGCGGTGCGGACCGGCTGCGTCATGCCTGAGATGCGCACCTGCCGTTTCAGGCTTTTCCAGTGAAAACACAGCGCCGCGCGCGGGTTTTCCGACAGTTCATGCGCCTTGACGCTATCCAGATTGGTATAGAACAGGAAGCCGCGCTCGGGCGCCGGCTTTTCGGGGCCGTCAACGCCTTTCAGCAAGACCATCCGCACATTCGGCCAGCCATCGGCAGAACTTGTGGCGAGCGCTGCGGCATCGGGCACGTCGGGCTCATTTGCTTTCGCGGCGCTGTACCAGTCTTCAAAGCCTGACAGCGGGTCCTGTATCGTTTTTTCGTTCAATGCAGATCTCTAATTTTCACGTTGGCGCCTGCCAGCTAAGGCTGCACGATGTCACTTGCCTTAATTTCGCCGATTTGTCGCACAAGCCTGCGACGGAATAAAAGTGGTTAAAACGTATCAATTGCTACGGTTTCGGGCTTCCAGCTTGTTATATGTTGGTAATGACCGGGTTACAGCACATATAGGGCTTTAATTATAGAGCGATAGATAGGATCAGCCTGTAAATGCGTCAGATCCGATCGGGCGTTCGGCAAACTGTGAGAGAATTTGAATTGAGGTGGAATATGAAAAAGCTAATGGCGTTGGCGACCGCGGGGCTGATGAGCCTTTCGGTTGCAGCCTGTTCGTCGGATGCGGGCCAGAAGGAACAGGTCGGCACATTACTGGGCGCGGGCGTTGGCGCGCTGGCCGGTTCCAAGATCGGCGGCGGCGGCGGGCGCGATATCGCGATTGCCGCAGGTGCGCTGCTTGGCGCGGGGCTCGGTAATCAGATCGGCAAGTCGCTTGACCGTGCGGACAGGCTGGCAATCCAGCAAACAACCCAGCGCAGTCTGGAAAGCGCACCCTCAGGGCAGACCACAAGCTGGACCAATCCGGACTCGGGCAATTCGGGTACTGTCACGCCGCAACCGGCCTATACGAATGCCAGCGGTCAATATTGCCGCGAATTCCAGCAAACAATTACCGTCGGTGGCGAACAGCAAAGCGGATATGGCACGGCCTGCCGCCAGCCCGACGGCAGCTGGGAGATCAAGAGTTGATCGTCTCAACCTGAAGAGCATGGTATGAAAAGGGGAATCTGGTTAGCGTCAGGTTCCCCTGTTTTTTTGGGAAGTGTCGCGGGTCCGCACGATTGCCCTGCATTGTTAGTACTCTGCAATGCAGGTTGGATATTGTGGCGGCGGGCTGTCTTATGTGATCTGTTTTGCTGAAGACGTGATTTATTCTTGAGGGGGAGGCGGTGGTCAGCCGTTGAAATTTGTGCGGACCTTTATTTGTTTATTTATTGCCTGTTTCCTGCCGTTCGCCAGCCCTGCGCGGGCCGGGTTTGCGGAAGCGCTTTCTGCTTTTGATGCCGGGGATTATCAGACGGCCTATGACGAATGGTTGCCGCTTGCCAATAATGGTGACAGCGCGGCGCAGCGCAATATTGGTCATCTGTTACGGCGCGGGCTTGGAATTCCGCAGGATTTGCAGAATGCGGCTTTATGGTATGAGCGCGCGGCGCAGGCGGGGCAAATCGGGGCGGCCGTCAATCTTGCTTTCATGTATCTGGACGGAACAGGGGTGCCGCAGGATGTCCGCAAGGCGGCGGATTGGTTTCGCCTGGCAGCAAGGCAGGGGCATGCGCTTGCAAGTTATAATCTGGGTGTCCTGTATGACCGTGGCTGGGGCGTTGTGCGCGATCCGCGGCGTGCGCAGGATCTGTACATTCAGGCAGACCGGCTTGGTCTGACCCTGGCTGATACCCGGCTGGCGCGATTGTCGATGGAACCGCCCGAGCTTGTGATCCCGGCACAGGATAATCCGGTCCTGTCAGCGGTCGAGACGGTTTCCGCCGACCCTGTCATGGATCGCTGGCGGACCTCGAAATTCCAGATCGAGGCACTGGCAGCCGATCCGCAGGCCTTGCGCGAACTGCTGCTGGCGGGGCGTACCGCATATCTTCAGGGGGAGTTTCTGGCGGCGGCGGAAAAATGGTACCGCGCCGCGGAAGCCGGGGATCCGGACGCGCAATACGGTCTGGGGCAGCTATATATGCGTGGCCAGGGCGTCGATCAGGACAGCAAACTTGCCTATTTCTGGTTGTCCCGCGCGGTTGCATCTGGGCATATGGAGGCAAATGGCGTGTTGCAGGAATTGCTGAGCGCCATGACGCCGCAGGAGATCGCCGCCGCGGCCGCCGCCGCAGCGGCGCCCCGATGAAACTGGCTTGCTGAGCGAGCCGGCGTCATACTTTAATTGTTCTGACGGATTTCCTACCTAGTATATCGGTCAGAAGTGTAATTGCGTTATTATGCAAGGTATAATTGTGAGTTGGTGATGCGCGATCCATATCAGGTTCTGGGTATCTCGAAAACCGCCAGCGCTGCGGATATCAAACAGGCTTTTCGCAAGCTGGCAAAGGAATATCATCCTGATTCCCGCCCCGATGACCCCAAGGTCGCCGAGCGGTTCAAGGAGATTTCCGCTGCGCATCAGTTGCTGAGCAATCCTGAAAAGCGCGGTCAGTACGATCGTGGCGAAATCAATGCCGATGGCACGCCGCGCGCGCCGCAATTTCATGGCTTTCAGCATGCGGGTGGCGGCGGCGCCCCGTTCGAGTTCGAATTTTCAAGCAGCGGCGCACGCCCCGGCGGGGCTGGTGGTGCGGGCGGGCCCGATGATTTTCTGTCGGAATTTTTCAGCGGTATTCGCGGCGCAGGCCGGCGCGCCTTCCGTACCCGCGGCGAAGATCTGAAATACAGTCTGGCCGTGTCGTTTCTCGACGCGGCGCGCGGGGGCAAGGAACGCATCAAGCTGCCCAATGGCAAGACGCTGAATGTCACGATACCGGCCGGTGTGAAAGACGGGCAGCAGATCCGTCTGCGCGGGCAGGGCGGTGAAGGCAGTGGCGGTGGCCCGGCGGGGGATGCGCTTGTTCAGATCACGGTCAAGCCGCATGCTTTCTTCGAACGCGATGGCGATAATATTCGCGTTACCTTGCCGATTTCCCTGCCCGAAGCGGTTCTGGGCGGCAAGGTCGAGGTGCCGACCGTGGATGGCAATGTGACCATGACTGTCCCCAAAAACGCGAATAGCGGCGATAAATTGCGGCTCAAGGGCAAGGGCCTGCCGCAAGCTGGCGGCAAGGGGCGCGGCGATCAGCTTGTCACATTGCAGATCCGCCTGCCCGATGGCGCGGATGAAAAACTGCGTGATTTTGTCGAGGAATGGGCAAAGCAGCAATCCTATAATCCCCGTGCCGGGATCAAGATTTGAGGCTTCGATGACCCCCAGATCCGCCCCCAGATCCGCCCCCAGATCCGCCCACAGGTCTGGTGGTGATGCCGCTTCTTTGCACTGGCGGGGGCCTGTTGCGGGCTTTTTGGGTTTGATTTTCGGGGGCATTGTCTTGCTTGCCGCCGCGACTACACCGGCGCGTGCGGATCAGACCGATGCCGCGCTGACGCCGCTTTTTGAAAGACTGGCGCAGCCAGGTCTTGCGGAACAGGAAGCAAGAGGGCTTGAGTTTGAAATCTGGCATTTATGGAACCAGTCAGGCAGCCCCACCATCGATCTGCTGATGGGCCGGGGCAAGCAGTTTGACGATACGCCGCGGGAACTGACCCAGGCGATTGCCCTGTTTGACGCGGCAGTGGCGCTCGCCCCCGGTTTCGCCGAAGCCTGGAACAAGCGCGCGACCGCACATTACTTACAGGGCGATTACCCTGCGGCGATCCGCGATATCGAGCAAACCTTGCGTCTTGAGCCGCGGCATTTCGGTGCCTTGTCGGGACTTGGCTTGATCATGGTAGAGCTTGGCGAGACGGAAAAGGCGTTGCGGGCCTTTCGCCTGGCGCTTGAGATCAATCCGCATCTGAGTGATATCGCCAACGAGGTGGCGTTGCTTGAAACTGATTTGGCGGGACAGGGTATCTAGCATTGGCGGGCCGGGGCAGGAGGGTTAGGTTTATGATGACATCGGTCTTGCTGGTGCTTGCGGGGCTGTCAGGCGGGCTTTTGATCTACAGTCACGACGCGGCCAGACGCGCGGAGGCGGACTTTCCCCCGCTTGGCAGTTTTGTCGTCGTGGACGGGGTCAGGCTGCATTATCTAGACAGCGCGCCGGGCGATGACGAGCGGCAGGCAATCGTGATGGTCCATGGGGCAAGCGGTAATCTGCGTGATTTCGCGGTCAGTATTTTTGACGAATTGGCGCAGAAATACAGGGTGATCGCCATTGATCGGCCCGGCCATGGATATAGCGAGCGCCCAAGCTCCGACAGTGTGGATGCGGCATGGGTGACGCCGGAGATTCAGGCGCGGCTGATCCATGGTGCGATGCGTCAGATCGGTGTCGAAAAGCCCGTTATTCTGGGCCATTCCTGGGGGGGGGCGGTGGTGCTTGCTTATGCGCTTGCCTTTCCCGCCGATACTGGCGGGGTCGTTGTCCTGTCCGGGGCTTCCCATCCCTGGCGCAGCAAGCCTGCCTTCCACAATCGCTGGCCCGCGATCCCGGTGGTCGGTGATATTTTCGTCAATACGCTGGTGACACCCGGTTTCAAGCTGTTGTCCGATGCCGCCATCCAGCGCAATTTCGCGCCCAATTCTCCGCCGCCCGACTATGCGCGCAAGATCGGCCTGCCGTTGCTGGCGCGGCCCGATAACTGGCGCGCCAATGCCGAGGATATGCGCAATCTGGCGGGCTTTCTGGCGCAGCAGAAGAAGCGTTATTCCACGATCGATCTGCCGATGACGATTATCAGCGGCGACGCGGATCGTTCGGTTTCGCCCGAGATCCATTCCAAGCGGTTGCATGAGGCGGTGCCCAATTCGCGTCTCATCCTGCTGCCGGGGGTCGGCCATGCACCCCATCATGCGCAATCGCAGGCGGTCATCGCGGCGGTAGACAGCCTGTCGCAACATGTCGCGCAACTGTCGCAAAGTGGTGCATCTGTCGCACAACGGACGCAACAGGGTGGTGCAACTGTTGCATCCGGTAATGCGCCCGCCCCGATGCCCTGACCGCGCGGCGGTCTCTTTCGTCCATCAGTCGGCGCGAGAGCCGGTTAGCGTGTCAGGGAATTTCAGGGCGCTGCCCGCCCGCCCCGACCATTGCGATATGCAGGACATTGGTCGCGCCCGGCGTGCCGAAGGGAACCCCGGCGGTAATCACGATCCGCTGTCCGCTGCGTGCGAACCGTTCCTGAAAGGCGATGCGGGAGGCACGGTCGACCATGCCGTGAAATTCGCTCACATCTTCCGATTGCACGCAATGCAGACCCCAGACGAGCGACAGCCGCCGCGCGGTGCCGAGATTGGGGGTCAGCGCCAGAATGGGCACAAGCGGCCGGGTGCGCGCGACCCGCATGCCGGTCGAGCCTGAATTGGTGAAGCTGACAATGGCGGCCGCGTTTATGGTGTGGGTCACCTGCCGCGCCGCATCGGCGATGGCGTCGGCGGATGTGGCGCGCGGCGTACTCATCTGCGCGGCGATGATCTGCGGATAGTTCGGGTCGTTTTCCACCGTCTGGGCGACCCGGTCCATCATGGCGACCGCCTCGCGCGGATATTTGCCGGCCGCCGATTCCGCCGACAGCATGATGGCATCGGCCCCTTCAAACACTGCCGTGGCCACATCGGAAACTTCCGCGCGCGTCGGGAAGGGCGCCTCGATCATCGATTCGAGCATCTGCGTCGCGATCACCACCGGCAGGCCCGCGCCGCGTGCGCGGCGGGTAATCCGCTTCTGCCAGCCGGGCACCTGCTCGATCGGCAGTTCAACCCCAAGATCGCCGCGCGCGACCATGATCGCGTCGCTCAGCTCCATAATTTCATCAAGATGCTCAAGCGCCGAGGGCTTTTCGATCTTGGCGAGAATTGCCGCCCGCCCGCCGATCGCCTGCTTTGCTTCCGCGATATCGTCGGGCCGTTGCACAAAGGACAGCGCGATCCAGTCGACGCCGGTCCGTGCCATATGGTCAAGATCCGCCCGGTCCTTGGGCGACAGCGCGCTAAGCGACAGCAGCGTATCGGGCAGATTGACGCCCTTGCGCGATTTGATGGTTCCCGCGACCAGAACGGTCGTCATGGCATGATCCTGTGCGGTCCCGGTCACCTCAAGCCGGATGCGCCCGTCATCGATCAGCAGATGCGCGCCAACCGCGAGGCTTGCGAAGATTTCAGGATGCGGCAGCGGCGCACGGCTGTTGTCGCCGGCTGCGGTATCGAGATCGAGCCGGTAGCTTTGCCCGCGCTGCAGCTCGGCCGCGCCGCCGGCAATTTCACCGATCCGGAGCTTTGGCCCCTGAAGATCCGCAAGAATACCGATCGGCCTTGCCAGTTCGGCTTCCGCGTCCCGGATCATCTGGCAAAGCGCGGTGGCGGTTGCATGATCGGTGTGGCTCATATTGATGCGGAACACATCGGCGCCGGCCAAAAACAGCTCTCGGATCATTTCAGGGCTGCTGCTGGCGGGGCCGAGGGTGGCGAGAATCTTTACTTTACGGTCGCGATGCATGGTTACTTCTGTCAGTGGGCGGACGCATTTTGCCGCGGTATCGGGTATTTGAACCGGATCAGCGCGTCGGCAAAATCAATATCGCCCGGAAATCGTTGACATTCGTTCCTGTCGGACCCGGACGAATCAAGCCGCCGACACGGTCGAAGAAATCATAGCTGTCATGATGGTTAATAAACCGTTTCGTATCAATTCCCAATCGCCTTGCGCGCGCAACTGTTTCGGGTGTGACGATCGCGCCTGCCGCTGGCTGCCCGTCCGGGGCGGTGCCGTCAATCCCGTCAGTATCCGCGGCAAGCGCCCAGATATTTGCCACCCCGTTCAGCGCGATGGCAAGCGCCAGCGCATATTCAAGATTGGGTCCGCCATGGCCGGCCTGCCCCCCGAGCCGGACCGTCAATTCACCGCCTGACAGGATCAGTGTCGGCGCGTCGGCCAAGCAGGCGCGTGCCATCTGTGCATGCTGATGCGCGACCGCGCGGGCTTCCCCGGTAATCGCGGCGCCCAGATTGATGACGGTGCAGCCCGCCTGTTCGGCATCGGTGGCGGCGGCTGCAAGCGCTGCTGCGCCATGCATCAGGATCCGGTAATCTGTCCGTGTGAATATCGCATCGCCCGGTTTCGGGGTTTCGGATCGTGGGTCGCCCAGATAGCGTAAAACCGATGCGGGCGGTGTGGGGCAATGACGTGCAACAATTGGTGATCGCCTCTGGCCCG
>CALAQW010000110.1 GCA_937888955.1 uncultured Alphaproteobacteria bacterium | reverse complement strand
TTTCATGGTGCCGGAGAAGACATCCCACTGATCATAGTTCAGATTGCCGTCATCGGAGCTGACGCCGGCGGAGGATTTATCCAGGCCGGATGCATCGAAGCTCTGGCAGCCGCCATTCGCCTTGGAGATATTCTCGCAATTGCGTTTGGCGGTCCGCATTGAAGCACCCGCCGACACGATCGTGTCGAGGAATCCCTGCATTTCGCCATATTCAAACTCGACTGCGGTTGCAGGCGTGGGCATCAATCCCAGGCTCAACGCAATGGCTGAGGCGGTGCAGGCGCCTGTGAAGGCTGTGTGCGTAAATTTCTTTTGGTTCCTGTCAGACTGGCTCGACATGCATGCCTCCCTATTTGCGGCCCAAAATTTTTATTAGTGAACGGAAAAAGATCTGCGCGTGCCGGTTTGTGCTGCCGGAGTTGCGCGCGAAATCGAGTTGCCCCGGCAAGAAAAAGGGACGGTCCACCCGAAACCGGGCAGACCGTCAGTTTCTATAGAGGCATAGCGCCGCCAAGTCGGCGCTGTGGCTTGTCCGGCGCTGCTATTTGGCGCCGGGTCTGCAAGGCACGCGTTCCGGATTTGACCGGTATGACTTGCAAACTTCGTGCAACCGCTTGCGTTGCATTCGACACTGCCTGTGCAGGCAGGTGCGCAAACAAGCTGGTCTGAATTTCCTAAACGGCCTGTCGCCCCAGAAAATGGAACGCTCGCTCTCTCTTCTGACAAGCCCACACCTCCCCATTTCTTATTTTTCTTACCTTGCGGGAGAGGTTATGGGCGGCTGGTGCAGTTATTCAATAAATATCTGACTAATATACTTTAGATAAAACAGTAAGGCATATGATATTCTTAAACTATAATGTAAAAAATATAATAGTCTAAATTCTAACTTTTAGATTTTGCCAAATCTAAAATCTATTACTAATGTCTATTAGAAAATTTATTGGATGTGTTCTGGCCCAAGAGCCAATAATGCCTGGACTGTCTCGCCAGCCTATGGTGTGGGTGCAATTCCGTGCATTTTCAGTGAGATCGTGCGATATCTCCTACGGCATGAATGGGGCGGCACAAACGCGCTGACCGGGTTATTTCGGGCTAGGAGTTACCAACTTATGGGAAAGCCGTTCGACGTCATTTTTCGCGGCGCGACGATTGTCAATCATGATGGCATCGGGGTTGCCGATGTCGCGGTAAGGGATGGCAAAACCGCCGCCATCGGGGATCTGGGGCAGGCGGATGCGCGTGATTATGTTGCGGCAGCGGGGCTTCATCTGCTGCCTGGCGTCATCGACAGTCAGGTGCATTTCAGGGAGCCGGGCAACGAACATAAGGAAGATCTTGAGAGCGGCAGCCGTGCGGCGGTGCTTGGCGGGGTGACGGCAGTCTTTGAAATGCCCAATACCAATCCGCCAACCACAAGCGTTGCCGCACTTCAGGACAAGCTGGACCGTGCGGCGGGGCGAATGCATTGCGATTATGCATTCTATGCTGGCGCGGCCGCGGATAATCTTGATCTGCTGCCTGAAATGGAACGCATGACCGGCTGCGCCGGGGTCAAGCTGTTCATGGGCGCATCCACGGGTAGTTTGCTTGTGGCCGAGGATGAGGGGGTGCGTCAGGTTCTGCGGCACGGCCGGCGGCGGATCGCGGTTCATTCCGAAGATCAGGAACGGCTTGCCGAAAGGCAGGGTCTGAGGCGGCCGGGCGATGTGGCAAGCCATGCGGAATGGCGCGATGCCGAATCCGCGCTGCGCTGCACGCAGCGGCTTTTGCGGCTGGTGCGTGAAACCGGGCGGCGTGTCCATGTGTTGCATGTGACAACGGCCGAGGAAATGACCTTGCTGGCGCAGCATAAGGATATCGCGACCGTCGAGGTCACGCCGCAGCATCTGACATTCGCCGCCGATGATGCCTATGCCGCGCGCGGAACCCGGGTGCAGATGAACCCGCCGATCCGTGGCGCGGAACATCGCGCGGGGCTGTGGCAGGGGCTTGCCGCGGGGATCGTCGATGTGCTGGGGTCCGATCATGCGCCGCATACTGCGCAGGAAAAGGGCATCAGCCCGGGCAGTAATGCGCAATATCCCGATACGCCGTCCGGTATGCCGGGGGTGCAGACGCTGGTGCCGGTGATGCTCGATCATGTCGCGCGCGGGCAGTTGAGCCTGTCGCGTTTTGTGGATCTCACCGCGCATGGTCCGCAGCGGGTATTCGGCATGGCCGGCAAGGGGCGGCTCGCGGTCGGTTATGATGCGGATTACACATTGGTCGATCTGCGGGCCGAGCGGCTGGTCACCGATGCGATGATGGCGGGCAAATGCGGTTGGACGCCTTATGACGGTATGCGCTTGAAGGGCTGGCCGGTCGGTACGGTAATCCGTGGCAGGACAGTGATGTGGGAAGGGCAGCTGGTGGCGCAATCTCAGGGCGCGCCGGTGCGTTTCCAGGAATGCCTGTAGACAGAGCGCCTCAGAATAATAAGCGAGTTACGTAAATTTGGGTTAAGGGAGCATATGATGGACGATAAATTTCAGGCGATTTTGATCAGCAAGACCGATGATGGGCAAGCGGTCGCATTGACCCGATTGAGCGATGCGGACCTGCCCGAAGGTGATGTGACGGTCGCGGTTGAATATTCCACCGTAAATTACAAGGATGGGCTGGCGATCACCGGTAGCTCCCCCATCGTGCGTAATTTTCCGATGGTGCCGGGGATCGATCTGGCGGGCACGGTGGCGCAATCCAGCAATGCGGAATTTTCCGTCGGCGACAAAGTCGTCGTCAACGGCTTCGGGCTGAGCGAGTTGCATTGGGGCGGCTATACCCAGCGGCAACGGCTTGATGCGGGGTTTCTGGTGCCGCTGCCTGACGCCTTCACAACCAAACAGGCGATGGCGATCGGCACGGGCGGTTATACGGCGATGCTGTGTGTGATGGCGCTTGAGGCGCAAGGCGTCAAGCCTGCTGATGGCGATGTGCTTGTCACCGGTGCCGCGGGCGGTGTGGGCAGTGTTGCCATTGCGGTTCTGGCAAAGCTCGGTTACCGCGTTATCGCCTCGACCGGCCGGGTTGCGGAGGCGGACTATCTGACCGGGCTTGGAGCGGCCGAGATCATCGACCGCGAGGAATTGTCCGGAACCCCGCGCCCGCTTGGCAAGGAGCGTTGGGCCGGCGTGGTCGATGCGGTCGGCAGCACCACGCTTGCCAATGCGATCGCGCAAACCCGGTATGGCGGTGCGGTGGCGGCTTGCGGCCTGGCGCAAGGTGCCGACTTGCCGGTATCTGTGATGCCCTTCATCCTGCGCGGGGTGAAGCTGGTCGGGATCGATTCCGTAATGGCGCCACAAGCGGTACGTCGCGCGGCATGGGACCGGCTTGCGACAGATCTCGAACCCGCAAAGCTTGATATGATTGCGGCGCAGACGATCGCGCTATCCGCTGTACCGCAAGCGGCGCAGGATATTCTGGATGGCCGCGTCAGGGGGCGGTTGATTGTCGACGTCAATGCATAGGGGCTGACATGTTCCTGACAGCCTTGTACCGATTAATTGCGGCGTTTTGGATCAGCTGATTTCACACGTGATTTCAGGAGTATGTGGTTTCGGGACTGTACTGCACTAGGCTGCGACTGATTCCGGTATGGCCTTTTGCGCCTCGGCGATGTGGCGGGCGGGAAAAAGCAAACAGGTGGGGGGCCCGGCCCTCCGGCGGACACTACCGCCTGCTGAG
>CALAQW010000109.1 GCA_937888955.1 uncultured Alphaproteobacteria bacterium | reverse complement strand
TGGCGGATCATGATGATGTGCAACAAGATTTTCTTCCCCTGTGCCGGCACCGTGTTTCCATGGAGCCCGGACTTTCCTCCCCCCGGCCGGCTTGCGGCAGGGGAGCGGCCATCCGGCCATCTGACACTGTTTAATATCGGTTGCCTGCCGCAGCCGGTCAAGCTTTGCCGATCCGGTGGCGCTGCGCCAGCAGGTCTTCAAGCCGGGCGCGGGTATCATGATCGGGCAACCCGTCAATCTGCCAGGGGCGGAAATGCCGTTGAAAGGCGGCGATGGCGGCGCGCGTCGCGACCCCGAAAATGCCGCTTTGCGGCACCTCATAGCCAAACTCCGCAAGCAGACTTTGCATCTTTGCAATATTCTCAGTTTCAGCAGGCGACAGGGAGGTGTCAGTTGCGGGCTCTTCGCGGCTCAGTCGCGGCCACAGCCCGATGCCGTGTTCGGCAAGCCATGCCCAATCGAATTTTTCCCCCGGATCGATCTTGCGCGCCGGTGCGGTGTCGGAATGGCCCAGCACCCGGTCGGGGGTGATGGCCCGATGGCGTGCGATGATGCCGGTTGCAAGGTCCGCAAGTGCTGCCATCTGCGCCTGCGGGAACGGGCGGTAACCGAATTCATGACCGGGATTGACGAGTTCGATCCCGATGGCGCGGCTGTTGATGTCGCGTGCGCCGCGCCAGAAACCGACCCCCGCATGCCAGGCGCGCCGATCCTCGGCGACCAGACGATAGACAAGCCCGTGCGTATCGATCAGGTAATGCGCGCTGACCGCCGCCGCCGGGTCGCATAGCCGCGCCAGTGCATGCTCGCGCGAGATCATGCCGGTATAGTGCAGCAGCAGGATATCGACCGGCGCGTCACCCCTGCGGGCGGCGTGATTGGGGGAGGGGCGTTCGATGATCCGCATGGCTCAGGGTCCGGTATCCACAAGCACTTTCTGTCTGAGTGAGACAATGCCAACGCCGATAAGCGTCATGACGCCGCCGATCAACATGCGTTCGGTCAGCGTATCCCCAAGCAGCAATACGCTGAATACAACACCCCAGATCGGCGCGAGCAGGGTGAGGGGCGCGGTCTGCGTCACCTCATAGCGTTGCAGCAGATAATACATGCCCGCATGGCCGATCAGGCTGGCGCCAATCGCGGTGTAAAGCACACCGGACCAGCCAAGCCAGCTTGCTGATTTGATGGCATCAAGCTGATCCTGTTCCATAATTGCGCTGAACAGAAACAGCAATGGCCAGCTTAATAGCGCGATCCAGGCCTGCAACTGGAAAACCGGCACATCTTTGAGCCGACGCATGAATATCATCGCGATCGAACCGACGAAGGCCGCGGCCACCACAAGCAGCAATCCCTCGATATAGGTGAAGACTTTCGGATCGAAACCGATCACCATCACCCCCAGAAATGACAGGGCAATACCGCTCCAGCGCCGCCAATAGACTTTCTCGTTCAGGAACAGAATCGACATGATCGTGGAAAACGGCACGCCGAGCTGCACCGCGATTGCGACAGTCGATACGTCCTCGGCAGCGGCAAGCCCGCCGTAAAACAGCGCGAAATGCACCCCGCCCATGGTCATGGAAATCACGAAAATCGGCCACATCTGCCCGCGGTGAATGCGCAGAAACGGCACAAGCATGACGCTGAGCAGCAAGAAGCGCAGACCGGTGAACAGAATCGGGGGTATCTCGTTTACCCCGGCCTTGCCAGCCACGAAGTTAAAGCCCCAGATCAGGGTAATGACCAGGATAAGCGCAATATGGGGTGGGGCCATAATAATCTCTGACCCCGCGCTTATCAGGCGTTTCACAAGCGCCGGGCGGTCGGGTCGTTACGCTGCGGAAAGGGCGGAAGGCGCCACAGATGCGGTTAGTTCATACCACGGATGCGACACAGCTTATCATAGGCATCGTTGATTGTTGCGATCTTTTCATTGGCAAGTTGAACGAACTCTTCGGGCATCCCCTCGGCAATCAGCTTGTCAGGATGGTTTTCGCGCACAAGCTGCCGGTAGGCCTTTTTGATCGCCGCATCGCTGTCATCGGCCTTGACGCCGAGTATGACATAGGGGTCGGCCTGATCGGGGCCGAGATGGCTTGCCCGGATGCGGGTCCAGTCATCCTCTGAAAAGCCGAAGATGCCGGCTACCGAATGCAGGTATTTTTCTTCGTTCGGGTGGAAATTGCCGTCCGCGAGTGCGATGTGAAACAGCCCCGCAAGCAGATCTTCGAGAACGCGCGGCTGCTGCCGGAACATATTGGCGACTTGCCGGGCATATTGCTCATAGCCTGCCACATCCTGGCGCGCCATATCGAAGACGCGCGCGACATTCGCCATTTCCTGGGGCGGGATCTCGAACACTTCCTTGAAGGCATTGACTTCGTCACGGGTGACCTGACCATCCGCCTTGGCCATCTTCGCGCCCAGCGCGATCACGCCGATGGTAAAGGCGACCTTGCTTGTGTCGCCACGCGGATCGAAATTGTCGGATTTGGGCGACTGATCATTGCGATCAAGCGCATAGTGCCCCGCTACCGCGCCGAGCAAAGCGCCAAGCGGTCCGCCCAGGGCAAGCCCTGCCGCCGCTCCGAAAACTTTACCCCAAACTGACATAATTTTGCCCCCGCAGAACGACTATGGCAAATAAGCTGGCAAGGCGCGAGTCCTCTGTTACGGCTTTGCGCGTCTGCTTTATAGCATGCATGCTGAGCATTATTGATTACCCCATTCAGGCGATGCCGGAAATAGTGAAAAGCCGGAACAAACAGTACGCAGCACCGGGCGCGATTCCGTCGCTCTGGCGAAGGGAAGAGGATGACAACAGCACAAACGCAAGACAGCCCGGGCAAGTGGCGCTTCTGGATCGATCGGGGCGGTACGTTCACCGATATTGTCGCCGCGCGCCCGGATGGGCGTATCGAAACCCGCAAATTGCTGTCTGAAAATCCCGCGCAATATCCCGATGCGGCGATTGCGGGCATTCGGGCGTTGCTGGCGGTGCCCGAAGGTGCGCCGGTGCCGGTGGACAGGATTGCCCATATCCGCATGGGCACGACGGTTGCGACCAATGCATTGCTTGAGCGCAAGGGGGAACGGACCGTGCTTGTGACGACGCGCGGGTTCGGTGACGGGTTGCGGATCGGCTATCAGAACCGGCCGGATCTGTTCGCCCGCGCAATTGTCCTGCCCGATATGCTGTATGAACAGGTTGTCGAAATTGACGAACGCGTGCGTGCGGATGGTGAAATTATCCGCGCACCCGACCCGGTTGCGGTGCGCGCTGCATTGCAGGCGGCCTATGATGCCGGGATCCGGGCGGCGGCGATTATCTTCATGCATGGTTACCGCTATCCCGCCCATGAGCAGCTTGTGGCAGGGCTGGCGCGAGAGATCGGCTTCACGCAGCTTTCGGTCAGCCATGAGGTCAGCCGACTGATCAAATTTGTCGGGCGTGGCGATACCACCGTTGTGGATGCTTATCTGTCGCCGATCTTGCGTCGCTATGTGGCGCAGGTGGCGGCGGCGCTGGCACCGGTCGGCGAGGGGCAGGGCGGTGATGCGCAAGGCAGCGGCAGGCCGGGCTGCCGGCTCATGTTCATGCAGTCGAATGGCGGGCTCACCGATGCGCGGCTGTTTCAGGGGCGCGATGCGATCCTGTCGGGGCCGGCGGGGGGGGTCGTCGGGGGGGGCGGGGCGGCGGGGCGGGCGGGGGTATGAATGCGCATCATCGGC
>CALAQW010000108.1 GCA_937888955.1 uncultured Alphaproteobacteria bacterium | reverse complement strand
CGATTGCGAAAGCGCCAGCCACTGGCGCTTTCGATTTCACTGGCGCTTTCGATTTCGCTGGCGCTTTCGCAATCGCTGGCGCTGGCGCAATCGCTGGCGCTATTTTCGGGCAGCGCTATCATACCAATGTAGCCATTTGGGGGAGCGTCGCCCTGACCCTTCCCATCGCGCTGTTATTGTTATTTGCGCATGACGGCCAATCATCCGCCATCACTCTCGGTTCGGAGCAAGCGATGATCCTGCTGTTTCTGGCGCTTTTACCCGCGCTTAACGCGATCCTCGACTGGGTGTCGCTGGGCGTATCGCGCTATCTGCTCGGGCGGCTGGCCGGACCGGACGGCCATAGTCCTCTCCTGATTGTGGGCGATATCCTGTTGGCGGTGGTCTTTTTCTTTCTCGTCTCATGGGTTGCGATCGCTGGTCTGGGGGCGGCGGAACGGCTTCATCTGCTCGGCGGCGCAGCACCGGTGTTCGATGTTTCCGCCATTCTTGACGCCATCAGGCGGGATTCCCTGGCCGCCGACCATATGTGGATTTACCTGATGGTCGGCACCACCCTGTTGCCCACATTGGCGCATTTCTATTTTGCCTTGAAACTTCTGATGCGCGGCGGAAGTGGGAAAGAAAGGCGCGCGATTATCGAACAGCTCAAGGCCGGACGCGGCATCGGTCAGGATGCAAGCACAGATGCCGCCGATGACGCGGCCAGAGCCTATGCCAGACTCGAAGTGCGGCGGACAATCAACGTCGACATGCTGATTGTCGGCGGCATCGCTTTCATCGTCGTCGCCTGGTGTTTCCACCCGCCCTTCGGCGACACGATCCGCCCTGTAATCGAAGGTACCCGCGATTTCATTCTCGACATCGGCGATCACATCCTGCGGTGGATCGAGAATGACTGGAACGGCTGGCCATTCATCTGGGAGCCCGCCACGGGCAACGTGGAACCCGCCACTCAGGGAACCACCTTGTAGTTGGCAACGCCGCCATCCTCGCATTGCCGCATCAGATCAAAATAGCCCGCATTGGCGCATTGCACCCCGTCGCCCCGAACAGAGTTTCAAAAAACAGATCCGAATTCTTACCCAGAAAGCCGGTCCGCGATCCTGTCTGCAAGCTTAGCGTCCGCAATCGGGCCTGCAAAGCAAAGCCATGGCCGCGCGGCTGCACTTTAGTCAGCGATCGGCTAAAGTCGGGCAATGGATGCCGCCCCCGATGCCATTTCCCAAACCGATAGCGCCACGCTGCTGCCGCCGCGCTTTGCCGACTGGTTCGCGACGCGCGGATGGGCACCGCGTCGGCATCAGCTTGCGATGATCGAGGCCGCCTCACAAGGTCAATCCGCGCTTCTGATCGCACCGACCGGCGGCGGCAAGACGCTGGCGGGTTTTCTGCCAAGCCTGATCGCGCTTGGCGATTTGCCAGCACGCCCCCGTGGCGAAGGCGAACTGCATACACTCTATATCTCACCGCTCAAGGCGCTCGCGGTCGATATCGCGCGCAATCTGCAAGCCCCGATCGGGGAGATGGGGCTCGCTATCCGGGTGGAAACACGCACCGGCGACACGCCAGCCAATCGGCGGCAACGGCAGAAGCGCAACCCGCCCGATATCCTGCTGACCACGCCCGAACAGATCGCCTTGCTGCTTTCCTATCCCGATGCCCCGCGCCTGTTCGCGTCGCTGCGCTGTATTGTACTTGACGAGCTGCACGCCATCATCAACCAGAAACGCGGCGAGTTGTTGAGCCTCGCATTGGCGCGGCTGGCACGGCTGGCACCCGAGGCGCGCCGTGTCGGGCTGTCGGCAACGGTGGCCGATCCCGACCGGCTGCGCCGTTACCTGATGCCGCAACCGCCCGAAGGACCGCCGGCCCTTGCCCGGCTCATCGAAGGCGATCCGGGCACACCACCCGAAGTCAGTATTCTGGAATCAAGCGCGCGCGTCCCCTGGTCCGGCCATACGACAAAACACGCCATGGCCGAAATTTATGATGCGATCGACAATGCCGGGACCGCCCTGATTTTCGTCAATACACGCAGCCAGGCGGAATTCGCGTTCCAGCAGCTCTGGCAGCTCAACGAAAAACATCTGCCGATCGCGCTGCATCATGGCAGCCTGTCGGTCGGCCAGCGCCGCAAGGTGGAAGCCGCCATGGCCCAAGGCAGGCTGCGCGCGGTGGTCTGCACCGCAACGCTTGATCTGGGGATCGACTGGGGTGCTGTCGATCTCGTCATCCATCTGGGGGCCCCGAAAGGAGCCAGCCGGCTTGTACAGCGGATCGGCCGCGCCAATCACCGGCTCGATGAACCGAGCCGTGCGCTGCTTGCTCCCTCTAACCGGTTCGAGGTGCTCGAATGTCAGGCGGCGCGCGAGGCGGTTGCCGAAGGGCTGCGTGATGGGGAGCCGCCGCGCCAGGGCGGGCTTGACGTTCTGGCGCAGCATCTGCTTGGCATGGGTTGCGCGGCGCCTTTCGCAAGCAATGATCTTTATACAGAGATTCGCAGCGCCGATCCGTTCCGCCATATCGATCGCGATTGCTTTGACCGGGTCGTCGATTTCCTTGCGACCGGCGGTTACGCGCTGCGCCGGTATGAGCGCTATTGGCGGCTGCGGCGCGACGAACAGGGAAGATGGACAGTCCGCGACGGACGTGTGGCGCAGCAATATCGCATGAATGCGGGCACGATTATCGAGGCACCGATGCTGAAAATCCGGCAAGTGAAGCCGGGCGGCGGAAGCCGCGGCCGGGCGCTGCGCGGTGGCCGTTATCTGGGCGAGATCGAGGAATATTTCCTGAGCCAGCTTGCGCCGGGCGACACCTTTCTGTTTGCCGGAAAGGTGTTGCGTTTCGAGGGGCTGCGCGAGGGGGAGGCCTATGCCAGCGCAACCCATGACCCCAATCCCAAAATACCAAGCTATATGGGCGGCAAATTTCCGCTTTCCAGCTTTCTGGCCGACCGGGTGCGCCACCTCCTCGCCAGCCCCGACAGCTGGCGCGAACTGCCTGCACAGGTGTCGGAATGGCTGGCGCTGCAACGCCGACATTCCACCCTGCCGGCTGCCGATCAGATGCTGGTTGAATGTTTCCCGCGCAATGATAAGCACTATCTCATCTGCTATCCCTTTGAAGGACGGCTTGCGCATCAAACGCTGGGCATGTTGCTGACGCGCCGGCTCGACCGGATGGGGCGGCATCCGATGGGTTTCGTCGCAACCGAATATTCGCTCGCGGTGTGGGGCCTGTCGCCGATGACGCCTGAAAGCGGGCTTGATCTCGATCTGCTGTTTGATGAAGACATGCTGGGCGATGATCTGGAAAGCTGGCTTGCGGAATCAAGCCTGATGAAGCGGACCTTCCGGGCATGCGCGATTATCGCCGGGCTGATCGAAACACGCTTTCCCGGCCACGAGAAGACCGGCCGTCAGGTCACCTTCTCATCCGATCTGATCTACAGGGTGCTGCACGACCATGAACCGGACCATATTCTGATGCAGGCGGCATGGCAGGATGCGGCAACCGGGCTGCTTGATATCGGCCGGCTTGGCGATCTGCTGCGGCGGGTGCGCGGCCGGATCCTGTGCCGCACGCTCGCCCGGGTGTCACCGCTTGCGGTGCCTGTGCTGCTTGAAATCGGCCGCGTTTCAGTCGAAGGGGAAGGACTTGAAGCAGCGCTATTCGGTGACGCTGAGGATTTTGAGGCGCAGGCACTGATCGCGGAAGCAACCGGCGATGGGTGAGCAGCGACGCGCCGCAACACCGCTTACGGTTTGTGGCGAAATCCTGATCCCCGACCCGAGCGGCGCGCTGTTCTGGCCTGCGCAAGCCATGCTGATCTTTGCCGATCTGCATCTCGAAAAGGGATCGGCTTTTGCCGAACGCGGTGTTGCCCTGCCCCCTTATGACAGCCGCGCGACGCTTCATGCGATGGCTGCGGTGTGCGCGCGACTGCAACCGCATACAGTGCTGTGCCTTGGCGACAGTTTCCACGATGCAAATGCGGGCGCCCGGCTTGCACCGCAGGATCAGGCGGCACTGCGAACGCTGACTGACCGTTATGAGTGGATCTGGATCAGCGGCAATCACGATCCCGCGCCGCCACAATCCCTGGGCGGGCAAACCGAAGCGATGGTTAAGCGTGGCCCGCTGCATTTCCGGCATGAGCCGGCTTCCGCGCCGGTTGAGGGGGAGCTGGCGGGGCACCTCCATCCCTGTGCGCGGCTGCGGCGGCGCGGGCGGACTTTGCGCAGGCGTTGTTTCGCAACTGATGGCAGGCGTCTTATCTTGCCGGCATTCGGGGCCTATACGGGCGGGCTCGACCTGCATGAGGAAGCATTCGCCGGATTATTCGCGCGCGCACCCGATGCCTGGATGCTGACCCGAACGCATGTTTATCCGCTGCCTTTTGACAAGCTTTTACCCCTCAGATGAACCAGACAGGGGAATTTAACCATATCGATAACTCTGTGCCCTAGAATTCGCGGCGGGCCGTTCAGCATCGGGAAAATAAAAACCCGCTGGACAGCGAGTCGCAGTTTTTTTACTTTCTGGTTCAGGTGATTCGCATAACGCTGCTGAATTCAAAAGGGAAATACGTTGAGGGGCACGGGGCGCACCAATGATTTCTAGAACCGCTTGCGCAATATTGGTGCGCCGGACAGCGCACAATACTGTTCACCGAGACGCTCGGACCAGCCCGTCACCGAGAAGCAGTGATGGCAATCCGGGCGCCTTCCGCCGTTCTGTACTTTTCCTGCCATTCAATCTTTTTCTCGGACTGTCGCTGGCTGTTTTTCTGGCTTTTCTCGCGAACCCGGCCAGCGCACGCACCTATACCGCAATTGTGATCGATGCGGATACGGGCGGCGTGCTCTATGAAAGCCGCCCCGATACGCGCAACCGCCCCGCCTCGCTGACCAAGATGATGACGCTTTACATGGTTTTCGAGGCGATGCGCGATGGCAAGCTGCATCCTGGTCAGATGCTGACGGTGTCGCGGCGCGCGGCGGGACAAACCCCATCGAAACTGTTTCTCAAGGAAGGCCGCAAAATCAGCGTCGAGCAGGCGATTTTGTCAGTCGTCACAAAATCCGCCAATGACTCAGCCACAATCCTCGCGGAAGCGCTGGGCGGTACGGAATTCGCTTTCGCCCAGAAGATGACCGCGAAGGCGCATGAACTGGGCATGTATCGCACCCAGTTCCGGAATGCGACAGGCTTGCCGAACCGGCGGCAATTCACGACAGCGCGCGATATGGCGATCCTGGCACGCGCGTTGCGCGCCGATTTCCCGGAATATTTCCACTATTTCGCGACGGAGCAATTCCAGTGGGGGCGGCGGCAATTCCGCAATCACAATAATCTTCTTGGCAGCTATGCCGGGGTGAATGGCATCAAGACCGGCTATACACGGGCGTCGGGCTTTAATCTGACGGCAAGTGCGGAACGCGACGGCAAACGCATCATCGCGGTTGTCATGGGTGGGCGCACGGCGAAATCACGCGATGCGCAAATGCGCAAGCTGCTTGACCGTGCCTTTACCATGCCGCTTGCGGCGGATACGCGCCATGCAATGAAATCCCTGCAACTGCCGACACCGCCGCAAAAGCCGGCCCCGGGCTTTACCGCCGCACTGCGGCAACTGGCCGGGCTGCCCGCTTTGCCACACGCAAATATAGCGAAAGCAGCACCGCAACCGGTTGCCCTTGCGGTTCAGCCGCGCGACAAGCCTGTTGTTACCACCGCCATGGCGGCAGCCGGCGCACTTCCCGTTCCCGGCAACAAGCCATCGGTCAATGCGCTCGGCCAATTACCCCGGCATCAGCGCTGGGGCGTGCAGGTCGGCACCTTCAAGGCGGCAGACGCGGCGAAGCGACGTATCAGGCAGGCGACATTGGTCGCCCCCACCTATCTGAAACCCGCAATCGGATGGGTCGAGCCGCTTGAGCAACCCAATCGCACGCTCTATCGCGCAAAGCTTGCGGGCATGTCCAAACGCATCGCCCACAATACCTGCCGCATTCTGGTGAAGAAGAATATCCGCTGTATCGCGGTACCGCCGTCGCAAACCATGGCGTTCCTCGCCCCCTGACCATTGCGGGTTCCCCTGATTGCTTCGGGTTCCGTTAACGGGTTATCGCATCTTCTGTCCGGTCATCGGGCTGCTTCTTGGTCGGGTGGCAAATCGCCGAGTCGGTTCAAAACCTGATCACGCGTGCCATTTGCCGGCAAGGCCGGATCATAAAGCAAACGCAAAACCTGCCGGTCGGTTGCGGTATAGTCACGCAGGCTGCGCTGCGCCGCCATCACCGAGTAGCTGCGCTCCGCATGAAAACGTAGCCCCATCACATGTCCCATTTCGTGCCGCAGACAGGCTGCAATCGCACCGGGCTTTTCATCGGGCATCGCACCGGCATCGGCGATATAGACAACGGCACGACGGATTTCCCCTGCCGCATGCCAGTGGGTAGACCAGCAAAAGCCATAAACCGCGCTGCTTGCCTCATAACCTTCGATCCGCGCGCCCATCGCCCGCATTGTGCGAACAAGCAAGGCCGGATCCCCATAGACAAGGGCGACATTGGCAGAGCTGCCGGGCGCGGCCATGGCCAGATCATGGCCGGTAATCGCTGCAAGCTCCGCCAGCACAGCAACCCCCAATGCGGCAACCGGGTCAGGCGGGGGCTGTGCAAAATGCGCGCGCAGCGGGCGCTGCCAGCGGGTCAGGCGGATCGCAGGATCGGCGGCTGTTACCTCCCCCTCGGCATTTTCGCTGACGCCAAAGACCAGCTCATCAAACGCCCTGACCGTTGCGTCAGTCGAATGTGTGCTTTGACAACCGCCAGACTGCAGCAAAGCGGCAATCAGGGCGCAAATTAAAGCTGGCCCACGCAAATAAATCCTTCGCATGGCTCTGTTTAACACCAGCGCGATGACACAAAAAAGGCAATCTTCGCTACGATAAATTCCGTTACACTGACCCTTATGACAAAACTGAATTTATTGACCCGTTACATGAAATTTAAATTTTGCGGTTTCGGACTCGTTTTCATCTTGTGGCTGGGGGTTACCGCCTTGGCAAGGGCCGAGGCCCAACATGGTATCGCCATGCATGGTGACCCTGCCCTGCCGCGTGATTTCACAGCCTTTGGCTATGTAAACCCCGACGCCCCGAAAGGCGGCGAGTTGAAGCTCGCCGAATATGGCAGCTTTGACAGCCTGAACCCCTTCATCGTTCGCGGGCAAACGCCGCGCGGGCTGCGCGATTGGGTGTTTGACAGCCTGATGCGGCGCAATAATGACGAACCGTTCAGCCTGTACGGGCTGATCGCCAGGTCGGTGGAAATCCCGCCCGACCGAAGCTGGGTGCGATTCACCATCGATCCGCGCGCGCGTTTTTCGGATGGGCACCCGATCACGGTGGAAGATGTGATCTTCTCACTCGAAACTTTGCGCGATAAAGGCCGACCCAATCATCGCAGCTATTACAGCAAGGTTATGGAGATCGAACAGCCGGCACCCGATCAGGTGGTTTTCCATTTCGACACGGAGTTGCCGGACAGGGAGATGCCACTGATTCTGGCGCTGATGCCGATACTGCCGAAACACTGGTACGAACTGCGCGATTTTTCAGAAACAAGCCTCGATCTTCCCGTCGGGTCAGGGCCTTATCAGGTCGCAAAAATTACCCCCGGCCGGCAGATTGTGTATCAACGCAATGCGGATTACTGGGCACGCGATCTTCCCGCCAACCGGGGGCAGTATAATTTCGACACGATTCGTATCGATTATTATCGCGATACAAGTGCGGGGTTCGAAGCATTCAAGACAGGCCTCGCAAGCCTGCATGAAGAACGCGATCCTGCGCGCTGGGCCACCGGATATGATTTTCCCGCCGCCAGGAAAGGCAAGATCGAAAAACATGCGCTGCCCCATGGCCGGCCATCGGGGCTGCGCGGACTGGTATTCAATACCCGGCGACAGATTTTTACAGATCCGCGCGTGCGCAAAGCCTTGTCCCACGCGCTTGACTTTGAATGGCTCAATGCCAATTATTATCATAATGCCTATCAACGGATCGGCGGTTATTTCGAGAATTCCGACCTCTCGGCGGTGGGTCGCCCGCTGCCCGAGGCGGCAGCCGACCTACTGCGCCCCTATGCGGGGTCTTTGCCGGAAACTGTATTCACCCAGGGGACATTATTACCGGCAACAGATGGGTCAGGTCGCATTCGCGCGAACTTGCGGAAAGCAAAGCAAATCCTGAATGGCGCAGGATGGGCCGTGGAAAACGGGCAATTGCGCAATCGCGCAAACGGCGCGGCAATGACCTTCGAGATATTATTGGTCCGGCCCGAGGATGAAAAACTCGCCCTGTCTTTTGCGCGCAATGCCAAATTGCTGGGTGCGAAAATTTCCGTCCGTACAGTCGATTCCACACAATATGAAGAGCGGCTGCGGAACTTCGATTTCGACATGATAATCTATGATTGGTATGCATCGCTGTCGCCGGGGAACGAACAGCTTTACTATTGGGGATCGGCAGCAGCGGACCAACCCGGTACACGCAATTACCCGGGGATCAAGAGTGCTGCCGTTGACGCCATGATCGGGCACCTGCTCAATGCGCGCGACCGCGATAACTTCGCGGCGGCCGCGCAAGCGCTTGAACGC
This sequence comes from uncultured Alphaproteobacteria bacterium, assembly GCA_937888955.1. GTDB lineage: Bacteria > Pseudomonadota > Alphaproteobacteria > UBA11222 > UBA11222 > CALAQW01. The sequence continues at coordinate 13,463 of CALAQW010000108.1, read as the reverse complement.
GCATTGAGTGCCGGACACTATGTCATACCGCTCAATTATCTGCCTGTGGATTGGGTCGGTGTTTCCAGTGAACTGGAACGGCCTGAAAAGACGCCTGTTTACGGCTATGATATGAATAGCTGGTGGCAGGAGCCCAAAAATTGATCCGTTGACAGATAAAAGTATGGAGTAATTATGACCGCCGTGGTTGCACCGATCACCGCCCTGTTGATCGGCGTCGCGCTACTTCTCATGGGGAACGGGCTTCAAGGCACGTTGCTGCCGATCCGCGCCGATCTGGAAGCGTTTTCGACAATTGATATCGGCATTCTGGGATCGAGCTACTTTTTCGGATTTGCACTGGGATGTTTGGGCGGGCCCTGGCTTGTGCGCCGCGCGGGACATATCCGCACCTTTGCGGCAATCGTCGCTATCGCATCAAGCATTGTGCTTGCCCATGCGCTGATAACAAATGCGGCTGTGTGGTGGGGATTGCGCGCGGGGTCGGGCTTCTGTTTCGCCGTGCTTTACATGGTGATCGAGAGCTGGCTTAACGAACGCGCCACCAATGAAAATCGCGGGCTGATTTTCTCCATCTACACGATCATCAACCTCACCGTTATCACGGTCGGGCAGATGATGCTGATACTGGCGGATCCGGCCGATTTCGTGCTGTTCGGGCTGGCATCGATCCTGGTTTCGCTGGCAGCCGTGCCCGTCGCATTAACGCGCGCGCAAGCGCCCGCACCCATCGATCAAGTGAAAATCCGTATCCGCACACTCTACCACCAATCACCGGTCGGCGTGATGGGTTGCGCGACGGTTGGACTGGCCAATGGTGCATTCTGGGCGCTGGGGCCGATCTTTGCCCAGCGCGACACAGGTGACACGACGAATGTCGCATTGTTCATGAGTATCGCGGTAATTGCAGGTGCCGTGGGGCAATGGCCGCTTGGACGCTGGTCGGACAGGATCGACCGCCGCAAAGTCATTGTCCTGGCCAGTGCCGGTTCGGCATTGGCCGCAATTATCATGACCTGGCTTGCGCATTCGGACAGCGTGCTACTCACCTACTCGGTCTTCCTGTTCGGGTTTTTCGCTTTTCCGCTTTATGCGCTGAGCATCGCGCATATGAACGACTTTGTGCAGCCGGAAAACTATGTGGAAACGGCGAGCGGCTTGCTGCTTGTTTATGCAGCGGGCGCTGTGGCCGGGCCGCTGTTGGCATCGCTGGCGACCGATATATTCGGGATTGGCAGCCTGTTTGCCTATACAGCACTGATTCATATCGGGCTTGTTGCATTTGCCGGCTACCGGATGCGCCAACGCACGCCCGCCCCGGTGGCCGAACATATCGCCTTTGCCGATGCCTTGCGCGTCGCCCAGACTGTTGCCCCGATCGATCCCTTGTCTGAAAGCGAACATAGCGCGCATGGCGAAGAAAGCGCGCCATCGCATATGCGGCAGCATGACATGGAAGATGATGTTCCCAGCGCCCATAGCGGGCCGGAAGAGGAAACGCGATGACGAAACAGCAATCGGACACACATGACAAGTTTCCGACCGCCCGGCAAGACGCGCAGCGTTCCGCCGAACACAGGCAGACGCCGCAAACCCGGGCGCCTAGCTACCGGCTTGCTTATACCGATACAGAATTCTTGATGCGCGAGGATCTGCGGCCGGTCAGGCTACAGCTTGAACTGCTGAAGCCTGAACTTGTACTGCAGGAACAGAATATCGAATCGACAATCGTGGTGTTCGGCAGCGCGCGGTTGCCACCACCCGATCTGGCGCAACAAACACTCGCAGCGGCCGAAAAGGCGCTGGCATCGGCGCGTAATTCGGAAGAAAGAGCGGCCGCCGAACGTGAACAGGCCGCCGCCCGGCGGATGGTTGCAAATTCGGAATATTATACACAGGCGCGTCGTTTCGGCAGGCTTGTCTCCGAAATTGGCCAAACCGACGGCGAACGCAAGTTCGTCATTGTGACAGGCGGCGGTCCGGGAATTATGGAAGCCGCTAACCGTGGGGCCGATGATGCCGGGGCAATGAGTGTCGGCCTCAATATCGTCTTGCCGATGGAACAGTTGCCAAACCCCTATATCACGCCGGATCTGTGCTTTCAGTTCCACTATTTCGCCTTGCGGAAAATGCATTTTCTGATGCGCGCCTGTGCGCTGGTGATCTTTCCCGGCGGATTTGGCACGCTTGATGAACTGTTTGAGACATTGACGCTGATCCAGACACAGAAGATCGACCCCATACCCGTGCTGCTGTTTGGCGAGAGCTACTGGCGCCGCATCGTGAATTTCGAAACCATGGCGGAAGAAGGCATGATCGCAAAAGCGGATCTCGATATTTTCCGCTATGTGGAGGATGCGGAAACCGCCTGGAAAATTATTGAAGACTGGTATCGCGGGGATACCGAATATCCGCGTGATAATTTTTGAACCAGGCAGGCCTTAGTGATGCTCCTCGGCCGGGCTCATGATCCGTTCCAGGCTTGTCATGTTCATGCCGAACTTCGTGTGGTTGTAAGGGGTAAGGTTCAGCGCCTTGATCATGGCGCGGCTGATCTCGTTGCCTTCCCCCGTTTCGACAGGCACCAGATCGAAATCAAGGATATTGATACAGGCGGTATCCTGCTCGAATGCCTGAACGCCCTTGAGGCCGGCGCCTGTTGCCCAGCCAAGCAGAAGCCGGTTGATCCCCTCATGCGCGACAACCAGCATGGTCGCCCAGTCAGGTTCGCTCAGCAGGCGGAGGAATGCACGCTCACCCCGTGCGGCCGCAGCCGAAAACAGCTCCCCATCGGTACCAAGCCCCATGCGCGCGCCGGGCTCCGCCGCATTATCGAACTGAAACGCCATGGCGGCAGCAAATTTTTCCCGCGACATGGGCGGAGCGTCAGTACTGCCATGCAATTCCACAAGATCGGGCTCGGTTTCAAGCGGCAAATCGGCACATTCGGCATGCCGCGACAGCACGAGCCTTGCTGTTTCCTCCGTCCGGCGATAGCCCGAACAAACCGCCCGGTCAAAGGGAATGTCAGCCAATGCATCGCCCGCCGCAAGCGCCTGTTCACGACCAAGCGGGGTTAGCGGGACGCCGTTATAATCCCCCGACGCAATAACTTCGGGCGAAAAATAATCGACATGGCCATGGCGCATCAGATAGATGCGCCGACGGCCCGTCGTGCCGGGTAATGCACTCACAACTCCCGCTCCCCCTGCTGACAGGTATCAGATTGCCTCGGATTTCTTCAGTGCGGCAATCTCGTCCGCTGAAATTCCCCAATCGGCAAGCGCATCTTCGGAATGCTGCCCGATGAAGGGTGGCGGCCCCTGAATTTCCGACTGCGTCCGGCTGAAACGCGGCGCGGGTGCGGGCTGCACAACGCCATCAAGCTCGACGAATGCCTTGCGATGTACATTGTGAGGATGCTTCGGTGCCTCGACGAGCGACAGGACCGGCGCATAGCAGATGTCGGTTCCCTCCATGATCGCATTCCATTCATCGCGCGTCTTGGTCTTGAACAGCGCGATCAACCGCTCTTTCAGGCCGGGCCATTTCTCGCGATTATGCTGCTGCTGGAAATCGGGATCGTCGGTCAGCCCGGTTTTCTCAAGCAGTTCGGCATAGAATTGCGGCTCGATCGACCCCAGGCAGATATATTCGCCATCAGCGCATTCATAGCTGTCATAAAAATGCGAACCGCTGTCGAGCAGATTGGTGCCGACCTCATCATTCCAGATACCTGCCGCACGCATGCCATAGAACATCGACATCAGCGAGGCTGCGCCCTCGGTCATCGCAACGTCGATCACCTGCCCCTTGCCGGACACTTTCGCCTCATAGAGCGCCGCACACACGCCCATGGCGAGATAAAGCGCACCGCCCCCGAAATCCCCGACGAGATTGAGCGGATGCATCGGCTTTTCGCCCTTGCGGCCGATTGAGCGCAATGCGCCGGTCAGCGCGATATAGTTGATATCATGGCCGGCCGCCTGCGCCAGCGGACCATCCTGGCCCCAGCCGGTCATCCGCCCGAACACAAGCCTGGGGTTGCGCTTCAGACAGACATCGGGACCAAGCCCAAGCCGTTCCATCACACCGGGGCGGAACCCTTCGGTCAGCGCATCAGCCTTTTCCACAAGCTTGAGCACAGCCTCAACCGATTCGGGCTTTTTGAGGTCAAGCGCGACCGAGCGGCGACCACGCGCGCCAATCTCGAACTTCGCGCCTTCCTTGAACTTCGCGCCGCCCTTGGCGCTTTTCCTGTCGATCCGGATGATATCAGCACCCATATCCGACAGCAGCATGGAGCAGAACGGCCCCGGGCCGATCCCCGCCATCTCGATAATCTTTACCCCTGATAATGGTCCCGGCATGGTGGCGCCCTCCCTCGATTGGTGAATTTCTTATCTGATTGGTTTTACCGCGTGCGCGGGGAGCCGTAAACCGTCACACGCATGCTCCGGCCAGGCCCGGTGGCTTATCCGATACCGACCAGTGACTGCCCGTCATCGACATCAATCACCGACCCGGTCATCGCATCCGAACGGTCCGAACACAGCAGCAGCAGTACCCCGTCCAGATCTTCCGCATGATGCAAACGGCGGCGGGTAAAAGTCGCAATCTGTTTCTTGCCGGGCTCGGAATTGAACCATGTGCTGTTGAGTTCGGTTTCGATATAGCCCGGGCAGATTGCGTTCACATTGACCCCCTGGCGCGCCCATTCGCGCGCCAGGGCGCGGGTCATCATGATCAGCCCGGCCTTCGCCATGTTATAGAGCGACAGCCCCGGCAGCAGGGTATGCGCGCCAACAGACGCGATATTGACGATTTTACCGACCGTGTCGGAGCCTTCCTTGCGGCGCGCGATCATCCGGCGCGCCACCTCGGTTGCCATGAAGAACGGGCCTTTCAGGTTGGTATCCATGATGGCATCGTAATTTTCGCCATTCACCTCCAGGGCGCGGCCTTCCATGCTGATCCCCGCATTATTGATCAGCGCGTCGAGCGGCCCGAGCTCGGTCTCCGCCTCCTCGACGGTGCGTGCGATACTGTCCAGACTGCAGACATCAAGCGCGATGGGCAAAGCGCGGCCGCCTGCCTTTTCAATTTCCGAACACAGGGTTTCAAGCCGTTCGATACGCCGGCCGGTAATCACGACCCGGGCACCCGCGCCGCTCAACAGATGCGCGAAATGCCAGCCAAGCCCGCTTGTTGCGCCGGTTATCAGAATATTCTTGCCCGTCACATCCCCGATCCCCTGCGACATTTTCCAACTCCTTTTTTGATTGCGATCCGCCGTTTGAGACCAGCGATCGTCACTCCGGCCCTCAATCTGAGCAGCACGGCTTTCTAAACGGAACCTTAACTCCCCATCGCCTAGCATTCGCAAAATTGCAAGCAAAGGATCAGCGGCATGACCAACGGCGCGCGGGTACTTGTCTATAACGATACACCCTCCGAAGCAGATATGCTGGCAACAAAATTGCTGCAACGCGGTTATGAAAGCATTGCCTGCAAACGTGGCGAGGATGCGCTTGATCTTGTGGTCACCGCACGCCCTGATGTGATCATTCTGGGCGAAGGCAGTCAGGGCAATTCCAGCCTGAATCTCACCCGCGCCCTGAAAAACCGCAGCGAAACCGCGCAGGTTCCGCTTATCTTGATCGCCAACGAAAATCATGGCTCGGCTCATAGCGACGGCCTGAAAGCCGGTGCCGACGCTTGTTTGCCACATGGCTATCACGACCTGCAGCTTTTCAACCGGCTCGATTCGCTGGCGCGCATCAACACCATGCAGGCCGAATTGCGCCACCGGGCGCAAACTTGCGCAAAATATGGCTCGCACGAAATCAGTGCATTGCAATTACCCGAAAAAATCGACGATGCACAGTTCCTGCTGGTCGGCCCAACCGCCGATGATGAAGCGATGCTGGAGGAAACGCTTGCAGAATATGGCACGATCGCGCGGGCGCATACGACGGGCAATGCGTATGCCTATCTCGAAAAGCGACGCTATGACGCCATTCTCATCAATGTCGCAGCGGGTGATGAAGAAAACTATCTGCAATTTTGCCGGCATGTCCGCCGGGATTCGAAATTATTCAACACGCCGCTTGTCTGTTTCGCTGAAGCCGATTGTTTTGATGATCCCGGCGCGCCATATCTCGCCGGGGCATCCGATGTCCTGTACCGGCCAACAGACCCCAATGAATTGAAGGGGCGGCTGGGCATTCTGATCAAACAGCAATATTACCGGGTGGCGCTGCTGACACTTTATGGCAGGCCACATGATGTCGCCACAAGCGACGCCTTGACCGGGCTTTATCACCGTGGCTTCCTGATGGAGCATCTGAGCCAGCTTGTGGCAGATGCCCATACGCGCCACAAGAACCTTACCCTGGCGCTGTTCAGTGTTGAAAACCTGCACGAGATCAACAAGCTGCACGGTTACGCCATGGGCGACAAGGTACTGCAGCAGATCGGCATACTGATCAATACGCTGGTTCGGGGCGAGGATCTGTCTGCCCGGTTGAGCGGCAGCCGTTTCGCGTTACTGATGCCTGAAACGCCCCCGGAGGCAGGAACGGCGGTGGCACACCGGATCAGCAGCGTCATTAATTATACCGAGCTGTCATCGCATGCGAGCGGACAGGTGACAGGCGAGCCGATCCGCCCGCATGTCGCCACGGGGATCGCCAATCTGGAATATGGCTGGGACGCAGAAACGCTGATCGCCGAAGCCATAGCAAACAGCGCCTGAGCCGGATATCCCTGCACACCCATTGCCGCTTGACGGTTAACAGCGGCGCGTAAATGGGGTAGGCTATGGCTTATGCAACTCGATATCATCTCTGATCCGGTATGCCCCTGGTGCTATATCGGAAAAAAGCGCATGGAACTGGCACTGGCCAGCCGGCCTGACTTGCCGATTGATCTTGCTTATCGGGTGTTCCAGCTTGATCCGGATATGCCGCGCGGCGGCATGGACCGTAAGGAGCATTTGCGCCGTAAATTCGGCGAGTCAAAGGGCAAGGGCAAGGTGATGGACGCACTGCTTGAGGCGGGCGCCGCCCTCGGGATCACATTCAACTTCGACAAAATCGCCCGTTCTCCCAATACGCTGGATGCGCATCGGCTGATCCGCTGGGCCCATAGCACGGATCGGCAGCCAGTGGTGGTGGAGGCACTGTTCCGCCGCTATTTCACGGAAGGTCAGGATATCGGCGATCATGCCGTGCTGCTCGACATCGCAGGGGAAGTGGGGATGGATACCGATATCGTGATGAAACTACTCGCCACCGATGCGGATGAGGCACTGATCCGAAGCGAGGACGCCACGGCGCGAAAAATCGGTATTCAGGGCGTGCCGGCCTATGTCATCGCCAATAAGTACTTGCTGGTAGGCGCGCAGGAACCCGAAACACTGGCCCAGGCACTCGACAGTGCCTTTCAGGCGGAACAGGCGGCACAGGATTGAATACAAATGTGCCTCAGGGAACCGGCGCATCATCCTGATCGGCCTGGGCGGCCAGCATTTCACTCCCCGATGCATAGCGGCGATAGCGCAGAATGCTGAACGGGATAAGCGCTAGATAACCAAACCCCAGCGCGGTCAGGAACCCCCAAGGATAGCTTAGCAGGACCGCCGCACCGAGCCCCACGATCAGCAGGATCGGCATCACCATATCACGCCGGACACTCATGCCCTTGAAGGAGAAAGTGGGAATACGACTGATCATCAAGGCTGCAATTGCCCCGGTATAAAGGGCAACAAAAAACGGTGAATCGGCAATCCAGTCCCAGCCCAGAAATGCCAATACAACCGGCAGAATGGCAAGCCCCGCCCCTGAAGGCGCTGGAACCCCGACAAAAAACTTGCTGCTCCAGACCGGTTTGTCAGGCGCTTCAAGCGCGGTATTGAAACGCGCCAGTCGCAACGCACAGCAAACCGCAAAACCAAGCACGGCAATCCAGCCAAGCCCGCCCAGATCCCGCAAATTCCAAAGATAAAGGACCATCACGGGCACAACGCCGAAATTGACGAAATCGACAAGCGAGTCGAGTTCCGCCCCGAATTTGGTCGCCCCTTTCAAGAACCGGGCAACGCGGCCATCCAGCGCATCAATAACCGCGGCCACAATCACCGCGATAATTGCTTTCTCAAACTGGCCCTGTAGCGCGAACCGCAATGCGGTCAGGCCGGCGCATAATCCCAATACGGTGAGAATATTGGGGGCAAGGCTGCGTACCGGTAACTGTCTCAGCTTTCGATCACCCAAGGCCATAATTCAGCATCCCTTATCGTGGCGCAGCGCACACGGCCTCGCCGCCTATTGCCGCAACCCTGACCGTGCCTCGGACCTGCCGATTTCCGCGATCACCGTTTCACCGGCAATCATCGTCTGCCCGAGCGCGACAAGCGGCGCGGTGCCGTCGGGCAAATAGACATCGACCCGGCTGCCGAAGCGTATCATACCAAAACGGCCGCCCACGCGCAGCGACTGCCCCTGCTTGCTCCAGCAGACAATCCGGCGCGCCACAAGCCCTGCGATCTGCACGACCGCGATCTCCTGCCCCGCAAGCCCCTGGATACGCAACGCGTTGCGCTCATTATCCTCGCTGGCCTTATCAAGCGAGGCGTTGAGAAACTTGCCCGGCGTATAGGCAATCGCCGTTATCTCCCCGCTGATCGGCATCCGGTTCACATGGCAGTTGAATACATTCATGAAAACACTGACCCGCGTCATCGGGCTTTCACCCATCTCAAGCTCGGGCGGCGGCGGCACCTGCTCGATCGCCGAGATCACACCATCCGCCGGGCTGATTACAAGCCCGTCGCCTTCCGGGGTCACCCGTTCAGGATCGCGGAAGAAATAGGCGCACCACAGCGTGAGGACGACACCGATCCAGCCCAAAGGCACAGCCACAAAGAAAAGAATAAAGGTAACAGCGGCAAATATCGCAAGAAACTTATATCCCTCACGATGGATTGGCACCAATACCGACGTTATTGAATCAACCACAATTCTTCCCTTTATTCACAGCGTAATCCCTTATTCACAGCGTAATCTCTGGCGCGGTATCGAAGAATAACAATTCCAGGGGGTTAACAAAACCGGACCGGGCCCCAACGCCACAAGCTCATATCTCGCCCGCTAAAACAGCACTACCCTCACCCGGCGGCCGATCTGTCAGCGCTTCCTCCGCGGCAACGCTTTCGTCCAGTTGACGCCGCCACAAATCGGCATAAGCCCCGTTGCGGGCCAAAAGTGACGCATGGGTACCACGTTCGGCAATCCTGCCCGCCGCAAGTACCAATATTTCATCCGCATCGACAATCGTCGACAAGCGATGCGCGATCACAAGCGTCGTGCGGCCTTCCGCAATCTCCGACAGTGATGCCTGTATCTCACGCTCGGTATGCGTGTCGAGAGCTGAAGTCGCTTCATCAAGCACAAGAATCCGCGGTGATTTCAACAATGTCCGCGCAATCGCCACCCGTTGCTTTTCGCCGCCCGACAGCTTGAGCCCCCGCTCCCCGACCCGCGCGTCATAACCTTTCGGCAGACTGTCGATGAATTCCGCGATATGGGCGTGCCGCGCGGCTTCCGCCACTTCCGCATCCGAGGCATCAGGCCGCCCGTAACGGATATTGTAGCGGATCGTATCGTTAAACAGCACCGTATCCTGCGGCACCATGCCGATGGCCGCGCGCAGCGATCGCTGCGTGACCTTCGCGATATCCTGGCCGTCGATTGTGATCGACCCCGCATCGAGATCGTAAAAGCGGAATAACAACCGTGAGATGGTGGATTTGCCCGCACCGCTTGGCCCGACGATGGCAAGCTTGCGGCCAGGCGGCACGGTAAAGGACACATCCTTCAGGATCGGGCGCTCCCGCTCATAGGAAAAGCAGACATGGTCGAAGCGGATTTCCCCAGCCCCCACGACAAGCGCGGCCGCACCGGGGACATCCTTGATTTCCGCGGGTTCGTCGAGCAGGTTGAACATCGTCTCCATATCGATCAGCGACTGCTTGATTTCCCGATAGACCGAGCCAAGCAGGTTAAGCGGCACGAAAAGCTGGATCAGCATCGCATTGACGAGCACGAAATCACCCAGCGTCAACCGCCCTGCAATCACACCATTCGCCGCCATCAGCATGACAAGTGCCAAACCGATGGCAATGATGATGCCCTGCCCGCCATTCAGGAAGGCAAGGCTCTTCTGGGTTGTCACCGCAGCCTTCTGATAGCCCGCAAGCGCCTGATCATAGCGCGCGCTTTCATGCGCCTCATTGTTGAAATATTTGACCGTTTCGAAATTCAGCAGACTGTCGATCGCCTTGGTATTCGCTTCGGTATCGCGATCGTTCATGATCCGGCGGTGGCGTGTGCGCCATTCTGTTACCTTGAAGGTGAACCAGACATAGAATGCGACAATCGCAAGCGTCGCCAGCATGAACCAGATATCGAAAACATACAGCATCACCCCCGCGACCAGGAGGATTTCGATCAAGGTGGGCGCAATGTTGAACAGGGTAAAGCGGAGCAGGAAATCAATCCCCTTGATGCCGCGATCAATAGTCCGGCTCAACCCGCCCGTACGCCGTTCCAGATGAAAACGCAGCGACAAGCCATGCACATGCTGAAAAGTCTTGAGTGCGACCTGACGCATCGCATGCTGGCCGACATCGGCAAAGATGGCATCGCGCCCCTGGGCAAAAATCTGGTGCAGCGCACGCGCCACGCCATAGGCAACAATCAGGGCAAGCGGCACCGCCAGCAGATCGATGTGACGCGCAACCCGTGTTGCGATATCCGCTCCCTCACCCGCGACCCCACCGCTCAGGCTGTCGACGGCCGCCTTATAAAGAAACGGCACATAAACGATGATCAGCTTGGATATCAGCAGCAAAATCATGGCCAGAACGACACGCAGCCGCAATCCGGGCAACCCTTGCGGCCACAGATAAGGCAACATCGTGCGCAGGGTTTTCCAGTGGTTTTCCGGCCAGTCGGGGTCTTCCGCCCCTGCCGCGAAAGCTCTCACGCTAGGGGGTCCTGTCTGCTGGTTCAGAAACCGGAATAGCAAATATCTGCCCGGGATAGATCAGGTCCGGATCGCGGATCTGATCCCGGTTTTCGTTATAGATATAGCTATAGGCATGCCCCGCCCCGAACAGGTTGCGCGCAATCTGCCACAGATAATTGCCGCGCAAGATATGAACCTGCTGCCCCGAAATCGACAGGCTGCCAGCGGCCTGGCGCACAAACTGCACCTCGGCACGCAGTAACACCTCGCCGGCCGCACCGATCTGATCAACGCGCAGGCGATGTGTCCCGGCTGCTACCGCCACGCCGCTGCGCAATAACCAGACCCCGGATTTATTCGCAGTTGTCGTCCCGATGAACTGATCATCGAGGTACAGATTGACGCGGCTGCCTGCACGCGCCCGGCCTGAGAAAATGGCTGTGCCGGCGTCTGCTGCACCATCAGCTTCGCCCTTGTCACTGCCTTCAGCCTTATCGCCAGCCAACAGCAGATCGATCGCGGCGACCGAAATAAATGGCTTGTCTGCGGGCAGATGCGCCAGCTCGCCTGCCGCCCCCTGCACGAGCTGACGGGTCGGCGCATTCGGTTCGGTAATCGCGACCAGCACCTCCTCGTCCGGGCGCTCGGGAATTGAGATGATTGCTGACTGACTGGAGCTTATGGCACCGGTGCTGCCCGATTTTGCCTGCAGGGACAAAATCTGATCGCCTGGCGGTATCGGGGCATCGGGCACCAATACCCAATCACCCCTGTCATCGGCTGTTACGGTGCCAATCCGTTTTTCCCCTGCCGATACCGTTACCTGCGCGCCAGGCGCGGCCTTGCCTGCAATTACCGCGCGACCATCGGGCGACACACGCACAATATCAAAGCTTGGGGGCAGCAATTCTGCCCCGGGGGCCGCGGGATCTGCAGACATTGCGGATGAATCTGCTGTTGCAGCTTCCGGTATCTGATCTGAAGCCGCATTTTCCGCCCCCGAGCGATGCGCATCTGCAGTGCCCGCAGGCATGTCCGCTAATCGCTGCACCACAGGCTCGCCCGGCGCGGCGGCAGCCGGCGGCTCTTGCCCCTGCGGCCCGTCGGACTGCTCCGACTGCCAGAAAACGACACCTATCACACCAACAATGACTGCAACCACAGTGGCCACCGCGGCGGCTATCACATTGCGTCGCGGCAATGGCGACGCCGACTGATCCTGTTCGCTCATCCGATTCTCCCTTGCCGCAAGCTGACCGCCACACTACTAGAGTGTCATCCGATAGCCTAGCGATCCAGGCGATTTTTATCGGCGCTCCTGACCGTCATGCCGCTCCTCCCGCGCGATCGCGCAGCCCATATTGCAGTGACAAATGCCGCCCCCTAAGATGCGCGCCGGATGCCTGACGGCCCCTTGCGGTCAGACACAAGCAACAGCCACGGGAACTTTGCCAGATCATGCCCGAATTTCAGCTATCTTCACGCAATCACCTGCACGCGCTCGTCTGGCTGGCCTTTCCGCTGGTCATGCTGGCGACGATTTACCTGTCGCGCTATTTCTATCTGCCCTTCTATCTTGAATGGGTGGAAGGCGAACATGGCGCGATTGAAAACCTGACCGCTTTGTTCCTGCTGCCCACAATCCTGCTGGGCATCCTGCTGCTTACCCACCGCGACAAATTTCCCAGACCATATATCGCGATCTGGTTCCTGCTGCACGGGCTTGGCGCACTCTATTTTGCAGGAGAGGAGATTAGCTGGGGGCAGCATTTCTTTGGCTGGGCCACACCCGAGGCTGTCGACGCGCTCAATGATCAGGGGGAAACCAATCTGCATAATATGACTAGCTGGCTTGATCAGAAGCCGCGCCTGCTGCTGGTGTTCTGGGCGGTGATCGGCGGATTGATCCTGCCGCTTCTGCATCGGCTGAACTATCTCGCTATCGGCGGGCGCGACGATTGGCGCTACTGGATTATTCCGCCTGCCGCCTGTATGCCTGCCGCCATTATCGTCATGCTCGTACGTCTGCCTGAAGAAATTGCCTATGCGTTTGACCGGGTGGTGCTGTTTCCCTTCGATGTCCGCTCCAGCGAGGTGCAGGAGCTTTACCTCGCCCTGTTCCTGAGTGTTTACCTGATCTCGGTCTATCGCCGGGCAAAAGCCGCACCTGTCTTCAACCGATAGCAGCGATTGCACCCACAGTGATGCCCGCTGCTTTGCATAAGCTGCGGGTCGGCCTATCATCTGCCCATGAGCAATATCGGACATTTGCCGACGGCACCGCTTTTTGCGGCCCAGCGCGCAGTGGCACAGCATGCGCGCAATATTACGACCATAACAGCCGCCACCCCGGCAAATTTGCAGCCTGCTGCAGACGTGATACCGGAAACCGGTGCCTTGTCCCCCCAAAACGGCGTCTCATCCCGTTGCTG
>CALAQW010000107.1 GCA_937888955.1 uncultured Alphaproteobacteria bacterium | reverse complement strand
GTGGCCATGGGCATGTACAACCACGAAATCGGTTGCGCGATACTGGTCGCCAAATGCGTGACGACCGATAACGATCGGTTGCGTCCAACCCGGGACAAGCCGGGGAACATTGCTGATGCTGATGGGTTCGCGGAATACGGTGCCGCCAAGAATGTTGCGGATCGTGCCGTTGGGCGAGCGCCACATTTTTTTCAGGCCGAATTCCTCGACGCGTTCCTCATCGGGGGTGATGGTCGCGCATTTCACGCCGACACCATATTGCTTGATGGCATTTGCCGCATCGATGGTGACCTGATCATCGGTCTCGTCACGATATTCCATGCCAAGGTCGAAATATTTCAGATCGATATCGAGATAGGGAAGGATGAGCTTGTCCTTGATCATCTGCCAGATGATCCGTGTCATCTCGTCGCCGTCCAGTTCGACGATCGGATTTTTTACCTTAATTTTGCTCATTGAAGTCCCCTCTTGCTGTAAGCCAATTCTACTTTGCTGGCCATATAGCATTCTGCGCCGTCCGGCGGAAGAGCAGCCGGCGCGATGGCCGCGATTAATTGCTTAGTTCGCCGGGCGGTTGGCTGGTGCGATTTGCGCGTTCAGCAGGGAAAGTGCCTGTGCCGGCGTGCCGGCCAACTGGAAATAGTCCCGCCCGGATTGGGACAGAAAGCCGTGATCATGCATTTGTGCGAGCAATTTGGTGAGCGGTTCCCAAAATCCCCTATGGTTGAGCAGGATGCAGGGCTTGTCATGCAGCCCCAATTGCCGCCAGGACAGGATTTCCGCAATCTCGTCCAGCGTTCCCGAACCGCCGGGAAGCGCTATGAAACCGTCCGACAGGTCGAACATGCGCAATTTGCGCGCATGCATATCGGGGACAAGATATTTTTCGGTGACGCTATCCAGGCCAACTTCCAGCGCCTCAAGCTGCTCGGTGATAACGCCGGTAACAGTGCCCCCCGCCGCAAGACAGGCCCGCGCCGCAATACCCATCAATCCCACACTGCCCCCGCCATAGACCATCGCGATCCGGTATTGCGCGAAAAGAACGCCGATTGCCTCTGCAATCTCTCCATATTCTTGATCGTTGCCGGCCCGTGAGCCACAATAAACACAGACTGAAAATTGCTGAGGTTTCATGCGCGATTGCACCCTGTCTTGTGGGAGGGCGGCGAGAAACCGGCGCGGTTTAACCGTCCTGTTTCAAACCTTGCTGATGTCCCTTTTGCTGGTCGATCCGGTGCTGGCCGGCAATGCGGATGTCATTGACGTGCAGGTACACAAGCTGATGCCGCGCGTCTTTCGTTTTGATGTCACAATTCAGCATCCGGGTGAAGGCCCAATTCATTATGTCGACCGCTGGGAAATTCTCGATGAAAAGGGGGAATTGATCGATGAGCGTCGCTTCAGCGGCCCGTATCCGGGGGAGCAGCCCTTCACACGATCCTTGTCGCATGTGACGATCCCGGTCGGTATGCGCACGGTAACGGTTCGTGCCCATGATACGGTTCACGGATTTGCGGGGCTGGAACGGCAGATTACCCTGGATATCGAATCCCGGCATGATCTGCCGCAGTGATGGCACGCGGATTTGCGCTTGCGATAGGGCTGTAATTGGCCTGCGACGCCGCTAAGGAATTATTTAACTAACCATCCGATACTTTTGCGCAACCCCGGACAGCGCCGTTCGAGCGGCAGCTATTGTGTCAGGAGGAGCGGCTATGGACACATTCCAATCAACCTTGATGGGCAAGAGATTGCGCCAGTTCCTGCTGGGCGTCGCACTTTTCATTTTGGCTGTCATCTTTAATGCCGCGTCGGGTACACAGGCGGCCCTTGCCGAAGAAGCAGCAGACGCCGCTGCGACCGGGGTTATCAAGGTGCCGACACTCAATATCCCGATCATGAAGAAAATGGCGGTCCGCGGGCAAATGACGGTGGATCTGGTTCTCGATATGCGGGATCCGGAACTGGCGCAGGCGATTGTCGCGTTGATGCCGCGGCTGCAGGCGGACTATACGTCACGGCTAAGTCGCTGGAGCGCTATCTATCAGGATGTTCGCGCGCCCGCCAATGTGATCGGGATCAAACGGCAATTGCAGGATGTGACAAACACCCTGCTGGACAGCAGCGATGCGGAGGTGCTGCTCCAGGGGGTTATGCTGCAACGCCGGGGCTGATCCGGCCCGGATCCGGAATCAGCCGTATTTCTCCCGAATTCTTCGTCACTTTACTCCGCTGCCTTTGGGAAAAGTCCCGCCTTGCTGACCTGTGCGGCGGTCGGATGACCAAGTTCGGCCTCGATCCATTTCGCCGTCTCGATCAGTGCGGGCAGATCGACCCCGTGCCTGATCCCCATCCGGTCAAGCATGTAGAGGATATCCTCACTGCCGATATTGCCGGTTGCCTTTGGCGCAAAGGGGCAACCCCCGATCCCAGCACAGCTGGCATCGAGTACGGTGACGCCGGCCTCGACTGCGGCATAGGCGTTGGCAAGACCTGTATTGCGCGTATTGTGGAAATGGCAGCGCAATTGCAGATCAGGCACCGCCGCGCGCGTCATCGCGACCAGCCGTTTCACGCTATAGGGGTCGGTGGCGCCGATCGTGTCGGCCAATGCGATTTCGCGCACGCCCGCATCCGCCGCCTGCCGCGCGATATCAAGCACGATGGCGGGGTCAACCTCACCTTCGAACGGGCAGCCAAATGCGGTGGCAACCGTCAGGCTCAGCGGCAGCTTCGCGTCGGCCGCCTGCCGGGCGATGCCATGCATGGTCTCAAGGGTTGCGGCGCGCGGTGCGCCCTGATTACGCTGATTGAAGGTTTCCGACGCGCAAACCACATAGTTCGCTTCATCGACACCGCAGGCAAGTGCGCGGTCAAATCCGCGCTGGTTCAGGGTCAAACCGATATAGGAGACACCCTCGCGCCGCGGCAGGGCTGCCATCACCGCTTCCGCGCCGGCCATTGCCGGTACGCGCTTGTCATTGACGAAGCTGACCGCCTCGATCCGCCGGATGCCGCAATCGACAAGCCGGGTAATGAACGCCACCCGTGTTTCCACATCCAGGATCGTCGGGTCATTCTGCAACCCGTCACGCGGGCCAACCTCGACCAGCTGTACTTCCTTCACCTCGCCCTGCATTGTCATGTCCGTCCTACAAATTATCGATCTCGACCGGGACTATATCGTCTGGCGGTTCAAAGCCGAAGACCTTAGCGTAGAAATACAGCTCCGCCTCGAACATGCGTTTGATATTCTCAGCCTTTCTGAAACCGTGTCCTTCACCTTCAAAGGGAATATAGGCAACCGGCAAGCCCTTGTCGCGCAATGCTGCAACCATTTCTTCTGCCTGGTTGGGCGGCACCACTTTATCGTCAAGCCCCTGAAAGAAAATCACCGGGCAGTTCAGCCGCTCGGTAAAATTGAGGGGTGATCTGGCTGCATAGACCTTTTCGCCGTCAGGTAATGGTGCAACCAACCGGTCGAGATAGCGCGCCTCGAATTTGTGGGTGTCGCGCGCCAGCGCCATCAGATCGCCGATCCCGTAACGCACCGCACCGGCGCGGAATACATCATGGAAGGTCAGTGCACACAGGGTCGTATAGCCGCCGGCGCTGCCGCCGCGTATCGCCATTCTTTTACTGTCGACCCGTTTTTGACCCGCAAGATAATTTGCCGCCGCAATGCAATCTTCTACATCGGCGATGCCCCATTGCCCGTCGAGCAGTTGCCTGTAGGCCCGGCCGAACCCGGTGCTGCCGCGATAATTGATGTCCGCAACAGCGAAACCACGGCTTGTCCAGAACTGGATTTCAGGTTTGAACGCATCATCTGCCATTCCCGTCGGGCCGCCATGGCTGAGCACAAGCAAAGGCGGCAGCGCGCCATCGGGTGCCTCAAACCGGCTATTTTGCGGCCGGTAAAACCAGCCGAACGCCGTTTGCGCGCCGCCGGTTGGAAAAGTAATGGCTTCGGCAACTGAAATGTCGGCGGGATCCATGTCCCAATCAGTCGCGCTTTTAAGCGTTTCAAGCAGATTGCCGTCCCTGTCAAACCGTCCGATCAGCGTTGCGCGGGAACGTCCCGCGCCGGTCGCCACAAAACCCTCGCCTGCCGGGACGGGCAGACTGGCCATGCGAAACGGGGTGGGAAAGGGGACAAGCGCACCTCTCTCCAGCCGCGCGAAATGCTGCTCGCCCTTGTCGATATAGCCGCAGAGCAGCTGATCGTCGGGCAGAAAATGGTAACTTCGGGTGCCAAGGCTCCAAAGGGGCAGACCGAACTCCGCACCCATCGGCGCCAACGCGCGCGTCTTTCCCTTGTCTTCACGATAAAGATTCCACCAACCCGTCTCATCGCTGACAAAATGCAGATCGCCCGAAGGCGACCAGTCAGGTTGAAAGATCGAAATTTCCTCCCCGCCTGCCACATAGGTCGCCGTGCCCGGCATGCCTGCCGCATTGAGTGGCGCGCGATAGAGCGTCGTCCCGTCCCAGGGCATATTGGGATGGTCCCAGCTGACCCATGCCAATGTGGCGCCATTCGGGCTCAGCCTCGGCCAGGCGTAAAAATCAGCGCCTTCAACAAGAACCGTTGTCTCTGCGCCTGCGTCCGTGCAGTCGATGGCGACGATGCGGTTGCGCGGCTCCGCACCGTCTGCGGAATGCATCTCCTCAATGCAAAGGATGCGTCCGCGCGCCGTATCAAACACAAGATCGGCATAACGCAGCGTGCCGTTGCTGTCGGGCGTGAGCGGCACGGGATTTTTCTCCCCGATCGGCAGCCGGTAAAGCCGTTGATCCGCAAAATTCACGAAGTAAAGCGTATCATCGGCAATGACATGTGCCGTGCCGCCATATTCATGCACCCGGCTGCGGATATTGTAGGGGGCGGGGACAAGCTCACGCGGCTTCTGACTGCCCGCCTGAAGCTCCCCCTCCAGCATCATCAATGTGGTGCGGCCGCCTTCGCCAGGTCGTGATTCCGTCCAGAACAGCCGCCCGTCGCTTGCTTCCACAGGGCCGAGATTGATCGATTTTCCGGTGAGCAGTTCTGCGCTGATCGGCGACGCCCAGGTGCCAAAAGGTGCGGTTTTTGTCATCCCAATCCTACTTTTTCGATATTTGATCAATGGTGGCGGACCAGCGTGAGCGAGATTTGCATCTTGTTTGTGCCATAGCATACAGAGCAACTGCGATAATACGGTCTTCGACGTGATAATCCTATGGATTGACCGTGGGAAGTGCGGCACTTAGGTTGACCGAAAAACAGCAGGGCAGGCGAGGACGCGCGTATGACAGGACCCATTACCGGGCAATTATCGGAATTTTCGGCGCAGATTGCGCTCGATCGGCTGGATCCTGCAATCGCTGCGCGGGCGATGGCGCTGACCTTCGATACGGTGGGGGTCGCGATCCGGGCGCGCCATGATGCGGAATCGACGCCCGCCATGCTGCGTGCGGCGGAGACGCTCGGGCTGATGCATGGGGACGCGACGATCATTGGCGATAGGGCGACGGCGGGTCCCGCCGGTGCCGCCTGGATCAATGGCGCGCTCGCCCATTCGCTTGATTTTGACGATACCCACGCGGCGGGTTCCATCCATCCAAGCGCGCCGATTGTGCCTGCGGCGCTGGCGGCGGGGGAGATGGCGGGCGCAAGCGGCAAGGACGTCGTGGCCGGTATTATTGCCGGTTATGAAGTTCAGATCCGGCTAAGCCTCGCGCTTGTCCCGAAAGAGCATTATGAGCGTGGCTATCATCCGTCCGCCACCTGCGGGGCGTTTGGTGCGGCGGCGGCGGCCGGGCGTGTGCTGGGGTTGCGCGCGGACCAGATCGCCAATGCCTTCGGCGTCTGTCTCAGTCAGGCAGCGGGGTCAATGGAATTCCTCGTCGATGGCGCATGGACCAAACGGTTTCAGGTCGGCTATGCGGCGATGAACGGGCTTGTCGCGGCAACCCTTGCCGCCGAAGGCTATAAAGGCCCCGATCAGCCGATAGAGGGGGAGGCCGGTTTCCTCAAAGCCTATGCCCCGAACCCGGTCATGCCGAACGCGGTTGCAGGGCTTGGGGAGCGGTATGAAACGATGGCGATCGGGGTGAAGCCTTATCCCTCCTGCCGCTACAGCCATGCGGCAATGGACGGGCTGATCGCCCTGCGCGCCGAGCATGGTTTCGATATCGCCGATATTCAGTCGGTCGAAATCGGTCTGCCCAAAACAGGCTGGGATATTATCGGCGACCCGGAAGATGACAAGCGCAACCCCGAAAGCATTGTCGACGGGCAGTTTTCGATGCCGTTTCTTGCTGCTGTCGTGCTGCGGCAGGGGAGCATGGGTTGGGATGATTACGCAAAACATCTCAAAGACCCTGAAACGCTGGATCTCTGCCGCAAGGTGTCGAGTGTTGTCGACCCGCTGCCAGAAGCCGAATTTCCCCGGCAGATGAGCGGGGTTGCGCGGGTGCGGACACGTAACGGCGATTTCGAGAAATTCGTCGTCGTGCCGACCGGGGAACCGGAAAACTTTCCCGATATGGCGGCATTGCGCGCAAAATTCGATGCGCTGTCCGCCCCCTATATCGATCCGGCGAATGCTGACCGGCTGGCCGATGCGCTGCTGCATCTGGATCGCGCGAACAAGGTGGATGCGGTGCTTGCGTTGAGCCGTCCGCAGACGAAACATTGAGGTAAGTCATGGTTGTTGAAAGCAGGCGTATCGGCCCGAACCGCTATCGCGAGGTGGCGGGCCGCGATTATGAGGATTTTGAGATCGGTGATGTATATGAGCATCGGCCGGGACGCACGATCACCGAATCCGACAATAGCTGGTTCACCCTGCTGACCATGAATACCCATCCGCTGCATTTCGATGCGGCGTTTGCCGCGCACAGCGAATTCGGCAAACAGCTGGTTGTCAGCTCACTGACGCTTTCAATGGTCGTGGGGATGAGCGTTTCTGATGTCAGCCAGAAAGCCATCGCCAATATCGGCTGGACGGATATCCAGATGCCCGCGCCTGTATTCGTCGGCGATACGATTTATGCGGAATCCGAAGTGATTGCCAAGCGGGAGTCGAAATCGCGGCCGACCCAGGGGCTTGTCACCGTGAAGACAACGGGAAAAAAGGCGGACGGCACCGTTTTCATGACGTTTGAACGGACCGTGCTTGTGCCCAAACGCGGTCATGCGGTGGATGAGCCCGCAGCATGGCAGGGGGAGTAGATCAGGTGAGCGACGCTGTCACACAGGAGCAGGAACAGATTATCCTCGATGCGGTCGACCGTTTTCTCGAACGCGATGTAAAGCCTTATGCGCATGCGCTTGAGCAGGCGGACGAATATCCGCAGGACATTGTCGACAAGATGAAGGAGCTGGGCCTGTT
Source organism: uncultured Alphaproteobacteria bacterium (assembly GCA_937888955.1). GTDB lineage: Bacteria > Pseudomonadota > Alphaproteobacteria > UBA11222 > UBA11222 > CALAQW01. The sequence continues at coordinate 14,033 of CALAQW010000107.1, read as the reverse complement.
CGGTGCGACGATTGGCGCGGAATATGGCGGGCTCGGGCTTGGTGCGCGGACCTATTCGGAAATCGTCGCGCGGGTATCGGCGGTGTGGATGTCGGTATCGGGCATCTTCAATTCGCATCTGATCATGTCGGCGGCGGTTGAACGTTTTGGCACCGAGGAACAGAAGCAGCGCTATCTCCCCCGCTTCGCCACGGGCGAGCTGCGCGGCGGGATCGCATTGACCGAGCCGGATGCCGGCACCGATCTTCAGGGGATCCGCACCCATGCCGTGCGCGATGGCGATCATTATGTGATCAATGGCGCGAAAACCTGGATCAGCAACAGCATTCAGGGGCAGGTGCTGGCGGTGCTTGCCAAGACGGAAAAACGCTCCGACCCCCGGCATAAACAGATGAGCCTTCTCATTACCGAGAAGGGGGAGGGGTTTCGCGTCGCGCGCAAGCTTGAAAAATTGGGTTATCGGGGGATCGATACCGGCGAATTACTGTTCGAGGATCATCGGGTGCCGGTTGAAAATCTTGTCGGCGGATCGGAAGGGCGTGGGCTCAACCAGATCCTGGGCGGGCTCGAGCTTGGCCGCATCAATGTCGCCGCCCGCGGGGTTGGCATCGCGCGCGCAAGCCTTGATGAGGCGGTGGCCTATTCCCAGCTCCGCAAGACCTTCGGGCAGCCGATCTGCGAGCATCAGGCGATCCAGATCAAGCTTGCTGATATGGCCACGAATGTGGAGGCGGCGCGCCTGCTCGTCCGTTCGGCGGCTGAAGCCTATGACCGGGGGGAACGCTGCGATATGGAGGCGGGCATGGCCAAACTGTTCGCGAGCGAGGCGGCCCTGACCAACAGCCTTGAATGCATGCGGATCCACGGGGCTTATGGCTATAGCCGTGAATTCAATATTGAACGCTATTATCGCGATGCGCCATTGCTTGCGATCGGCGAGGGCACGAACGAGTTGCAGCGGACGATCATCGCGCGGCAACTGATCGCGCGTAATCCGGCCTGATGCGCGCCGCCGCCATGCCGCAGGGATTGCCGCTTGCCGGGGTGCGGGTGCTCGCGGTCGAACAATATGGCGCGGGCCCTTTTGGCAGCATGTTCCTCGCCGATCAGGGGGCGGAGGTCATCAAGATCGAAAACCCCAATGACGGGGGCGATATGGCGCGCGGCGTCGGGCCGCATTTTTTTGCACCGGGCGACAGTCAGTTCTTTCATAGCTTCAACCGCAACAAGAAAAGCCTGACGCTTGATTTGACGCGCGTGGAAGGGCAGGAAATTTTTCGCAAACTTGTGACAACGGCGGATGCGGTGGCCTGCAATCTGCGTGGCGATGTGCATGAAAAGCTGGGCCTGACCTATGACGCGCTGAAGGACGCGAACCCCGCGATCGTTTGCGCGCATCTCAGCGCTTATGGCCGCACTGGCCCGCGCGCCAATTGGCCGGGGTTTGACTATCTGATGCAGGCGGAAACCGGCTGGATGACGATGACCGGGGAACCTGATGGCGCACCGGCGCGCTGCGGCCTCTCTATCGTGGATATGATGACCGGGCTTGCCATGTCCTTCGGGCTGCTGTCCGCGTTGACGGCGGCGCGCGCCACAGGGCAGGGGCGTGATATCGATGTCAGCCTGTTCGATCTGGCGCTGCATAATCTCTGCTATCTTGCGACCTGGCAGATGGCGACCGGCGAAGTGCCGACCAGGCTGCCCCGTTCGGCGCACCCCTCGCTTGTGCCATGTCAGCTTTATCCGACGGCGGATGGCTGGATATTCATTATGTGTAACAAGGAAAAATTCTGGCCGATATTGTGCGATAAGCTCGACCGCCCCGAGTGGAAGGACGATCCCCGTTTTGTCGATGCCGCCGCGCGGCTCGCCCATCGCGATACGCTCAATCTTCTGCTGGATGAGATATTCCGGGGGCGGAGCACGGGCGACTGGCTGGCCCATTTCGATGGGCGCGTGCCCGCAGCCCCGATCTATGATGTGGAGCAGGCGCTGGCCAATCCCTTTGTCGCGGCGATGGAAGGGATCGACAGCTATACCCGCCCCGATGGCGGCAGCTACCGGATGGTGGCACCGCCGGTGCGGACGCCGGGCGTGTCATCCCCGAAAAATGCCGCCCCACAGCTTGGCGCGGATACAGATGATATATTGGCGGAGCTGGGGTTCGATAAGGCCGCGCTTACTGAATTCCGCAAAGGGGGAATTGTCTGAACGGACAGCTTCGGGAAGTGCATGAAAGATATTGCGATCCGCATCGGCCAACGCGGCAACCTGGCTACACTTGAGACCCTTTATCCCGCAGCCTTTCCAGATGAGGATTTGTTGCCGCTGGTCAGGGCGTTGTTGGCGGAGCCTGGAAGTTTGGTTCTGTCGCTTGTTGCCTCGGTCGGTCAAACGCTTGTCGGGCATATCCTGTTGACGCTATGCGGTGTTCAGGGGTGCGATGCGAAGGTGGCGCTGTTGGGGCCGCTTGCAGTCGCGCCCGATTACCAGCAAGCAGGTGTTGGCGCGGCGCTCATTCAGGCCGGGCTCAGAGAAGTCGAAACATATGGCGTCAGTCGCGTCCTTGTGCTTGGCGATCCAGCCTATTACAGCCGGTTCGGATTTACGCCCGAGAGCGAAGTGGTGCCGCCTTATCCACTACCCGATGAGTGGCGCGAGGCGTGGCAGTCCCTGCCGCTGGGGGCCGCAACTGAGCAGGTCGCAGGCGAACTGCTGGTGCCGTCGGCCTGGCGTGAACCAGCCCTTTGGGCGGCGTGATCAACCTTATACCGCGTGGATCGGGGCCTGACATCGTAATGGCGTTCAATTGACAAGATGCGTGCCGGTTTCTAGGCTGGCGACACAAATAAAATAGGGAAGGCCGCGCTTTTCTTGCGGCTTCAATACTCAAAAAATAGGGAAGCAGGGCAATGGATTTTGGCGTCCAGATGGTTTTTCAAAGTTACGGTTATGATGACAGCATGACCGATCATCAGGTGTATCAGGAAGAGATCGAACTCGCTCTTCTGGCTGAGGAGCTGGGCTTTGATAAGCTGTGGCCGGTCGAGCATCATTTCTATGATTATTCCTTCTGCCCCGACAATACCGTGTTTCTTGCAAACATGGCGGCGCGGACAAAGCGGATCGGGCTTGCGACGGGCGCGGTGATCGTGCCGTGGAACGATCCGCTGCGGGTTGCTGAAAAAATTGCGCTGCTTGATGAACTGTCCGACGGGCGTGCCGTATTTGGCATGGGCCGCGGGCTTGCGCGGCGCGAATATGCCCCGTTCGGTATCGATATGAATGAATCGCGTGAACGTTTCGACGAGGCGTCAGCGATGATCGTCGCGGCGCTTGAAACTGGCTATATCGAAGGAGATGGCCCATTTTACAAGCAGCCCCGTACACCAATCCGGCCGCGCCCCACACGCAGTTTCAAGGGGCGGACTTATTGTGTGTCGATGTCACCCGATTCCGTTCTGTCAGCCGCAAGGCTTGGTGCACAACAGGTGATGTTCAGTCAGAACCACTGGGAAGAAAACAAGGGCATGATCGATGCGTATAAGGAAGAATATGCGAAACATCATGCCGGTCCGCCGCCGCCGCCCATCACATGCGATTTCGTCTATTGCGACGAGGATAAGGAACGTGCGGAAGAGCTGGCTAAAATTCATATCACCGGCTATCTGAGCAGCGTGATGGGGCATTACGAATTGGCGGGGGACCATTTCAAGGATGCGAAAGGTTATGAATCCTATGGCCAGTCGGTCGATATCTTGAAATCGGTCGGGCTTGAGGATCAGGCAAACGCCTATCTGGATGTGCAGATCTGGGGCACACCGGAAATGTGTCTTGAGAAAATCGCCCACCGCAAATCGGTGATTGGCGATTTCGACCTGACCTGCTGCTTCCGCTATGCGGGTATGCCTTTCGAGGCAGCCAAGCGGAACATGCAGACTTTTGGCACGAAAGTCATGCCGGTACTGCGTGAACAGGAAGCGGCCCGCGCGGCGGAATAAACGCTGATGCGCGGCTAATTTATACGTCGCTGTTTATTCAAAGGCCGGGGTGGGCGACCGCTCCGGCTTTTTGTTTCAGCGCGGGTTACCGCCACCTTTGGCGTTGCCGGGCTTTTTCTTTCGACGCCCGGGCTTTTGTTTCTGCATCGCATCTGCCTGTTCGGCTGCCGCGCGCAACTCCTCGGCAATTTCGCGTGCCTCTTCAGGCGTGAAATCCATCGGGATTTCAAGCTCGCCAGCCGTGACGAAAAGCCGGACCATGCCCTGATCTGTCGGGCCGAGTTGCAATTCGGCGGAAATGTCGGATTCCGTGTTGATGCCTTTTGACATAGCTGGCTCGTCGATTTTTGCAGGATTGGCGCGACTTTTGCGCCCGGGGCGAAACATTGTCAACCCGCGCGCAGATGTGCGTCAACTTTCATAAATCGGCGGTTTCATAAATTGGTGGCGCTTCCCCGCAAAGCCAGGCAGCTAATATCGCATTGACCTGATCGGGCGCTTCCTGCTGCACCCAATGGGAGACGCGGGGCAGATAACGCAGGGTAAATTCAGTGACCAGCGCCTCGGTACCAAGCGTCAGTTCCTTGCCAAGCGCGCGATCCTCTTCCCCCCAGATCATGAGCGTTGGCGTGTCGAGATGCGGCATGGGGTCAGGTAGCTCCGCATAACGCAGGGCGGCACGGTAATAGTTGAGCATTGCTGTCAATGCGCCAGGCTGCGCCGCATTGTCACGAAATTCCGCCAGCACTTCTTCTGAAAAGCGGGATTTATCCTGTGCCATATCGCGGAAAGCGCGGGCAATCCACCGCGCATTGTTCCGGCTGAGCAACCATTCGGGTAGCCAGGGCAGCTGAAAGAACAGGATATACCAGGACCGGCGAAGCTGCGGCCAACGCCGTACAGCGCGGGCGAATATCACCGGATGCGGCATATTGAGGATGACAAGCCGCGACAGTGGCCGGAGCTGTCGCAGGGCAAAGTCCCAGGCAATGGCACCGCCCCAGTCATGGGCGATCAGTATGACTTCATCCGCCCGCGCGGCATCGATAAGCCCGGCAATGTCTGCGCGCAGATGCTGCATTGCGTAGTTCTTGATTCCTGGCGGGCGGCTGCTGTTGCCATAACCGCGCAGATTGGGCGCCCAGACGCGATAGCCCAGCGCCGCGAGCATTGGCATCTGGTGACGCCAGGAAAAGGCGGTTTCGGGAAAGCCGTGCAGACACAGCGCAAGCCGTTCGCCCGTGCCGCATGTTGCCACCTCGAAAGTCAGGCCGTTCGCATCAATCATCTCATAGGCAAGAAGTCTTGAGTCTGACATAGGCAATCTATCGATCTGGCTATCAGCCTGACTATCAGTCTGGGCAGATGATTGCAGTAATATTGACACATATCATGATAGTGCCAAGCTATAAGAAGCAGAATGACATAGATAAGAAAACAGGTGGGCGACAGGTATGAATGATGCGGGAAGGGACTTGGTAGGGCAGCTGCCGGCGGCGGCATTGCGCAGGTATTGCGATCCTGCCGGTTTTCAATTCGCATCGACGGCTGAATTGCCTGACCCCGAACATGTGCTGGGGCAGGAGCGGGCAATCGCGGCGATCGAGTTTGGCGCGGATATGGGCCGCGATGGTTATAATTTGTTCGTGTTGGGACAAACTGCGGCTGGCAAACATAATCTCGTGCAACATTTCCTGTCGGAACGCGCTGCGAAGGAGAAGCCGCCTTCCGATTGGGTCTATGTCAATAATTTTGCCCAGCCGCACAAGCCGAAGGCAATCGAACTGCCGACAGGGCGCGGCGCGCAATTCCGCGATGCCATGGCGCTGATGATCGACGAATTGCGGACTGCCATACCGGCGATTTTCGATAGCGAGGAATATCGCGCGCGCCGGAACTCGATTAACGAAGAGGTCGGCAGTCAGCAGGAACAGGCGTTTGAAGATTTACGCAAACGGGCGGAGGCACGCGATATCCGTCTTGTTCGCACTCCGGCAGGCATTGCGCTTGCGCCGGTTCGCAATGGCGAGGTGCTCAAGCCCGACACGTTCGAGGCTTTGCCCGAAGTCACACGCAAGGGAATCGAGCAGGATATCCAGACGCTGCAACAGGAATTGCAGAAGATCATGGAGCATATGCCCCGGCTTGAAAAAGAACGCCGCCGTGCCCTGCGCGAGCTTAATCAGGAATTCGCCAACTATGCCGTCAAGGAAAGCATCGATGAGGAGCGGGCCGCCTTTGCCGATCTGCCCGAAGTGTTGGGGTATCTTGATGCGGTGCAGGCGGATGTTATCGATAATGTGCATTTGTTCATCATGCAGTCCGAGCTGCGTGAATCGACCGAATTTGCAGGTGTTTCGAATGAAACCGGCGATGGTGGCCTGGTCCCGGAAGGTTCCATGCCCGCCATGCTTGGCAGCTCTTTCCGGCGGTATGAAACCAATCTGATTGTCGATAATTCCGGCGCCGCCGGGGCACCTGTGGTGCATGAGGGGAAACCTTCGCTGGCGGAACTGGTCGGCCGCGTTGAACATCTTGCGCAAATGGGTGCGCTTGTCACCGATTTCACCTTGATCAAGCCCGGTGCGCTGCATCGCGCGAATGGGGGGTATCTGCTTCTCGATTCGCGCGCCCTGCTGATGCAGCCATTTGCCTGGGATGCCTTGAAACGTGCGCTTTGGAATCGCGAGGTGCGGATTGAATCCGCCTCGGATATGTACTCGCTCGCCAGCACCATTTCACTGGAGCCCGAACCGATACCGCTGCAAACCAAAGTGGTTCTGTTCGGAGAACCGATAACCTACTACATGCTGTCGTCGCTCGACCCTGATTTTCAGGGCTTGTTCAAGGCGGCGGCCGAGATGGAAGACGTTGTCGACTGGAATGCGCAATCCGAGACGGCGTTTGCGCGGCAGATTGCTGCCATTTGCCGGCAGGAGGAAATCAGCCATCTTGACCCGACAGGTGTCGCCGCGATTATGGAGCAGGCAGCCCGGCAGGCCGATGATGCAGAGAAACTGTCGATACGAATCGGAAAGATTTCCGATTTATTGCGTGAATCCGATTACTGGGCGCGCAAGGCGGGGGCGGATTTGATCGCGGCGGCGCATGTTGAGCAGGCGGTTGCCGCACGACATGACCGCGCGGGGCGAATCCGCGAAAAAAGTCAGGAAGCGATCCTGCGCGATATTATTCTGGTTGATACGGATGGCGAGAAAGTTGGCCAGATCAACGGTCTCAGCGTGCTGTCGATCGGGGATTACAGCTTTGGACGGCCATCGCGGATTTCCGCCAGTATCGGTATTGGTGCGGGGCGCGTACTCGATATTGAGCGCGAGGTTGAACTCGGTGGTCCGCTGCATTCAAAGGGTGTGCTTATTCTGTCGGGATTCTTGCGTGAAAGATTTGGCGGGGAACGGCCATTGGCGCTGACTGCGAGCCTTGTGTTCGAGCAATCCTATGGCGGTGTTGACGGGGACAGCGCCTCGTCGGCGGAGCTTTATTGTCTGTTGTCGGCGCTTGCGGATGCGCCCATCAAACAGGGGTTTGCCGTTACAGGATCTGTCAATCAGCATGGCGCGGTTCAGGCAATCGGCGGCGTGAACGAGAAGATTGAGGGCTTCTTCGATATCTGTAATCGGCGTGGACTGACGGGTGAGCAGGGTGTGTTGATTCCCGTTGCCAACGTCAAGCATCTCATGTTGCGCCACGATGTGGTCGAAGCGGTTGATGCCGGCAAATTTCATATCCATGCAATTGATACAATCGACAGGGGGATTGAAATCCTCACAGGAATTCCTGCCGGCGCGCCTGACGACGAAGGGAACTATCCTGATGACAGCATCAACGGTCGTGTGGCGCGGCGGCTTGATCGTTTCATAACAGCCAGGAAGCGACTTGAGGCGAAAGACGGAGAGGGCGGCAGCGCATCAAATGCTTTGGCGGGCGATAAATTGTCTGACGGAAGGCTGAACGCATGAGCGCAACAGACACAACCGGCAAGCGGATAACCGCAGCGGTGCGGCAGACGGGATATCGCCGGCTTATTCTGGGTTTTGACCATCATGAGGAAAGCCGGACGGTTCTGGCGATCGCGGAACAGGTGGCGGTAACCGCTCAACTTGAACTGACGGGTATTTTTGTCGAGGATTCGGAGCTGTTTGAACTGGCGGCCTTGCCTTTCTCAACCGAGTTTTTGATTAAAACACGGCGGCGGCAAAGCTTCGATCTGCAGTGCGTTGAGCGTGAGTTACGGACGCATATACTGGCCAGCCAGGCAGCCTTGCAGCAAATGGCGCGGCGTGCGCATCGGGCTTTCAGCTTTCGAACCGTTCGCGGGCGGTTGCTGCGCGCATTGATGCAGGAAGCATCGGCCGGCGATTTGATTATGTTGCGGCGGGCTGACAAACCTTGGCACACGACCGCAATTGTGGGCGGGCACAGTGTGCATGCGCCTGTGCTTCAGGTTCTGCCGCCTGCTGTTGATGAGGCCGCACCTCTGGTGGCGCTTGGGCAGCAGATAGCGCAGGAACTGGGGCGGCCGTTGATTCGTCTCACGGCATCAACCGCGGAGATTGTTGAAACAACCGCGCGGGAGGTTGGTGCGGCGCTGATTATTTTGCCGCTTGAACTGTTGTCGGAAAAACCCTGGCAGGAAGAGTTGGAGTTGTTTGCCGACCGTGTGCCAAGCACCGTTTTGATTGCCGGTATACCGGCACAAGGGGGATCTGACTCCGATATGTCAAAAGATCATTCCCCTGCTTGAATTTACCCGCGTCCGGGGTTAGGTTGCGCGCCTGTTTCGCTGTGACGTGCCTCGGTTGCGCGCCATACCTGCGATGCCGCCTTAGCTCAGTAGGTTAGAGCGCTAGATTGTGGATCTAGAGGTCCCCCGTTCGAGCCGGGGAGGCGGTACCAGCAGCCCGGTTCAGGGACTTTATATATCCCGCAGCCTAGATCGACATATCTCCGGTCAGATTGGCAAACTAACCTCTCGTTGCAACCTGACGCCGCCTGATTTCTAGCTGATTGTCAATTGAATCGACGGCCTGTGAAACAACATCGCGTACAGCTTCACGCGCCGCATCCGCGATGATGTCCGCGATACTACTGCAGATAACCTTAAAACCGTCCTTGCTTGCTCTTCCTGTTACTGATTGCTGCTGCCTTTGCCCGTCGGGATAAAGAATTGCGATGTGCAGGGTTAGCTCAACATCGCTATCGGTTCCGGCGCCAAAGCTGTTAGGGCTAATGCCGAACTGGGAAGCCGCAGGTCCCTGAACAAGGGAAATCTGTGCGTCATATCCATTGCGCTTTAATGTATGGGTATCCTGAATATCAGGCCGGAAATCGACAGATTGCAGTGTCTCGGTCAGGACGGTCTGCATTGCTTTGACATAAGACTCGTCAACTGGCGTGTTAAATCGCCATAAGGAGCAGGACGCATCAACCGGATTTGTTTTTAACTGCCAACCGCCCGATTGTATGTGAACCGCATAATTTCCCGTAATTTTCTGACTTTTGTGGGCAACGAGTGGTGTCGTAACATGCGCGGTTCCTGTGCAGCCAAGCAGAAGAAGCGCCATCAAAAATAAAGCCAGTCCACGCATGCGGAATTTCCCCAAGATTACAGTAAGTGCCAGAAAGAGGTTTAGTCGACGAGTTCAATTCCGACCGGTCTTTTGACTTGTGTCGGAAGATGGGTTGCCGGAAGGACGCGTTGATAACCGCCGGTGTTCTGCACGATGACGCGTTGTCCGATGCCGATTGGCGCATCAGTCGCGGCAATATTCTGTGCAACCGTAAGCGTTATCCCGGTTTCCAGGGTGACCGTATATTCCATGCCTTTGCTATCAGCCATTGCCTGTTCGGCAGCCGCCCCGGCCACCGCACCAAGCACCAGGCCCGCGCCAATCGCCCAAAGCTCGCCTGAACCCGAGCCGACATAGGATCCGGCGCCCGCACCGGCGGCGGCCCCGACAGTGCTGCCTACACCCGTATTCCTGCCGATAATATCAATTTCGCGGATGGCAATCACAGTCCCGAAGGAAATCGCGGAACTCTTGCCGACCTCGTCATAGCGATAGGTGTTTTGATTTTGCGTTTGCGCACAACCTGCAATCAACAAGACAGCGGCCGCAAGCCAAACGAAATAATGACGTCTCAGCATCAAAATACCCCCAAGAATAAGAAAAGCGCGTCAGGCTACCTACAAACAAGTTAAATGTATCTTGCTTGTAGCAGCTTGACGCGACTTTTGTCGATATCTCGGGTCTATTTCCCGCGGATCAGACGGTCGAAATCTTCCATCAATGTGCGGGTGATGCGCCCGGTCTGAAATTTATACGGCCCGATTTCGGAGACAGGGGTGACCTCGGCCGCTGTGCCGGTAATGAAACATTGCTCGAAATCAGCCATTTCCTCAGGCTTTATTGCCCGGTCGATCACCTCGATCTTATGCGTATGCGCCAGTTCGATAACGCTGCGGCGTGTAATCCCGTCCAGAAAGCAATCGGGGGTCGGCGTGTGCAGTTTGTCGTCTTTGACGAAGAAAATATTGGCGCCGGTAGCTTCCGCGATCAGCCCGCGATAGTCATACATCAGTGAGTCCGCCAGCCCTTTTGATTCCGCCTCATGTTTTGACAGGGTGCAGATCATATAAAGACCGGCTGCCTTGCTGAAGCAGGGGATTGTTTCGGGCGACGGCCGCCGCCAGCGGGAAATATCCAGCCGGATGCCGCGCGCGCGCTCTTCCGGGTCGAAATAGGATGGCCATTCCCACACCGCGATTGCGACATTGATCCTGTTGTCCTGCGCCGATACCCCCATCATTTCGCTGCCGCGCCAGGCAACCGGCCTGACATAGGCATCGGTAAACCCTTGTGCGGCGACAGTTTCACGGCAGGCGGCGTCGATCTGATCCATCGTGTAGGGAATCTTGAACCCCATATATTCTGCGGACTTGAACAGCCTTTCGGTATGTTCGCGGAGTTTGAAAATCTCCCCGTTATAGACCCGCTCCCCCTCAAATACGCAGCTGCCATAATGCAATCCATGCGTCAGAACGTGGATCTTCGCATCCCGCCACGGAACGAGTTTTCCATTGAACCAAATTTCGCCATCGCGATCGTCAAAAGACAATAGGGACATAGCCAGCTTTCTCAGGTTTCCAGAATTCGTGTAGTTTTCCTGCGCATCATTGTGGCAACATAGCTGCGCGAACAACCCGCAAGCGAGACAGCCAGCGGAAAGAACGCGCCCCGAAATCACATGAGCATGCAATACTAGACGAACGAATATGTCGTAAAATTAACGTGGTTTGTAACAATATGCATAAAATATGTCAATATGGCTGACATAAATAATGTAAAAGATAGCGAAGGGCAAACCCTTCATAGCTCTGAATCAGAACGCCTTCGCCGGGCCATTGAATTACTGTTTTTCGCTTATCGCGACTTTACAGGTGATCCTGATGAAATTTTGCAGCAATCAGGATTTGGGCGTGCCCATCACCGGGTGTTGCATTTCATTGGTGCCTATCCGGGAATCAGCGTGGCTCAGCTTCTTGAAATACTCAAGATCACGAAACAGAGTCTTGCGCGCGTCTTGCGGCAACTCGTTCAGGAAGGTTTTGTCGAACAGCGAATGGGGAAGAGGGACCGGCGCAAACGGCTATTATATCTGACGCCGAAAGGCAGACAGTTTGAGCGGCAATTGGCCATGCCCCAGCGCGAACGTTTCCGCGCCGCCTTTGCAGCGGCGGGAGACGATGCGGTTGCCGGATACTTCAAAGTCATCGAGCATCTCATCAATGCGCAGGACCGGCAGATTATTTTACAAAACTTCAAGCGGGGCCGATCGACAGATGACAGCTGAGGCTTCCGCGCTTGATGACGGTATACCGCATATTCTGGTGGTTGATGACGATACGCGGCTGCGCAAACTGTTGCAGAAGTTTCTGCGTGAAAATGGCTTTCGTGTCACGCTGGCACAGAATGCGGCCGATGCCAAGACGCGGCTCGGCGGATTGCAATTTGATGTCATCATACTTGATGTCATGATGCCCGGGCAAAGCGGCCTGGAGCTGACCGAGGAATTGCGCGGCCGGTCCGAGGTGCCGATTTTATTGCTGTCTGCCCTGTCGGAAACCGAATCCCGGATTACAGGACTAGAGCTCGGCGCGGACGATTATTTAGGGAAACCCTTTGAGCCACGGGAATTGCTGGCACGGCTTCGTGCTCTATTGCGACGCCAGGCCGCACAACCGACCATCACCCCCGCGCTGTTGCGTTTTGGCGAATGGGAGGCCGATATCGACCGTGGCGAGCTACGAAGGCAGGATGAACAGGTCAGCCTGACATCTGCCGAGCAGACATTGTTACGACTGTTGGCTGAAAAGCCCGGAGTTCCGATCAGTCGTGCTGAACTGTGCGAGAAGACCGGCGTTGCGCAGGAGCGCACGGTGGATGTTCAAATCACCCGGTTGCGGCGCAAGATCGAAAGGGATGCGCGCGCGCCGCGTTATTTGCGAACAGTCCGCGGGCAGGGATATGCGTTATGGCCCGACTAATACAGAAACTTGCCGGGTTTCAGGTAAAAGCGCTTCTGCCCAAGCGGCTTTTCGGGCGCTCCCTGATCATTGTCATCGCACCGATTGTTCTGATGCAGGCGGTAATCGCCTATATCTTTTTCGAGCGCCATTGGGATCGGGTGAACCGGCGGTTGGCCCGCGCTGTCGCCAGTGAAATTTCCCTGCTGGTGGAGACCTGGCAAACCCTGCCGGCGGGAGTGCAGTTTGACACGGTGGCAGACCGTGCGGCCCGCACAATCAATCTGGAGCTTGCATTCCTGAGCGATGACAAGCTGCCAGCAGAGGGTCTCAAGACACCTTTTTCAGTGCCTGCGGCGACATTGGAACGCGAACTCGCACTCCGCATTGCGCAGCCTTTCTGGTTCGACGCGATAACATATGAAGACTATGTCGATATCCGTGTTCAGTTGCCCGAGGGCGTTTTGCGGGTGCTTGCGCCGCGCAGCAGGATCACGTCGGAAACCGCGCATATTTTCATCCTGTGGATGATCGGCTCCTCTTTGGTTCTGCTTGCGATTGCGACAATTTTCCTGCGCAATCAGGTCCGCCCGATCGCAGCACTGGCTGAAGCTGCGGAAGGCTTTGGCAAGGGGCGGCAGTTCCCCAATTTCAAGCCTGCAGGTGCAGAGGAGGTGCGGCGGGCATCATCGGCCTTCATTGAAATGCGGGACCGGATCCAGCGGCAGATTCAGCAGCGTACAGCGATGCTTGCTGGCGTCAGTCATGACCTCAGAACGCCGATTACCCGGATGAAGCTGCAATTGGCGATGTTGCCGGATTCGGAAGAGAAAGAGGATTTCGCCGCTGATCTGACAGAGATGGAGCGGATGCTTGAGGGATATCTGGCCTTTGCGCGAGGGCAGCAGGCGGAATCGGTGACAAATGTCGATATCGCGCAACTGCTCGATGAAATTAAGACAGAGGCGCTTCGGCACGGCGCGAAAATCGATATATCGGTTACCGACGGGCTGCATTTACAGGTGCGCCGCGTTGCCCTGAAGCGCTGTATTGTCAATCTGGTTGAAAATGCCTGCAGTTTTGGCCGCAATGTCAGGATCCGGGCCGAACGCCGCGATGCGTTGGTTGAGGTCACTGTAGAGGATGACGGGCCCGGTCTGGCGGAAGCGGATTATGATGCTGCGTTTCGCCCCTTCCACCGGCTGGATGAAAGCCGAAATCAGGATCGGCCCGGTGTCGGGCTCGGGCTGGCAATCGCGCGCGATGTGGCGCGTTCTCATGGCGGTGATATTGTGCTGGGCAGAAGCGCGGCTTTGGGCGGATTGCGCGCGCGCCTTTGGCTGCCGGTATAATTACCTGAAGTTTCCAGGCAAAGGCTGCATTGCCCGCACCAACACCTGCATCAACTCCAACACCTGCATCAACTCCAACACCTGCATCAACTCCAACACCTGCATCAACTATTGTGTAAAATGCGCACT
>CALAQW010000106.1 GCA_937888955.1 uncultured Alphaproteobacteria bacterium | reverse complement strand
AAGGGTTGTTGCCGGCCTCTCCGCAAGGATAGGTATTGCCCGATCAAGGGTCTCCCGGCTGCTGCGCCGCGTCTTCAAAGTCTTGAGGAATGCGCTGCTGCCGCCTTTTGAAAATCTACTGCTTGCGGTCATTTTCTGTACTCCTGCCGAATAACGGCGTGATAGGCGAATGTGTCGATCATCGCCAGCCTGATGGTACGCGAACCGCGCTGCCGCTGCCAACATCAATGTCGGTCGGGGCAGCCGCTGAATTCGAACTGTATTGTTGCATGGCTGACATTAAATTGTTGCGCCAGCAGCGCCTTCATCCGTTCGAGCAGGACCGACTGATCGGATTGTTCCGAAATCTGCGCGTGCAGGGTCATGACCGTCTGGCTGTCGCTCAGCGACCAGGCATGAATATGATGCACATCGATGACCTCTGGTATGGCTTCCGTCAGATGCCGGTATATGGCGTCACGGTCGATTTCTTCGGGGGTGCCCTCAAGCAGGATATGCGTCGATTGTTGCAGCAATTTCCATGCGCTCCGTATAATCAATAATGCGACGATTACGGATAATATCGGATCGACGGGGGTCCAGCCTGTCGCAAGAATGACGAGTGCCGCCATGATGGCCGCGACAGAACCGAGCAGGTCGCTCAGCACATGCATGCTCGCGCCACGGATGTTGAGATTCTGCTCTTGCCCGCGATGCAGGATGAGAAACGCGACGATATTGACAAGCAGTCCGATGGTCGCCACCCCAAGCATCGGTGCGCCGTGGATTTCCACCGGATCGAGCAGCCGTTGCACAGCCTCGAACAAAATCCAGGCGACGATGGCAAACAATGCGAGCGCATTCGCGAAGGCAGCAAGCACCTCAAACCGGCGATAGCCGAATGACCGGCGTGCATCGGCCGGGCGCTGCGCGACCCGGAAGGCAAGCCATGCGAGCGCGAGCGCGGCGCTGTCAGTCAGCATGTGTCCGGCATCCGCAAGCAGGGCCAGCGAGCCTGACAGGAGACCGCCGATCACCTCCGCGACCATGAAACCGCCGGTCAGCAGCATGGCAAACAGGACGCGCCGTTGATTAGCCGTCCCGCCTTCCATCAGCGGGCCGTGATGGTGACCGTGATGATGATGCGCGTGACGGTGCGCGGCTTTTCTGCCCGCGGCGGGCATTTCCCGGTCTGTGGGGATGGCCTGTTCAGACATCGTGGCGCACCTCTTTCACATGGGCACACATATCCAGCACGAAATTGCGGACATGGGCGTCGGCAGCGGTATAGAAAACCCGCTGGCCGCGGCGTTCCCCCCTGACTAGACGCGCCGCCTTGAGATTGCGTAAATGATGGCTGGCAAGCGCATCGGAAATACCCAGATTGAGTGCGATTTCTCCGACGCTTTGCGGCTTATCCAGACAGCCAAGCAGGATCTGCAGGCGCGTGGGATCGCCCATGACCTTGCACATATCGGCCAGTATTTCGATCCGGGCTGCGCTCAGGGCTGCCTTTTCCACTAGCGGCAAAGTTCCAGCTTTCTAATATTCAAGCAATAGTTTGAATATTGGCGGATGGCGGGAAATGTCAAGCCTTGTGCCAGCCGGTGTTTGCCAACTCTATTCTGCGCGCTCCCTCGCCCTGGAAAAAGGGGCCAACCCGGCAGGATGGTGAGCAGGCCCCTGTTTCGCGTGCGGGTTAACCCATATGCGGGTTGCCGATTGGCCGTCCGCCGGCGGTGACCGCCACGATGGCAGGGCGCGGCGGCATATCGTCCGTGAAGTCGGGCCAGCGCGTGCTCGGGGTGCGGAAGTCGGATCCCGGTTCCGCCCCAGGATGTTGTACCGCGACAAACAGGGTGCGATCATCGGGTGTGAAGCAGGGGCCGCACAGCTCCGCCCCGCGCGGGGTGCGCAGGAAATGTCTGGTCAATGCGCGGCCCGGCCCGTCGACATCGCAGGCCCATAAACCGTCGGCAAAGCCCGAACGGGGTGCGCCATCGGTTGCGATCCACAAGCGGCCGCGATGATCGAAGGCGCAATTGTCGGGATTGGACAGCCAGCCATGCGATGAGATATCCGCATGATAGGCGGCATCGTCTTCTATATTGGCGGGATCGCCCGCCTTCAGCAGAATTTCCCACTGATATGTTGCGGCACCATGATCGGCCCTGGCGCCCGTGCCACCCGGCGGGATCAGCTCCAGAATATGGCCATGGCGGTTATGCGCGCGCGGGTTTGCTGCATGGATATCGCCGGCCTTGCGTTTGGTGTTGTTGGTCAACATCACAAAGACCGTGCCCGAGACCGGGTTTGTTTCCACATCTTCGGGGCGATCCATGGGTGTTGCACCAAGCAGGTCGGCGGCGCGGCGCGTTTCGATCAAAATATCGGCCTGGCTTGCAAAGCCGTTTTCAGGTGTGAGCGGCCCCTCACCCCAGACAAGTGGCAGCCATTGCAGCGTTCCGTCCGCGTCAAAGCGCGCGACCGATAACGTGCCAGATTGCAGCAACCGCATGTTCTGCGAGCGGTTTTCAGGGTCAAAGCGACCGTCACTGAGAAAGCGGTAGAGATATTCAAATCGCTCATCATCGCCGCTATAGACGGCGACGCGGCCGTCAGGGGTGATGGCGGTGGTTGCCCCTTCATGTTTGAAGCGGCCAAGCGCTGTATGCTTTTGCGGGATGTGGCGCGGATTATAGGGGTCGATCTCGACGATCCAGCCGAACCGGTTTGGTTCGTTGGGGGTCTTTTCCAGATCGAAGCGGTCGTGATACCGGCCCCACTGAAAGCGCGGCTTGTTCCGCATGCCATATTGTTTGTGATTTTCCGCTTCCGCTGTCCTGTCGGGATCGCCGGCGAAATAAGCGTGAAAATTCTCCTCCGCAATCAGCACCGTTCCCCAGGGGGTCACGCCGCCGGCACAGTTATTCAGTGTGCCGATGACTTTGCGGCCTTCGGGGTCGGCGGCTGTCTTCAGGCGTGCATGGCCAGCCGCAGGACCGGTCAGATGCATCTCTGTCTCAAGGGTGGTGATGCGCCGGTTGAAGGGGCTGTCCAGAACCGTTTCCCATTTGCCGCCGCGTTGCCTGATTTCGATGATCGAATGGCCGTGCGCCGCCATTTCCGTATCGACCTGCTCCGCGCTGAGTACGGGCTCACCGGCGTCATTCGCGATCTCGGGAAACATCAGATCCGCGTTGGTGAATTCGTGATTGACGCAAAGCAGGCCATGATCGGCACGCCCCGCCGGATGCGGCAAGGGCAGAAATGCGACAAAATCATTGTTGTAGCCGAATTGTCTGGATTGCGCGGTGGCGGTTTGCCGCAACGGATCGAATGCGGGCGCATCGGGAAAAAGCGGGTCGCCCCACCGGATCAGGATTTGCGGCTGATGTTCCTTGGGCACATGGAAATTCGTATCGTACCCATGCGCGATCTCAGTAAAGTTCAGGCTGGAGCGTGCCTGTCCGAAAGCGGGTCTCGCTGTCGTCAGGCTCAACAGGCCGGCTGCCGCGATGCCGCCCAGCGCCTGCCGTCGGCTGATCCGGCGCGCAATAATCTCCGACACCGGCGGGCGTGGCATGCAGTCGCTTGCCGTTTTGTCGGCCTGGGCTAAAGCTGTGGTTGAATTTGTCTGGGCCATCCCTGTCATCCTTTTATCTGTCGTCATCTCGCCCGCCCGCAAATCCATATATAGGCGATGACTGTGACAGAATGGCGAAGGGGACGCCGTTTCGCAAAAAATTATACTGCGGATATTGATCCGCCACGGCGCAAAAAACAGGCCCGGCGGACAGTTGCGTCACGCCGGGCCGATGCTGTCACCTTTGGCAAAACTATTGCCGTGCGGTAATTTTGGATACCTTGCTTTCCAGCGCGGCAAGTCGTGCCTCTTGCTCTGCGGCCTTCTGCTGCTTGAGCTGCTGCACCTCGATAAAGGCGTCCTGGCGTTCATTATGTCCGCCACCGGCCAGTGCGGCCCCGCTTAACCCTGCCCCGCTTAACCCTGCGAAGACGGCAAGGCTTACCGTCGCAATTTGCACCTTCTTCATTTCCAACTCCATTTATTGTCTGGTCATTGCCCGCAGTCAGCATGCGGTGATCAACAGATGGGCGCTGGATGAATGAAATGCTTTCATGTGCTGTTCACGACAGATCACGTTTAAGACATTGCAAGTTATAGCGGCGGGCGCATTTTTTTGCGCCGGTGCAGCGCGCGGTGTTCGCGCCCGATTGCGCTCAATTGCGCGTAATCTGCTATCAGGCCGCTAACAGGAAAATTTCGCCATCCCTGATCGTGACCGGAAGCGGGGTCAGCGATTTCCCCCGACAGGGGCCTGAGACGCATTTGCCCTCCGCCACGGTGAAGCGCGCGCCATGGGTCGTGCAAAGCAGATATTTCCCGGATTGATCGAGGAACCGGTCAGGGCGGGTTTCAAGTGGCGTATGCGCGTGCGGGCAATCATTCAGATAGGCGCGCAGAATTCCGTCGCGCCAGATCACGAACAGATCCAGCCGGTTTGTGCCGCTTCCCAAAACAAACCCTTTCGTGCCGCTTGGGGGCAGATCCGCAAGGCGGCACAAAAATACCGGTTCAGACATAAACCCCCGCGAACCTGACTGGAATAGAAGGCAGTTTGCCGCGCTCACCTGGCAGCCATGACCGCATGCGGAGACGTCAGCGTATCAGCGTGCGGAATTGGATGCCTGCTTTGCAGCAAACATCTTCTTGTCGGCCTTCGCGAGCGTCTCATCAAGCCCTTCGCCCTTGATAAAGGTATAGACGCCGTATGCTGCATGCACATGTTCGGTCTTGCCGTCGAAGTTATAGCTTTCCGCGCTGATCGCTTCGGCAAGCTGCTTCGCCTTGGCTTCGGCGGTGGGCAGATCGCTGTTGACAAGGATCACGCCGAACTCATCGCCGCCCAGCCGGCCCACGACATCGGAATCACGGGTGTTTTGCGACAGGATTTCCGCGATGCGCCGCAACACCTCGTCCCCCGCCGCATGGCCGTAAAGATCGTTGACCGGCTTGAATTTATTGAGATCGAAATAGACAAGGCTTGCGGGCGTGTCATAGCGATCCGCATAGGATTTGACGCGGTTCATTGCGCCCACGAAACCGCGCCGGTTCAGAATGCCGGTCAGGGTATCCTGGTCTGCGATTGTCTCAAGATGCGCGATCCGCTTTTTGGCGACATCAAGCTCTTGCCGGAAACGGTCAAGCTCCTGCATCAGGGCCATGATCGCATCACGGACCTTGGGGGTCAGCTCCGTTTCCGGAATGCCCATGATCGTCGTATTGTCGCTGATGACACGGCCCTGTGTGGCGCCGTCGGTCTGCTGTGCGCGGGACGAACCCGTACGAACGGGCTGGGTGTCGCGAACCGGTTTTGATTCACCGATTTTCATAATGGCCTTTCCGACACAAATGCATCAAACATATATTTATATAGTAAAGACTTACTAACTTATGAATTAATGCAATAACTCTAGCACAGCTTCCGCGTTCATTCACCGGGCTGGTCACATGTCAAAAGATCATAGCTTGCGGCGCGCCATGGGATATTTATAATCCCCGCTTTTTTCGGTCCGTCGATCGGAATGGGAGCGAAAACGGATGAGCGACGCAAAGCCACTTGTCGGAATTATCATGGGCAGCCAGTCCGACTGGCCGACCATGCAACATGCCGCGCAGATTCTCGATGCGTTGGCTGTGCCCTATGAGACGCGGATCGTCTCCGCCCACCGGACACCAGACCGGCTGTACGACTATGCGAAAACCGCAAAGCAGCGCGGGCTGCATCTGATTATCGCGGGTGCGGGCGGCGCGGCGCATCTGCCCGGCATGGCGGCGGCGATGACGCCATTGCCGGTTCTGGGCGTTCCTGTGCAAAGCAAGGCGTTGAGCGGTCAGGACAGTTTGCTGTCGATCGTGCAGATGCCGCCCGGCGTGCCGGTCGGTACATTGGCTATCGGCACACCGGGGGCAACCAATGCCGGTCTGCTGGCGGCGGCGATCCTGGCGCTGCACGATGAGGGGCTGGCGCAACGGCTTGCCGCCTGGCGGCAGGCGCAGACAGACGCCGTCGCCGCGCAGCCAAGTGATTCAGTTTGAGGCAGAGTGGCTGTGATCGCGCCGGGTATGGAAATCGGGATTTTGGGGGGCGGCCAGTTGGGGCGCATGCTGGCCTTGTCGGCTGCCCGGCTGGGCCTTAAGGCGCATATTTATTGCCCTGAAAGCGACAGCCCGGCAGCCCAGGTTGCGCATGCGGTGACCATTGCCGCCTATGACGATCGCGCAATGCTCGACAAATTTGCCGATGCGGTCGCGCTCGTGACCTATGAATTCGAGAATATTCCGCTCGCGACAGTGAAGCAGCTGGCGCGGCGTGTGCCGCTTTGGCCCGGGATCGATGCGCTGGGGGTTGCCCAGGACCGGTTGCGCGAAAAGCGTTTTCTGCAGGCAATCGGAATTGAAACAGCACCTTTCGCGGCAATTGACAAGGCTGCGGATCTGACCGCTGCGGTGGATGTCATCGGTGTGCCCGCCGTGTTGAAAACACGCACATTGGGCTATGACGGCAAGGGGCAATTCATGTTGCGCGACGGGGCGCAATGCGCACAAGCCTGGCGCGCCATTGGGGAGGCACCGGCCATCCTTGAGGGGTTTGTCAGCTTCGAGCGGGAGATTTCGGTCATTGCCGCGCGCGCGATTTCAGGCGATGTCGTCTGCTATGACGTCGCCGAAAATGAACATCGCAATCACATTCTCGATATCTCGACCGTTCCAGCGGCAATTGATGCCGACACTGCGGAACAGGCGCAGACAATCGCGACGATGGTCGCCACATCGCTTAATTATGTCGGCGTGCTGGCCGTTGAAATGTTTGTGTGTTCAGGCGGCAAGCTTATCGTGAACGAGATCGCGCCCCGGGTTCACAATTCCGGTCACTGGACGATCGATGCCTGTCTTGTCAGCCAGTTCGAGCAGCATATCCGCGCGATTTGCGGCTGGCCGCTGGGTTCGGCCCGACGTCATTCAGATGCGCGGATGCGCAATCTGATCGGGGCGGATGCGGATGATTGGGGCGCGCTTGTCCGCAATCGCACAGCCGCCTTGCATCTTTACGGAAAAGGGGCCGCGCGACCGGGGCGCAAGATGGGGCATGTCACCGAAATCTTCCCGACAGGCACTTTGTCAGCCGGCAAGGATTAGCGCGCACGTGCCGCTTGCCGCGCATGCGCAATGGCAGGGTTGATTATCCCCCTGCCCGCCCCAATTTCGAGGCAACGGCAGTATGCCGGCAACTATATCGAACCGTAGGCGGTGCCCGCCCTGGCTTTTCGGTCAGGTCTTTTGAGTTCGTGAGTTCCTTTGAAAGAAGAGTGCGATGAAGCGTCACGCCGATCTGACAAAACGCGCCCATGTCGCCGCATCTGACCTGCCCTGGGTGGCCTCGCCCATGGCGGGGGTCGAACGCCGGATGCTGGAACGGGACGGGGACGAGGTTGCCCGCGCAACAAGTCTTGTCCGCTATGCGCCGGGCAGCCGGTTCAGCGCGCATCGCCATGACGGGGGTGAGGAATTTATCGTCCTGTCCGGTGTCTTCAGCGATGAGACGGGCGACTTCCCCGCGGGCAGCTATGTGCGTAATCCCGTCGGTTCCGCTCACGTGCCCTACAGCGAACCGGGCTGCATCATCTTCGTCAAGCTGTGGCAGATGCCCGCCGAGGATCAGCTTTATGTGCGCTCCAGTCTGAATGACAGCAGCCGGTTAGAACCGACCGGCGAGGGGGAGCGGATGCATCTGTTGCACGCGACGCCGCATGAGCAGGTCGCGCTGGTCGCGCTTTCCCCCGGCGCGGAATTGCGCGAGGTGTTTTTCCCCGGCGGGGTTGAATATTTCGTGCTGTCAGGCAGCTTTTCGGATGCGGCGGGGACGTATCAGGCGTGTGACTGGTTACGGCTTCCCTGCGGATCGCGGCACACGGTCCGGAGCGCAGAAGGTTGCCGGCTTTATCGCAAGACCGGGCATCTGGCCGCCCCGCCGCCTTTCCCGGCTTAAACTTTTCACCTGTGCGTGATAGAAGCGCGGGATCCGGTATCGGCCCGGATTTTGTGCGGTGTGAAGACAGGCGTGGCAGGTGGTAGCTAACATGAATGTACTGATTATCGGTTCGGGGGGGCGCGAACATGCGCTGGCCTGGGCACTGGCCCGCTCACCGCTTGTCTCGCGGATTTATTGCGCGCCGGGCAATGGCGGTATCGATGACGATTTGCGGCTGGATGCGGACGGGACCGATTTCGCGCAGATCGAACAGATCGTGCGTGCACATGATATCGAATTTGTCGTGGTGGGCCCTGAAGCGCCGCTTGTTGCGGGGCTTGTGGATTATCTGACCGACCGGGGGATCACCGCATTCGGTCCTTCTGCTGCTGCGGCGCAGCTCGAAGGCTCGAAAGGATTTACCAAGGATCTGTGCGCGCGCGCAGGCATTCCCACTGCGGCCTATCGCCGCTTTACCGAGGCGGTGCCGGCCAAGGCATTCATTCGCGAAACCGGTGCGCCCATCGTTGTCAAAGCCGATGGTCTGGCTGCTGGCAAGGGGGTGATCATCGCTGAAACCATTGCCGAGGCGGAAGCGGCGGTCGACAATATTCTGGGCGGTCAGTTTGGCAGCGCGGGGGCCGAGCTTGTCATCGAGGCCTTCCTGGAGGGGGAGGAAGCAAGCTTCTTTGCCCTGGTCGATGGTGAAAATGTCCTGCCTCTGGTCGCGGCGCAGGATCACAAGCGGGTAGGGGAAGGCGATAGCGGCCCCAATACCGGGGGGATGGGGGCCTATTCGCCGGCACCGATCATGGATGCGGCGATGTGCGCGCGTGTCATGGAGGCGATCATCAAGCCGACTGTCGCAACGATGGCCGCCGATGGTACCCCGTTCAAGGGGGTGTTGTTCGCTGGCCTCATGATCACCGAGGAAGGCCCGCAACTGATTGAATATAATGTCCGTTTTGGCGATCCTGAGTGCCAGGTGCTGATGCTGCGGCTGGCAAGCGACCTGTTGCCGGCGCTGCTCGCTTCGGCCAAGGGGGGGCTTTCGGGGGTCGAACTGCAATGGCGCGATGCCTGCGCGGTCACGGTCGTCATGGCTGCAAACGGCTATCCCGGCGACTATGCCAAGGGGGATGCGATTGGCGGGCTGGATGCGGCCGGGGCGGTTGAAGGGGTGCAGATCTTTCATGCGGGCACGGCCCGCAAGGATGGCCAGATCACTGCCAATGGCGGGCGCGTGCTGAACATCACGGCAACCGGCGCCAATGTGTCGGAGGCGGTGGCGCGTGCTTACCGGGCGGTTGATCTGATCGACTGGCCGGGCGGGTTCTGCCGGCGCGATATTGCATGGCGTGCGCTGGCACGCGAAAATACAAAGCGCTAGACTGACAATCAGGGTGCAGCGCTGACGGACGGCAGGAACGCTAACGACAATAATCAAAAAAGAGTTTGGGCAAATGGCGGAAGACAGACAGGAACAATTTTCAGGTACCAAGCAGGTTGCTGAAAATCATCGTTTTGATGAAGCAGCGCTCTACGATTATCTGGTGGCGCATATCGACGGTTTCGCGGGCCCGATGCAGGTTGAGGAGTTCAAGGGCGGGCAATCCAACCCGACTTACAAGCTCGTGACGCCCGACCGTTCCTATGTGCTGCGCCGCAAGCCGCCGGGCCTGTTGCTGAAATCGGCGCATGCGGTGGATCGCGAATACAAGGTCATCACCGCGCTCAACAAGACCAATGTGCCGGTGCCGCAGACATTCTGTCTGTGTGAGGATGAAAGCATTATTGGCACGATTTTCTATGTCATGGAGTTTGTCGCCGGCCGCGTGATCTGGGAGCCGCTTGTTCCCGGTGTCACGGTGGAGGAACGGCGCCAGATTTTCGACTCGCAGGTCGCGTTCATGGCGGATCTGCATATGGTCGATTACAAGGCCATCGGGCTTGAGGATTTCGGCAAGCCCGGCAATTATTTCGCGCGGCAGATTTCACGCTGGACCAAGCAGTATCAGGCGTCCGAGACCGAGGAAATTGTCGAAATGAACCGGTTGATTGACTGGTTGCCGGGCAATATTCCCGATGATGATTCCGTGTCGCTTGTGCATGGGGATTTCCGGCTCGACAATGCGGTGCTGCATCCGACAGAACCCCGGATTGTCGCCGTGCTCGATTGGGAATTGGCGACGCTCGGTCATCCGCTTGGTGATTTTACCTATCATCTGATGCAGTGGCGTAATCCCGATTCCGCGCTTGGGGTGACCCCGGAAGCCGAACTCAAGGCCATGGGTATTCCCACAGAGGCGGAATATGCGGCCGCCTATTGCGCGCGGACAGGCCGGGATGAGATTACCAATCTCGACTATTATTTCGCCTATAATTTCTTCCGGCTGGCGGGCATCCTGCAAGGTATTCGCGGCCGGGTGCGCGACGGCACGGCGGCAAGCGAGCAGGCGATTGAAATGTCTTCCCGGGTAAGGCCTTTGGCCGAAGCTGCCTGGCTTTATGCGCAGAAGGCGGGGGCGGTGGCCTGACCCGCGCGCAGCCGGTGTCCGGCGGATTTGTAACGAGGATTGAGGATTAAAGGAAAAACTGTGGCCTTGCGTGAGACTCTACAGGCGATCATTGCTGAAAAATCCTTCGCGATGGGCAAGGAAATGACCTTGGCATCGGGCAAGAAAAGCAATTTCTATTTCAACATGAAGCCGACCATGCTTGACCCGGCAGGTGCGGATGCGATTGCGCGACTTGTCCTGGCGCGGGCAGGGGGGCTTGCGGTCGATTATGTCGGCGGGCTTGAGATGGGTGCGGTGCCGATTGCCTGCAGCGTCGCTGTTGTGAGCCATAATACGGGTGCGGCGCTGCCCGCGCTCATCATCCGTAAACAGGCGAAAGGTCACGGGACGCAGCAGCGGATCGAAGGCGTGCCGCCCGGTGAAGCGCTGCGCGGCAAGACCATCCTGATTGTCGAGGATGTGACGACGACCGGCGGTTCCCTGCTCGATGCCGTCAAGGTGCTGCGGGCCGAAGGGGCGGAAGTCACCCATGCAATCACGATTGTCGATCGCCTGGAAGGTGCGGCGCAGATGCTGGCCGAACAGGGGATTACCCTCGAGCCGCTGCTGACGGCCGACGATTTCCTCGATACCCGCGGATAAACGCGGATAAATATGCGCCGGCTGCGCGGCGGGTGCAGGTCAATTGCGTGAATTGCACGGGCCCAGAGCGGCTATCCCGCGCGGCAATCCCAAGCGGCAATATTGTATAGTTCGGGGCAAGCTGATAGGTTCCGGCGCTGCTTGCCGCAGGACGTTGCGGTATTGGCTGCTTCCCTGAATATCCAGCAAAATCGCAACATCGTTTTAGGAACCCCATGAAGATCAACGGCAATGAAATTCGTCCCGGCAATGTCATTCAGCACAAGGCGTCGCTGTGGGTCGCGGTCAAGACAAATCATGTGAAGCCGGGAAAAGGCGGCGCTTTCGCCCAGGTCGAGCTGCGTAATCTGCTTGACGGCACGAAACTGAATGAACGGTTTCGCGCGTCGGAATCGGTTGAACGGGTGCGTCTGGACCAGAAGGACTACCAGTTCCTCTATGCCGATGGCGACAAGCTGACCTTTATGGATCAGGAAAGTTTTGAGCAGATCGACATCGATCAGGATTTGCTTGGCGAGCGGGTCGCATTTCTTCAGGACGGTATGGAAGTGACGGTCGAATCCTATGAAGGGCGTCCGCTCGGCGTGCAGCTGCCGCAGCATGTCACACTGGAAATCACCGAAACCGAACCGACCGTGAAAGGGCAGACAGCCGCCGCTTCCTACAAGCCTGCGATGCTGGATAACGGGTTGCGCGTCATGGTGCCGCCATTTTGCGGCGTTGGTGATAAAATCATTGTCGATACCGAAGAAGTAACTTACGTCAAACGCGCGGATTGAGCGTAAAGGCGGGCCTGTTCTGCGTTCTGGCCTGTTTTGCGCTGTGGTATGCGTTTTCTGATGCGCCTGTTTGTCCGGACGGGTGCGGCGAGGATTTGTGATATTCGATGGCCAATTCTGCGACAATTAACGTCATGGTCGGTGCGGCGCGTAAAGCCGCACGCAGTCTGGTGCGTGATTTTGGCGAGGTCGAACAGTTGCAGGTATCGCGCAAGGGGCCTGCCGACTTCGTCACCAATGCGGATTTGCGCGCCGAAAAAATTCTGATCGGCGAATTGCAGCGGGCGCGGCCTGCCTTCGGCATCCTGGCCGAGGAAAGCGGGCTTATTTCTGGCGAGGACCCGCGCAACCGGTGGATTATCGATCCGCTCGACGGCACGTTGAATTTCATGCACGGTCTGCCGCATTTTGCGATTTCCATCGGGCTTGAGCGGGCGGGGGAGATCGTTGCCGGGGTAATCTATAACCCGGTCACCGATGATTGTTTTGTGGGGGAGAAAGGCCAGGGCGCGTTTCTCAACAACCGGCGTTTGCGTGTATCGGGGCGGCGCATTTTGCAAGAAGCGGTGCTGGCGACGGGTATCCCGTTTCACGGCCGATCCGGTCATGCGGATTTCCTGCGCGAGATGTCGCAGGTCATGCCGCAGGTAGCCGGCGTCCGCCGGTTTGGCGCGGCGGCGCTTGATCTTGCTTATGTCGCGGCGGGGCGGTTTGACGGTTTCTGGGAAACCGGCTTGCAGCCCTGGGATATCGCAGCGGGGATTATCATCGTGCGCGAGGCGGGTGGATTTGTCACCGAATGCGATGGCGGTGCTGACATGTTGCGCTCAGGCAGTGTTCTGGCGACCAATGACGGATTACAGGCACCGCTTGCCAAATTGCTGAAAGAGGCAACGGCGGTATAGCCGGGCCGAGTTCTGTTGCCGCCGCCGCTTGTTCATTTGCCGGCGGCGGGCTATGTTAGCGCGGTGCATATCATGTTCAAATTTTCTGGTCCCGGCGTTTTTTTCCGCCATTCAGGGGACAATTTTTCGCGCTTATTTGCGCAGATAGAACTTTTTAATCGTATAAATTTAGATCGTGAATTCAGAACTGTTATGAAGAAGAAAATTTTGAGAAATGCGGGTGGCGGGCTGGCAATTGCTTCGCTGTTCGCAATGTGTGCGAGTGTCGCTCAGGCGCAGGACACAATTGTTATCGGCAATGAGAGCGAGCCAGCCGTCGAGGTGGATTGGGGTGCATTGGATGCAATCGGTGCGCCTTACGGGGGCCGCGCGCAAGGATTGCGGTATCCCGATATAAGGCAGCCTGGCGGTGAAGGGGCCGGTGTTGTCCGGTTACGCGAACCATCAGGGGCGCGGCGGTCCGATGTGGCTGCACCGCTTGCTGTCACGCCGCCGCCGGCACCCAAGCCGGTCCCGCCGACCCGTGAGATGGCCGTCGCGCCACCGCCCGCAATGGCCCCGGCCCCGATCCCGTCGCAACCATCTCCGCCATCGCCTCTGAATGGTGCTGCTGCGCCTGACTTGCCTGCAATGACCCCGCCGCCGCCGGTGGCGGGTGTAATGCCGCCGGCATTGCCCGACGCGCCGCCCGCGCCACCCAAGCTGGTGCCGGCACCGCCGCCCGCACCGGTTGCAACTGCTGTGCCTTCGGCATCCTCCGGTCCATCGAAACTGACGCCGAATACGGATCAGGCGAATAAGCCGCAAAAGCTAGCGCCGGCGCCGCCGCTGCCAAGGGCTGAGCCACCGGCGATTGCGCAAGATGTCGCGCGCGATTTCAATGCGTCGAAGATCGTTGCACCCGCTCCGCCGCCTGCGCCGGTCGCAGCCGCGGTTGTCGATCCCGCGCCGCGGCAGGTCACTGACGAGGCAGCCCAACAGATCGCCGCGCTGCCGCCGTCGCGGGGCAGTGTCCTGTTTGAAGATGATAGCGCACTGCTGTCGCAAGGGGCGCAGGATACATTGACGCAATTGGCGCTTTCCCTGTCAGGTGGCGAAACAAGATTGCAACTGCGCGCTTACGCCATGCGCGAAGAGGAAGGGGCGGCGGCGCGCCGATTGTCATTGAAGCGCGCGCTTGCGGTGCGTGCCTATCTGATAGACCAGGGTATAGCGCCAACGCGGATCGATGTCCGCGCGCTTGGCCCGGCAAAGGATGGCGGGCCGACGGAGCGGGTGGATTTCGTTCCGCTTGTTCCCTGAGCTCGCAGCGTTGGCCGGTAATGTGGTGCGCAATGTGATGCGCAAGGTGGTGCAGTGACGGCACGCTTAGGATGGATCATCCCCGATGGCGGATATTGAGGACGGTAGCCGGGCAGTTGAACCCGATGACGAACTGGCGCTGAAGGCGATCCCGATGATGTCGCGTCAGCGCCGTTTCTTGTTGCGCATGGGCGGTTTTCTGGTGCTGGTGGTGACCTTGGGCGGTGCACTTGTCTTGCCATTGCGCGAGGCCTTCATGGCCAACCCGGCGCTGAACGGGCTGATCGGCGGTGTGTTGATGATCGGTATCATCTATACCTTCCGTCAGGTATTGATGCTGGGCCCCGAAGTTACATGGCTTGAGCAGTTTCAGCGCAGCAATGAAGGGGGATTGCGCATCGCGCAGGAGCCGCCTGCATTGCTGGCGCCGATGGCCGTCATGCTGCGCGAGCAGCAGGGAAAGATGGCATTGTCGGCCGTTTCGACCCGTTCGATTCTGGACTCTGTTTTCACGCGTCTGGACGAGTCGCGCGATATCTCGCGTTATATGATCGGGCTGCTTGTCTTTCTGGGATTGCTGGGCACTTTCTGGGGGTTGCTGGGGACCATTGGTTCCATCGGTGCGACAATCCAGAGCCTTTCGGTCGATGGCGGCGCGGGCGGCGCGGAAATATTCGACGCGCTCAAACGCGGGCTTGAAGCGCCGCTTGCGGGCATGGGCACGGCTTTTTCATCCTCATTGTTCGGTCTTGGCGGATCGCTCGTCCTGGGGTTTCTCGATCTGTCCGCCGCGCAGGCGCAGAACCGCTTTTACAACGAGCTGGAAGAATGGCTGTCGGGGCAGACGCAGTTGACGACCCCGGGTGGGGTGGTGGCAGCAGGTGAGGTTGATTATGGTGCGCCGGCCTATCTCACCGCGCTTGTCGAGCAGACCGCCGATACCGTCGAGCAGCTTCAGAAGATCGTTGCGCGTAACGAGGAAAACAGGGCTGCCGGCAACAATGCCATCATCAGGTTGTCGGAACAGCTTGCCGGCCTGACCGACAGGCTGGAGGCGGAGCATGTGATCCTGCGCCGCCTGGCGGAAGGACGGCAGGATTTGCGGCCGTTGCTCGAGGCGCTGGTTGAACGGCAAACAGGCATGGACAGCGCACTTGATGCGGCAAGCCAGCAACATCTGCGGAATATCGATGTGCATTTGCTGCGTTTGCTGGAAGAAAGTGCGGAGGGGCGTGAGCGTGCAATCAATGAATTGCGTGCCGAAATCAAGCTGCTGACCCGGACGATTTCCACGCTTACCCAAGAGCGGCAGGGGAGCTAGTCCCGCATGGCGGCCCGCGGTCTGCGCACACGACGGTCGGGGGCGGATTACTGGCCCGGCTTTGTCGATGCATTGGCGACTTTGCTGCTGGTGGTGATTTTCGTCCTGTCCGTGTTCATCGTCGCACAATTCTATTTGTCCGAGGCATTGTCGGGTCGGGACGAGGCGTTGCGCGATCTCAACCGCCGCGCCTCCGAGCTTGCGGAATTGCTTGCACTTGAAAAGGCGGAAAGCCGTGAACTGGGTAGTGAAGTGGTGCAGCTTTCCGCGGCATTGCAGGACAAGACAGCCCAGTTCGACCGGTTGAACCAGACGCTGGCGCAGGCAGATCAGGATCTGGCCGCGCGAAAGACGCAGATTGCCGAACTGGATGATGCGCTGGCGAGCGCGCGCCAGCGTGCGGATATGGAAGCGGAAATTTCCGCTTCCGCGCGGGCTGAAATCGCGTTGCTCAACCAGCAGATCGTTGCCTTGCGCGGGCAGTTGGCGCGGATCGAATCCGCCTTGCAACTTGCCGAGGCGGCGGATCAGAAAAACAAGATCGTCATTGCGGAACTGAGCAGCCGGCTCAATCAGGCATTGGCCGCGAAGGTCGAGGAGCTGGCGGGATATCGATCGGAATTTTTCGGCAGGTTGCGGCAGGTGCTGGGGGCGTTGCCCGGTATTCAGGTGTCGGGCGACAGATTTATTTTCCAGTCCGAAATCCTGTTTGCCACGGGGGCTGCGGAAATCGGGCCGGACGGGCAGCAGGAGTTGCGCAAGGTGGCGCGCGCGCTGCTGTCGGTTGCCGAGAAAATCCCGGAGGATATTCAATGGATTTTACGGGTCGACGGGCATACCGATGCTGTGCCGATCAACAATCTGCGCTTCAAGTCGAACTGGGAATTATCGGCGGCGCGCGCGATTTCGGTCGTCAAATTCCTGACTGCCGAAGGTGTGCCGAGCGAACGGCTTGCGGCTGCGGGGTTCGGGGAGTTTCAGCCACTTGATACGGGCGAGGATGAAATTGCCCGCCGCCGCAACCGCCGGATCGAGCTGAAGCTGACCGATCGCTGAACAGGCGGGCGTGCCAATCCTGCAGGCAGAAGCCGGTCAGGGCAGCGTGCAGATCGCGAAATGCGCGTCGAAGATCGGCCCCAGCACCAGCTTGTCGCGATAGGCGGCAGCGGCCGATACGGCGGAAATCGTCCCGTCGATGGAAAGAAGAACCTCGTCCACCTTGCCGCCGCCTTCGGGGTTGAGCGACACACGCAAGACCTGCGCGGGTGCGGTGATGGCCGGATCGAAACTGTGCCGCATGATATCAACGAATTTCGGATGCGCGCCGATCCAGAGGTTACCCATCGCATCGATGTTGATATTGTCCATGAAAGTCTGAAGATGGACCTGGTCGCGCTGTGTCAGCGCGCCATTGTCGGGGTCATAATCGAAAATGCGCAGCGCCTTGCCGGTCATTTCCGCCAGGTAAAGCCGATGCGTATCCCGCGCGGCCGCAACCCCATTGGCAAAGGCAAGCCCGTCAGCGGCGATGTGACCCCGCTCGCCATCAAAGTAGATGAGATCGGTCTGCGCGCGCGGCAAAAGGATCTCAAGCATTTGCATGATGCCGGGCGGGTTGGCCAGATCATTACCGATATAGAACCGGCGCGGACCGATGGCCGCCAGATCGTTGGGGCTTTTGAAGAGCGGATCTGTGATCGTTTCGCGATGCTGCAATCGGGTATCCGCTACGTCGAAAATTTCGACCGCATGACTGCCGTCGCTGGGATGGTTGATGACAAAAATCCGTAACCCGTCGGGCTGCGGCAGCAGGCTGATGCCATGCGGCCGGAAATCGCCCGGCTCGGCCCCGCCCCAGATCAGTTGCGGGCGCGCTTCGGGATCGTTCAGATCCATCCGGTAGAGCGCGCCATTGATCAGCGGATCGTCGCCGGCGCGCCGCCGGTCGAGTGCGGAGAGATAAAGCGTGCCAGTTGCGATATCAATGTCGAGATCTTCGGCGCCCACAACTCCGGGCAGCATCTGGCAACTGCCGGCAAAATGTGGCTCAAGGGTTGTGAAATAGTTACTGCTGGTCAGGAAACGGATTACCAGGAAGCTGCAGACCAGTAGCAGGATCAGCAATATACTCCCCGACCAGATCAGAAATTTCCGCATTCCTCCCACTCCCCGAAATTCGGCTGTTCGTCACCCCGGCAAGCCGGATGTTTTCAGCCCTTGGCAGCCTGCACGGACATGGCTTCGGACCGCGTCCCATTCGCCTCGCCAAACTGCAACTGCGCAAGCCGGGCGTAAAGGCCGCCCTGCGCGATGAGTTCGTCATGGGTGCCGGTCGCGACAATCTTGCCGGCCTCCATCACGATGATGCGATCCGCATTCAACACGGTCGCAAGCCGGTGCGCAATCACCAGTGTCGTGCGGTCGGCGATCAGCCGGTCAAGCCCGCGCTGAACCAGCAATTCGCTTTCCGCATCAAGCGCGCTTGTCGCTTCATCAAGCAGTAGCAGCGCAGGATCGCGCAGAATGGCGCGCGCAATGGCGATCCGTTGTCTTTGGCCGCCAGATAGCCGGACGCCTTTTTCGCCCAGAAAGGTGTCGAGCCCTTCGGGCAGTTTCTCGATAAACTCAACCGCCTGCGCCGCTTCCGCCGCCGCCCAAACCTCCGCATCGCTTGCCTCGGGGCGTCCGTAGCGGATATTTTCCCGCGCATTCGCGGAGAAGATCACCGTTTCCTGCGGCACGATCGCCATGCGCGCGCGGATATCGGTTGGCGCGGCGCGGGTGATATCGACGCCATCGACCGTGATGCGGCCCGACACCGGGTCGTAAAAGCGCAGCAACAGCTGGAAGATCGTGCTCTTGCCCGCGCCCGATGGGCCGACAAGCGCGACGGTCTCGCCCGGTTCGATCTTGAGATCGAGCTTGTCGATGACCGGTTCGTCAAGGCGCGAGGGATAGGCAAAGCTGACGGCTTCGAAACTTGTCGCGCCGCGCGCCTGGGCGGGAAGCGGAACGGGATCATCAACGGTGGCAATTGTCGATTGCGCGCCAAGCAGCTCCATCAAGCGTTCGGTCGCGCCGGCGGCGCGCTGCAATTCGCCCCAAACCTCGCTGAGCGCGCCGACCGCGCCTGCGACGAAGACCGCGTAAAGCACGAACTGGCCAAGGGTGCCGCCCGTCATATTGCCGCTCAGCACCGCTGACGCGCCGATCCACAGCACCCCGACAACGGCACCGAATACCAGGGTGATGACAAGCGCTGTCATCAATGCACGCGCCGAAATACGGCGCATCGCGACATCAAAGGCATGCTCGACGGCGGTGGCAAAACGCTGCCGCTCTGTGGTTTCCTGGGTGAAAGCCTGCACCGTCGTGACCGCATCGAGTGTTTCGCCCGCGATGGCGCTTGAATCGGCGATCCGGTCCTGACTGTCGCGCGACAGCCCGCGCACCCGTCGTCCCAGAATGATAATCGGCGCGACGACAAGCGGCACAAACACAAATACCAGCCCTGTAAGCTTGGGACTGGTGATCACCAGCATTGTCATGCCGCCGATCAGCAGAAAACTGTTGCGAAGCGCGATCGATGCGCCCGACCCCACCACATTCTGAATAAGGGTGGTGTCTGTGGTCAGACGCGACAGCACCTCGCCCGTGCGGGTCGTTTCAAAAAATTCCGGGCTCATGCCGATCATATGGCTGTAAACATCGCGCCGCAGATCCGCGACGACCCGCTCGCCTAGCCAGGAGACGAAGAAAAACCGCGCGGCTGTCGCCAGAGCGAGAATAAGCGCGACCCCCATCAGCGCCGCAAAATATTGATGCACCAGTGCCGCGCGATCGCCGCTGAAACCAAGATCGATCATCTGCCGGACGGCGACCGGAATTGTCAGCGTCGCCGCCGAGGCCGCGGTCAGGGCGATCAAGGTGCCAATCACAAGCTTCCGGTAGCGACTGATATAGGGCCACAAGGCGCGCAAGGGCCGGATATCACGACCGCTCGGCCGGTCCTTGGCCGCATTCTGCATATTTGCGTTCTGATCCTGATCGGTGCTGCTCACGCGGCAATCCCTTCAATTTCTTTGCCAAAGTCGTATACCAGCGTTTCCGGCGCGGCAAGGCTTTGACCGCGCTTTCGGACGCCAGGCAGGCTGTGAGGCTATTTTGTATGACAGGCGCTTGACAGGGCGCGCGCAGTCCCCCTAAAAGGGCGCGGCGCACCGGCAAGGTGACACGCATCAGGGGCCGTAGCTCAGTTGGGAGAGCGCGTCGTTCGCAATGACGAGGTCAGCGGTTCGATCCCGCTCGGCTCCACCATTTTTTGATCGAACACTTTATTCTTTAGATTTTCGTTAAGTTACGTGTTCGCAGATTACTCGGTGCTTTTTCTAATGATTGTTCCAGCCTGGACAATTTTGTATGTAGCTCAATAGGTGTCCTTGGGCGGCAAGCTCCAATTCATGCCTCAATAAGTCTAAAAATAGTAATTGGAAGTATCGCTCTCTATTGGCGTGAAAATTTGGTCTGACGCCGCGTTTGAAAAAATCGTTGCGACAACCAACGGCCCACAACCATGCTAGATCATTCTCAACAAAACTACGGCCTTGTGAATAAATATTCTGAAGATTTTTATTTATCTCCATAGTGGTGGCATCCGCTGTAACTATTGTCACAGCAGTCCAATAGAAGAAAAACTTTTCTTCACTACGGAATATGTTTTTGCCTTTTTGATAATATTGAAGGGAAAGTTCTATTCTTTTCTTCTTTTCTTGATCTGCGAGCGCATTAATTGTTGAAGTTAATTCAACGCAATTTTCCCAATTGTTTTTAAATAGGAATGGGCCGTCACATCGATTCAGAACTTGAACTGCTTGGCCATGATTATGCCACTGACAAGATTCTGTTAGCCGGTGTACTCCCTCATAAATGAGCGAATGTAGCGTATTGCTTCCTAGATAAGTCGATAGAATCGCTTCCAATTGATCTAGGTTAGCTTTTGTTTGGTTTTCATCACCCTCATGACCATCAATATCATAGGGAGCAAAGAAGAAAATATACGAGCTTCTAGGAAATGATATTTTATCCAGTTTAACTGGTATCACCATTTTTCCATCTTCATGATGAATATGAATTACACCATTCTTTACTTCGAATAACTCAAAGCCTTCATACAAGCCCAGAATCGCCAATTTAATCGGCTGCGAATTTACCTCATAAGTGCAAATAGCATCCTTGAAGTATTCGTCTATCCTGTTTTGAGGTACGGGCAATGTTGTATAAATTCTGAGCCAGAATGATGAGGTATCTTGATCCTCAAACCATTCTTTCGGCACCATGTCAGCCAGCTCCATTTTTGCCAGCTTCCCTATCATTTGAATTTTTGATCAATCTGCCAAACTCCGTTTTCTAAAGCTCCCTTGTCGACTTCTTCATGCTTCAGCTGCATCCGCATTTGTATATGCAATGCCCCTTCCGCTTGATAAATATATCAATTATGAGCGGTGGGTTGCATAAGATCGCCGGCCCACCACCATGCTCAATTCAAGTTTCAGC
>CALAQW010000105.1 GCA_937888955.1 uncultured Alphaproteobacteria bacterium | reverse complement strand
GCCTTCGCTACCATCCATAGTCGCGCTGTGGGATGAGCGGCTGTCGACCGCTGCGGTCACGCGCACCCTTATCGCCGCCGACGCAAGCCGCACACGCCGCGCCGAGCTGGTCGATAAGATGGCGGCCGCCTATATCCTGCAGGGGGCGCTTGACCGGCTACGCGAAAGCGGCAGTCTGGGCTGAGTGGATCAGCGGTGGCGCACCGCCCATTGGTCGGCATGAGCGAACCGGTCAGGCGTGGCGGCCGCCTTCGATCCAGCGCACGAATTCAGGATCGAAGCGATCCATGACATCGCGATAGATACGCAGCTCTTCCTCGCCAAGCAGGCTTTTCCACTGGCCGATTTCACCCTTATTGAAGAAGCGGGCATTTTCGCGCCAGATCCCCTTATGCGCATTGGGCGCCAGCGTATCGGCATTGCGCTTCATCTGCTCGAACCCTGCCGCCTCGACCAGCGCGGGCATCACATCGGCGGGCACATCGATGTCGAGATAGCGAGCAAGCCGCGTCATCTCGCCCGCAAGATCGCGCTTCATATCCGCATAATGAAGAAAGAAGATGTTGGGCAAATCGCGAAAGGCCCAGAAACTCGCCAGATGATGCAGCACTGACGAGGTATTGGGGTTGAACGCCCCTTCCCCTGCGCCTTCCGCGACGATCCAGTCGCGGAACTGCGCGCGCAGATCAGGCGCTTGCGGCGGCGCGGCGCTGGTTGGTGCGGCATCCGCCCGTTCGGCACCGGCGCCCGAATTCTTCGCGATAAGCTTCATGAATTCCGGGCTTGTATTCTTGCGGTGATTATCCATCGACAGGAACGCATCGCGCGGATCGCGCCCCACCACCACATAGCGCGCCTGTGCAAAATAGGGCAGCCCGTCGAGCGGTGTATGCGTCTTGATGAAACGACGATGGGTTTGCGCCGCATAGGTGGCCAGCACCTCGTCAATCGGCACCGTCTTCAAATCAACCCAGGGGGTAAAATCGCTCAGACGTTTGCCGAAATCGGCGGTCTGAAAAATCAGCAGGGCACAGATCATCTGTGTCCAGGTGGTGCCCGCCTTGGGCGGGGTCGAGATGATAATATCCCCTTCGCGCGGAACGAACTCGTCCCAGCGGCTGCTATCGACGACGAAATTCTTGTAAATGCCGCGCCGTTCCGGCAGTGCCCTGTTCCCCATTTCGCGTCCCCCTCACCTTGTTTGTTATTGTCTTGCGCTCATACATTATCGTGGTGGACAGGAAAGTCGACCTATGTCCGTTCTGCGCCGGGCGCCATCCTGGCCAGCCGTTCTTCGCGCAATGCCTTGCGCCGCACCTTGCCCGCATCGTCTCGTAGCGGGGTGTTGACGAATTCAAAGCTGCGCGGAATTTTATATTTCACGAGCCTGTCGGCAAGTGTCGCGCGCAACGCCGCCTCATCAATCGGCGCCGTGCAATCGACGATCGCATGCACAAGATTGCCCATATCATCATCGGGCAGACCGATCACCGCGCTTGAGCGGACCGCCGGATGCGCATCGATCGCCGCCTCGACCTCGGCGGGATAGATATTCGCGCCGCCCGACAGGATCATATCGGTCAGCCGGTCGGCGAGATAAAGATAGCCATCCGCATCAAAATAACCCATATCGCCAAGCGATTCCCAGCCGCCTTCAAGCGCCTTCGCCTGATCGCCAAGATAGTGATAGGTGCTGCCCTGGCCGCTGGCGGGACGGATATAGATTTCACCCACCTCGCCCGCGGGCAGCGGCGCGCCCTCTCCGTCCACCACGATCATTTCGCAGCCCGGCTGCGGCCGCCCGACCGAACCGCGATGCGCAAGCCATTCATCGCCAACGATCCAGGTCATGCCTGTCCCCTCGGTCCCTGCATAAAGCTCGTGAATTTTTTGCGGACCGATCCAGTTGATCCATTCCTCCTTGAGCCAGGCGGGACAGGGGGCGGCCAGATGCAACAGCACCCGGAGCGATGACAGATCATATTTGCCCCGGATTTCGGGTCCAAGCCGCCAGATCCGGTGCATCATCGTCGGCACCATCATGACCCAATCGATGTGGTGGCGCGCAATCAGCGCCAAAGTCTGCTCCGCGTCGAAACGGGGCATCACCACCACATGGCTGCCCGAAAACAGTGCCTGACACGACATCACGAACGGCCCGTTATGGTAGAGCGGGCCGGGCACCAGATGCGCCCCGTCCGGCTGCATCCGCGCGCCGGGCTGCGCGGGATCGAACAGGCCGGGCGCGGCGGCGACAATGATCTTGGGTCGGCCGGTGCTGCCGCCCGATGTGGGGGCTTTCCAATGCCGCGCCACACGCTCGGGCAACGGCGCATCAGACAGATCAGGATCAGGGACGAAACCTGGCGGCAGGCTTTGACCCGCGACCTGCACACCCTCGGGCACGCCGACGGTCAATTTCGGGCGGACAAGCTCTATGATCGCATCGAGCTCGGCTGGCGGTAATTTTGCGGAAACCGGTTGCGGCGTCGCACCGAGTTTCCAGCTCGCCACCGCAGCAGCATAGAATTCGATGCCATTGGGCAGCGCGATGGTGACGAAATCATCCTGCCCGACCCCCAAGCCCGCATAAGCGCGGGCGAGGCGGTTGGTCAGCCGGTCGAATGCCAGCCGGCTCAGCGTTTCCCCCTCGAATGTCAGGCAAGGCCGATCAGGATCGCGCGCCGCCTGCCACTCAAAAATCCGCCCGATCGGCATTATCGCCATGCGCGTCGCCCGCCCCGTCTATTATTGTCGTTAACGACAGCATAGCGGAGCGGGCGGCGGCTGCGAAGAATTAAAGCCCGACCCGGATGGCCGGGATCTGGTACAGCGGTCAGGCGGCCTGCCGCTGCTTCAGGAAGCCAAGCATGGTATCGGCGTCAGAGACCTCGAACGGATCGCCCTCCACATTATCGCCCTTGCCCGGCTCGATGAACATCTTCACGATCTCGCCATCTTCCACATACATGGAATAACGCCAGCTCCGCTTGCCGAAACCGAGATTGGCCTTATCGACCAGCATGTTCATGGCTTCGGTGAATTCGCAATTGCCATCGGGCAGCAGGGTCACTTTCTGCGCCCCCAGATCCTTGCCCCACTTGAACATGCAGAAGGCATCATTCACCGACAGGCAGATCACCTCATCCACGCCGAGGGCGGTGAATTCATCATGCTTCTGCTCATAGCCGGGCAGATGGGTCGAACTGCAGGTCGGCGTAAAGGCACCGGGCAGCGCAAACAGCACCACCTTGCGGCCATTGAAGATTTCCGCCGCCGTCCGGTCCTGCCAGCGATAGGGGTTGGCCCCCTCCACCGTCTCGTCACGTACACGGGTCTTGAAGGTCACATCGGGCACACGCTTCACAACATCCATTACCAAACTCCATAAACTGCAAGTTAAACCAAATGACTTCCGGGATATAATTTGCAAATTAGAATTATTCAAGTTTTTGGCGGAATTATTTTTTACTGTTTTCTGGGCACGGGTAGTGGCGGCAAATTTCCCGGACCAAGAGCGAATTTTTTCACCGCGAATTGGCAGACGGCGTTGACCTTCCTGTTACAGGAAGCCTCATCCTGTTGCCCATGACAGCAAAACCCTATCAGGACGGTTGTGTGCGCCGGCATTTGCCGGTCCGTCTGCCGAAGCGGGTACGGCGGCGTTAGCGATGCGTTATTCGACCGCCTGCAGGCCGGAGCCTTCGGCAGCAGGTAGAACAGACACCGAGCGGGAGACAGAAAAATGATGACATCAGCATCGCGGCGCTGGCTGATATGTTTTACGCTGCCTGCCCTGCTTGCATTTCTGCTGGGCGGCGGGTCTGCGGCGGCGGCCACCTATTATCTGACGATCGATGAGCTTGCGGTCAATTTTACCGGCAAACCACGTCAGGCGATGGCGATCAATGGTTCGGTGCCTGCGCCATTGCTGCGCTTTCGCGAAGGTGAGGAGGTGACGATCCACGTCACCAACAAGCTCGCTGTCGACAGTTCGGTGCACTGGCATGGCTTCATCCTGCCCAATGCGATGGACGGGGTGCCAGGCATGACCTTCCCCGGCATCAAGCCGGGCGAAACCTTCACCTATCGCTTCACCATCGCGCAAAACGGCACCTACTGGTATCACAGCCATTCAGGCCTGCAGGAACAGGCCGGCATCTATGGCCCGATCATCATCGATCCCGCGACGCCCGGGCCGGTCGCCCATGATCGCGATTATGTCGTCATGCTGTCCGACTGGACCGACGAGAAGCCCGAGCAGGTGCTCGCGAACCTCAAAAAGCAGAGCGATTACTACAATTACAATCAACGCACGGTCGGCGATTTCTTCCGCGATGTCGGCGAAAAAGGCTGGCGCGCGACCCTGCGCGACCGCCGCATGTGGGGGGAGATGCGCATGACCCCGACCGATATCGCCGATGTCACAGGCTACAGCTTCCTGATCAACGGCAAGACGGCTGAGGAAAACTGGACCGCCCTGTTCAAGGCCGGGGAGCGGGTGCGTCTGCGGTTCATAAACGGGTCGGCCATGTCCTATTTCGATGTCGAGATCCCGGGCCTGCGCATGCAGGTCATCGCCGCCGACGGGCAGAATGTGCAACCGGTGACCGTCGATTCATTCCGTATCGCGGTTGCCGAAACCTATGATGTCATCGTCACGCCTGAACGCGATATCCCTTTCACAATCTTTGCCCAGGCCATGGACAGAAGCGGCTATGCCCGCGCAACGCTTGCCCCCCGTCCTGGCCAGGCCGCCGCCATTCCGGAGATGGACCCGCGCAAGCTGCTGACCATGGCCGATATGGGCCATGACATGGGCGATATGGGCCAAGAGATGGGCGACATGGACGCAATGAGCCATGAAACGGATGAGAGAGCCCATATGAACCATGACGATATGGGCAAGATGGGCGCGGCAATGCATGACATGGCACAGCCCGCGCCGCATCATGGACATGGCCGGCATGACGGTGATGTGGCCAGCGCCATGCACGCGCATCCCGAGACGGCGCGCGCTGAACCCGCCGCACCGCGCGTGCTGCGCTATGGCGACCTGCAATCGCTTGACGCCCATGCCGACCGCCGCCCGACACGGGAAATCGCGCTGCGCCTGACCGGCAATATGGAGCGCTATTTCTGGTCGATCAACGACAAGAAATATTCCGAGGCGGAGCCTATCCGCCTGCGCTATAATGAGCGTGTGCGGATTAAATTCATCAACCAGACGATGATGACCCATCCGATGCATCTGCACGGCCACTGGATGGAGCTGGATAACGGGGCGGGATCGTTCAAGCCGCGCAAGCATGTGATCAGCATTGCCCCCGGCGAAACCGTCTATTTCGACCTGACCGCCGATGCGGTGGGCGACTGGGCGTTCCACTGCCACCTGCTGTATCATATGGCGACCGGCATGTTCCGGAAGCTGATTGTCGAACCGGCGCCCGAAGCAACGCTTGCCCCGCAGACGGGGGGCGGTGATGCATAAATCACGCCGGGTTCTATATTGCGCAAGTGCGGCGCTCGCCCTTTCGCTTTTGTCGATGGGGCAACCCTTGCAGGCGGCCGAGGCTGACACTGCAAATCACTTCATGTTCCGTGCCGAAGAATTCGAATATCGCGCCGACGATACGGACGGGGAGACGTTCAATTGGGATGCGGAGGCCTGGTATGGTGGCGATTACCGGAAGCTCCGCCTGAAAAGCGAGGGGGAAAAAGCGGTTGGCGGGCATCTTGAGGATGCGGAAGCGCAATTGCTGTACAGCCGCCTTGTCAGCGATTTCCTCGATCTTGAATTTGGCTATCGGCAGGATTTCAGCCCCCGGCCGCGCCGCGGTTATGGCGTGATCGGATTGCGCGGGATGGCCCCTTATTACATCGCGTTCGAAAGCGCGGCCTTTGTCAGTGAAAAGGGCCGGGTAAGCGGCCGGCTCGAAGCGGAATATGAGCTGCTGCTGACACAGCGGCTTATTCTTCAGCCCGCGATCGAGATCAATGCCGCACTCTCGAGCGACAGCGGGCGCGGCAGCGGATCAGGTATCAACGATATCGAAGCCGGGCTGCGGCTGCGCTATGAGCTGCACCGCAAATTTGCGCCCTATCTCGGCATCAACTGGGAACGCAAACTTGGCGAGACGGCCGATCTCGCAACCAAGGCAAGCGAGAAAAAGGCGCATCTCTCCCTGCTTGGCGGCATCAATTTCTGGTTCTAGGACGCGGCTACCGGACGGCATGAGGATCAGGCGGCCAACACGCGGCTTGCGGGGAAATAAAGGGTCGCGCGGGTGCCAACGCCCGGCTCGCTTTGCAGCTTCAACTGCCCGCCATGCAAGGTGATCATCTCATGCACCAATGGCAGGCCAAGACCCGTGCCTTCATTTTTACGGTCGGTATCGAGCTGCTCGAATTTCCGCATTGCGCGCGGAATATCCTCCGCACGCATACCGATACCGGTATCTTCAACCGTCATCGCGATCTCGTCCTCTCCCGTGCAGCGCGCGCTGAGCGTGATGCGGCCGCCATCGGGCGTAAACTTTACGGCATTTGACAGCAAGTTGATCAACATCTGTTTGACCAGCCGCGCATCGGCACAAAGTTGTGGCAAATTGTCCGGAAATTCGGTGGCAAGCGTTAACTGCTGCGCCAGCGCCTGTTCCTGCACAAGCGGCAAGACCTCATCGGCCAATGCGGGGAGGGAGATCGCAACCTCGGTCAGATTATTCTTTCCCGCCTCCAGTTTCGACAGATCAAGCAGATCACTGACCAGTTCAAGCAGCAATCCACCCGATTTCGAAATATGATCCGCGTAACCTGCCTGTTTGTCGTTGAGCGGGCCGGCAATTCCGGCCTTCAGCGCATCGGCAAAACCGATAATGGCGTTGAGCGGCGTCCGGAATTCATGGCTCATGCCGGCGAGGAACTCCGATTTGGTGTGATTGGCCTGTTCCGCCGCCACACGCGCGCGCTGTGCGGTGGTTTCGGCTGCGATGCGGCGGGTCACCTCGGCACTCAACGCATCTGTCTGCCGCCGCAGGCGCCGCGCCGCATTACGCGAGGCGTACCCCGCAAGGATTGGATAAATCAGCAGCACCGGCAGGGAAAAAAGAATTTCGTACAAGGAAGAGTGCGGATCGAACTGAAAGCCATG
Organism: uncultured Alphaproteobacteria bacterium; assembly: GCA_937888955.1. Taxonomy (GTDB): domain Bacteria; phylum Pseudomonadota; class Alphaproteobacteria; order UBA11222; family UBA11222; genus CALAQW01. Next base: position 3,263 of record CALAQW010000105.1, on the reverse strand, counting down.
GAGGACAGCCGATCCAGCAGCACCGCAGATTACCATCAGCACACTTTGGCCAAACAATTTCGTGTTGAGACCAAAGCTGTTGATGCACAGGACAAGATAGACGACCACGCAGGGAATGATATTGAAGGCGATGGCACCCATCGCTATCCCGCCCAACAGGGAGTCGATCAATACATTTCTGACTTCGGCCGCTGCGGGATTTGGTGAGCTTCGGGATAACAGATAGGCGACATGCGGCCATACAAACACGACAGCGAGCAAGAATACCCAATCGGCCAATGGTGTCGCACGATCAAACAGCGGCGCACCAAGACTGAGCCCGAGCAGCAGCAGGCCGACAATCCGTATCCGATAGACTGTCCGGACAAATCGCTGTCTGTGCTCAAGTAGCGATGTGGATTGCGGATCCTCTTCCACTTGGTTCAGCAGCTTTTCTGTCAATGTCATATGCTTACGCGAACATCACTAGGGTTACTTGGCATTCTTCGCCAAACATTGGCGATAACAACCGGCGACATGTCAGACCAACGGCACAATCGGCGCTAGACCACCGGCAAGGGCGCTTGCGGCACATTCGCCCAATGTTCGGCATCATGACCATAAAATATCCGTGCACCGCGCCGCTCCAGCGCGCGAAAACTCTGCAAGGTCGCGATCATTGCATCGCGATCATGCAAGATGCGCGGCAGATGCAGATCTTCGAGCGTCTTGCGCATATAGCAGGCATCACCGGTCAGGATAATATCGCCGCTATCCAACCGGACCTTGAGCGACTGATGCCCCGGCGTATGCCCATAGGTTGGAAATATCACCACTGTCCCATCGCCGAAAACATCGAACTCCCCATCGACCTGCCGCACATCCTGACCAAGATCAAAATCGCGCAGATCATAACTGTTGGCCGCCGCCAGATCCGGATCATGTGCCGCTTCCCATTCGGGCCGCTGAATAAGCAGCGGGGCATTCGGAATCTGATCATTGCCGCCTGCATGATCAAAATGCAGATGAGAGTTGATTAAATAGTTAATGTCGCGCGTATCGATATCCATCGCCGCAAGCCGCGCTGACAATTCCTCCCCCGGCTGATATTCAACCGTCGTGACCCTGGCGAGCCCGCCGAGCCGTTCGGCCGGATCATTCTGCAAACTGCTATGCAGGCCGCTGTCGAAAATCGCCTTCCCCTTGGGATGCACGATCAGATAAGCAGGAATCGGCAGACGCAACGCACCTGGCATACCCTCGAGAATCATTTTCGCGGGCATCGTCAGCCAGCCACACGTCATCGCGAACAGCTTCACGCTCATGCCGCATTGCCCCCGTCTCCCGCCCCTTTTGCCTTGCCCGGCCACATGCGCCGCAATATCCCGTCCTTGCGGACGAAATGATGGTAGAGAGCGGCAGCGATATGAATGCCGGCCAGAATGGCGATCAGCAAGGCGTTCAATTTATGGAGCGCCACAAAACGGGCAAACCAGACCGGATCATCTGCTGCCAGCGCGGAAAGCGGCATGATGCCCGCCGTCAGCACCTCATAAGGCGCGGTTGCGGCAGCGCCGATACCCGCGACCGCCTGAACGAAGATCAGCAGATAGAATGCGCGGTGGTTCCATACCGCCATACGGCTTTGCCAGACCGGTAAATCGCCCGGCAAGGCAGGCGGCGTATGGCGCAGTCTGTAACCAAACCGGATAATCAGCAAACCCAGCACCAGCAGGCCTGCGGCGCTGTGCCCGATTGTCGCCTCGGCCTTTTCCGCATCGCTGGCCGACAGCATCTGACTGCCCGCGGCCAGCATCAAAAGCACCAGCACAGCCATCACCCAATGCAGGGTCTTGGCCGTACCCGAATAATGCGTGAGGTCCTGTCGCGCGCGCTGCTTGAGAAGATTGTCGCTCATCCTTTTCCCCCTCCATTTTTGTAAATTATGGCGGAAAATGAGCTTATTTGGAAATCTGCCCGTCCGGCATGCGGTACGGAAACCGGTTCGACGGCTATTTTGCTGATTTATCAGCCTTTTCCTCAGCCTGCCGCATTTCCTGATAAAATTCGATCCGGTTGCGGGTGGCGATATCCGCATCCGCATCGGCCACCGGACGCACGGCACCTGCGGAAATTTCGTGCCCGTCTTGCAGGTCAACAACAGTCACCTTGACCTCTGCCCCGGTTTCACGATTGCGGAACTGCATCTTTGGCGGATCGGGAATCCAGTCGCGCCCCCATTGCACGATCGACAACAGGACAGGCCCCAGTGCACGCCCCTTTTCGGTCAAATGATATTCATGCCGTGGCGGCCGGGCTTCATATTGACGCCGCTCCAGCAGCCCATGCTCTTCCAGCTTGCGCAGACGATCGCTCAGGACATTGCGCGCAATCCCCAGCGAGCGCTGAAAATCCTCAAACCGCCGCACTCCCATCATGGCGTCACGTACGATCAGCAATGTCCACCATTCACCGATAACGCCAAGTGAACGCGCCAGCAGGCACGGCATCTCTTCAGAGTTCTTGCGTCGCATTTCTAAATAACCAATCTCCAGACGGTTCATATGTATGTTTGAGCCGCCCCGACCAAAATGTCAAAATTCAACGAAAAATCATCAGATCATGTTAAAAGCCAAAATGACAAACAGTCCGTTACCAAAAACGCTGTCAGGAGTTAAGTCGTGACCGAACCGAGGCTGCCTCTCTTCTATCGCCGCATTACCGCGTTGGAGGGTGGCAAACATGATTCGCTGCGGCTAAACAGCGACAGCACCTATAAATTTGCCGAAAGCAGCAATTCAGTGCCGCTTGCAGCCAGCGAGTTTGCGGAAGCGGCACGGGATTACCCAATTGTCTTTTCAATGAGCGACCCGATCGTTCCGGTCGCGATTGTCGGGCTGAAACCCGACCGTAATCTGTTCGTCGGGGCGGACGGGAATTGGGACAAGGATGTTTATATCCCTGCCTATATCCGCCGGTATCCGTTTGTTTTGGTGGAAAACAGCGAAGCGGGAAAGCTTGTGCTGTGCTGCGACGACAGCGCGGACCATTTCAAACCCGCGACCGGTGCAGCGCCTTCGGCAAGCCTGTTCGATGATGGCAAGCCGACCGCGCTGGCCAACCGGATCATGACCTTCTGCACCGAATTTCAGCAGCATTATCAGGCCGCGATCGCGTTATGCCGACTGCTGTCCGAATATGAGTTGCTGGTCTCGCGGCGCGCGGATGTGGCGCTCAACAATGGTGAAAAGCTTGCGCTTGAGGGCTTTCAGATGGTCGACGAG
>CALAQW010000104.1 GCA_937888955.1 uncultured Alphaproteobacteria bacterium | reverse complement strand
CGCAATGCAGCCAGGCATTGGCGGCTTCCGCATGGGGCTGAGCTATCAAGTCAAGACCGGCGTGCCAGCCGGTAATCAGCGCAATTTGTGATAAAAGCGTTATTGCAGGGCAGATTGGATTAACAAGCTGCCGGGCTTGTGCTACGGCTTCTGCCCATGCCCATAACTTTCTGGATTATCGCTGCATTCATGTCGCTCGGGGCCGTCGCTCTGACCCTGTTTCCGCTGTTGCGGCGGCAGGGCGCAGGGCAGCGTCGGGATGCGCATGCCTTGCAGGTTTATCGTGCGCAATTGGCCGAAGTTGCCGCTGATCACGCGCGCGGCCTGATCAGTGCCGAAAATGCGACCGCAGCAGAAATTGAAATCAAGCGGCGCATGCTGGCGGTGGCCGATGCCGCGCCGGATGCGGATCAGGCCCAGGTGGAGCCTGCGTCAGCACCGGGTGCAATACGGCGCTGGGGGCTGGCTGCGCTCTTGTTGTTTTTGATGCCCGGCGCGGCATTTGCGATTTATGTCAATGTCGGCAGTCCCAAGCTGGCGCCCGCCTCGGCCGTGGCGCAGGTGCGCGGTGCCGATGAAGAGCATATGGATATGAGCGCCCTTGTTGGGCAGCTTGCCGGCCGGCTTGAGCAAAACCCCGAAGATCTTTCCGGCTGGATGTTGCTTGGCCGGTCCTATTCGTCGATGGGCGATTTCAATGCCGCGGTCGGAGCCTATGAGAAGGCGGTGAACCTGCTTGACGGGCGGTCTGCGCCGATGGTGCTTGCCGAATATGCCGAAGCGTTGGTGTTTGCCGCTGAAGGTGAGATCACGCCGGCGGCATCCGCGCAATTCAAACGCGTGCGCGAGATCATGCCCTCCGAACCGCGGGCGCGATTCTATCTCGGTGTCGAGCGGGCGCAGTCTGGCGACCTGCGCGGCGCGTTGAACGATTGGGTTGCGCTTGTGAATGAAGCTGAGCCCGATGCGTCCTGGGTCGGTGCGGTGCGGCGGCAGATTGACGAGGCGGCGAGGATTCTGCAGCTCGATGTGGCGGCGTTGCTGAAAAACCCGCAGCCCGCAGCGGCGGCTGGTGCGTCTTCGGGGCAGGTGGCGCAGTCTACCCAGCCGCCGATGATGGCACCCGGCGCGCGTGTCGCGGGGCCGACTGCTGAGGATATGGCCGCGGCCGCGCAGATGTCCGAGGGTGATCGGAATACGATGATCGAAGGAATGGTTGCCCAGCTTGCCGAGCGTCTTGAGAATGAAGAGCCTGACAATACACAAGGATGGTTGCGTCTGGCGCGTGCCTATAACGTGCTTGGCAGGACGGATGAGGCGCTTGCGGCTTACGAACGGGCGGCGGCAACTGCGCCCGACGATCTCGATGTGCTTGGCGGTTATGCGGAGGCGTTGCAGGCAGCCGGTGAGGCGGAGCCGGTCAGTGATCGTTTCGCAGGGCTGTTGAAGAAAATCGTCGCGATTGCGCCCGATCATCGGCAGGCGTTGTGGTTTCTGGGTGTGCATGCCGCACAGGCAGGGGATAATGCGCAGGCCCGTGCCTACTGGACGCGATTGCGCGATCTATTGCCCGCTGGCAGCATTGAATCCCAGGCGATATCGCGCAGTATCGCGGGGCTTGAGTAGCAAGATGGCAATCGCCAGGGGAGGTCGATGGAGAGAATAGGGGCGATTTTGTGGCGGTCGTGCAACAAATTTGCTTAAATCTCTGGAATTGCCGGTCAAATTTGTCGTTGTGCTTAATGTTTTTGCCGCTTCATGGAAATATTGGTCATGGCATGCTGGGGCGGATAGTATTGATTCGCTAGAAATACTAGTAGAGTAATATTACTGGCACGCGATAGGCGTACTGATAACGAGAAGCGTACTGACAACAAAGAGGGTCGTGTGGGGGAGCATTACAAGGTAGCGATCGTTGGATCCGGGCCCGGCGGCTTGAGTGCGGCCGGTCACGCCGCCGCTACTGGTGTGTCCCATGTGCTTCTGGAGCAAACCGACCATCTTTCCGATACGATCTACAAATATCAGAAGGGCAAGCTGGTCATGGCGACGCCCGATATCCTGCCGCTGCGCAGCGATATGTCCTTCGCCATGGGGATCCGAGAAGATATTTTGCAGACCTGGGATGAGGAGACGGCGAAGCACGAAGTCAATGTTCGCTACAAGGCCGAGGTTACGGCGATCAGTGGCAGCAAGGGCGACTTCACCCTGACATTAGGCAATGGCGATACGCTGACCTGTGAGTTCGTTGTTTTTGCGATCGGCCTGCAAGGCAATTTGCGCAAGATGGGGGTGGATGGCGAGGACCGCGAATGGATCCAGTATCAGCTCGACGATCCGGACGAATATGCCGATGAAACGATCGTCGTCGTCGGTGCAGGCGATGCCGCAATTGAAAATGCGGTGGCCTTGTCGAAACAGAACAATGTCGTCATCGTCAACCGCCGCGACGAATTCGCCCGCGCGAAGCAGGGTAATAACTCGCTTATCACAGCCGCGATCGAAAAAGGTGAGCTGGAATGTCTTTACAGCGCGTCGCCTGTGCTTGTCGAAGATGACGGCATCATTCTTAAAACCCCGCAAGGGGAGACGAAGGTTGCCTGTAATCGCGTGATTGCGCGATTGGGCGCCATCCCGCCGCGCAAATTCGTGGAAAGCTGCGGCATTGAATTCCCCAGCAATGATCCGGCCGCCCTGCCTGAATTGAGCGGCGAATATGAATCCAATGTGCCCGGCCTTTACATCATTGGCGCATTGGCAGGTTATCCCCTGATCAAGCAGGCGATGAATCAGGGCTATGAGGTTATCGAATATATTCAGGGTAACCACGTCAAGCCGGCCGACGAACCGCTGCTTGAGGAGAAATTCCGTAACCTTCCGGGCAATCCGCCGGTCGATGAGGTGATTGCCCATATTCAGGAATCGGTGCCGCTGCTGGCTGGGTTGACGACGTTGCAGCTACGCGAATTTCTGATCGACAGTGATATTCATACGCCCGTCAAGGGCGATATCGTGTTTGAGCGGAACGATTATACAAACAGCTTTTTCTCGATTGTCGACGGCGGCGTCGATATTCAGGTCAACCCGGATGATCCCTCCATCACGGTGGGGCTTGGGCAGGGCGCATTCTTCGGTGAAATGGGACTGTTATCCGGGCGCCGGCGGACGGCGACGGTATTGGCTTCGCAACCTTCCTTGCTGATCGAGACGCCGCGCCGGACGATGATCAAGCTGATCAACTCGGTCGAGGCGGTCAAGCGGGTGATGGACGAGGTGGCGGTCGGTCGGCAGATCCAGACCTATATCGCTCCGGGCATTCCGATGGATGAGCTTGAAGAGCTTATCCACGCAGTGCAGGTGGAAGAGTTCGATCAGGGCGAGGTGCTTTTCCGCGAAGGGGATGCGGGTGATTGCCTTTATCTTATCCAGCGCGGCTCGGTCACGGTATCGCGGGAGATCGGCGGTAAGGAATCGGTGATTTCCTATGTGGCTGCCGGCAATTACGTTGGCGAGATGGCGCTGATCAGCAACGCCCCGCGTTCGGCCACCATCAAGGCGGCGGTGCCGGTTGAGGCGTTGCGGCTTGATGGCGAGAAGTTTCAGGAGCTGATGGCGCGCAACCCGTCTGTCCGTCAGTTGATGGAAGACAAGTATCGCGGCCGGATGCTTGAGAATATCGAAAGCACCAAGCAGCCGCAGGCAGGCGGCATCATCCAGTTCCTGGTCGAGCAGGGGCTTGGGGAGGCGACAGACGTCTTGCTGATTGACGAGTCGCTGTGTGTTCGTTGCGACAATTGCGAGAAGGCGTGCGCGGAGACCCATTTCGGGCAATCACGACTTAATCGGGAGGCCGGGCCGACCTATGAGTCGATCCACGTTCCGACGTCGTGCCGGCATTGCGAGCATCCCCATTGCATGGTGGATTGTCCGCCCGATGCCTTGCGGCGCAATCCGAATGGTGAGGTCTATGTCAGCGATTCCTGCATCGGCTGCGGCAATTGCGAACGTAACTGCCCTTACGGTGTGATTCACATGGCTGCGCCGCAGCCAAAAAAGCCCGGACTATTGCAGTGGCTGTTATTCGGTCGCGGACCGGGGCCAGGGCAGCCGGATGCGGAATGGCTGGCCGCGCAAGGCAAGGGTGGCGCGAAAAAGGCCGTCAAATGTGATATGTGCAAGGATATTGAGGGGGGCGCGTCTTGTGTGCGGGCCTGTCCGACCGGGGCCGCATTGCGGGTGAACCCGTCGGAATTTTTCAAGATCGTGTCGCAGGGAAGGTAAATTATAGCGCGATACCCGCCGGGGGCGGCAGGGCAATCGCGCAAGAAAGAAGCCGTCGGTTGGTGTCTTGCTTTTGGTTGCGGTCATCCGGCAGAGAGAAAGTAAAACGGGGATTGTTGAGGGGTTGCCAGGTTGAATTCATTCAACCCGGCTGGATAAGGGGCAGACATGCATCAATCCATCCTGGTTTTCAGGAACTACATGTATCTGAAGTGGGCGTTGCTGGTCGTTGCGGTGGCGATCGGTCTGTACCTCTTGCATGACCCGGCCTATGGCGTGGCGAATGGTGGTACCTGGCTTGGCTATGGGCTGGGTACGGTCGGGGCGCTGCTGATCGTCTGGCTGATGTGGTTCGGCATTCGCAAGCGTCGCTACGGGGCGGCCAATCTGTCGGTGGAGGACTGGCTGAGCGCGCATGTCTATCTCGGACTTGCGCTGATTTTCGTCGCGACGCTGCATACCGGATTTCAGTTTGGCTGGAATGTGCATACCCTTGCCTATGCATTGATGATGTTTGTCATCGGCAGTGGCATATTCGGATTGGTTGCCTATCTGCGCGTGCCTGATCTGATGACCCGCAATCGTGGTGGTGCGACACTCGACCAGATTTTGCAGGATATCGCGGAGCTGGATGCGCAGTGCCGCGATACGGCGATGGCGCTTGGTGACAGGGTCAATCAAATCGTTTTGCGTGCGGCGGAAGATACCGTAATCGGCGGCAGCTTTCGTCAGCAATTGTCGGGCGGCGATACAAATTGCCCGACCATCGACGCGAACCGGCAGTTGCAGGAAATTGCGGCCTCTGCTGCAACCGGGCAGAGTGAGCAGCTGCGTGGGCTGATTGCCTTGATGGCACGGAAAGAGGATCTGGTTCGCCGGGCGCGGCGTGACGTGCGCTATAAGGCGCTGCTGGATATCTGGTTATACATTCATGTGCCGATTTCCTTTGCGCTGCTCGCGGCGCTCGCGACGCATATCGTGGCGGTCTTCTTTTACTGGTAGGGGCTGGCGTGGAAGCAGTTGTTACATATCTCGCCCGCCTGTCTCGGGGCGGCGTATCGCGCAAGCCGGAGGAGCTTGAGGCCGAAACATTGCGTTTTGGCCGGGCCACAAATGCGGAAGTTTATCTGGCCGATCCGCGCGTCCGGCTGGAGCATGCGGTTTTGCATCATCGTCCGGGCGGTATCTTTGTCGAGGCGGAGGAAGGCGCGGATATTCGGGTCAATGGCATTTCCGTGCCATCCCGTGCGGTCGATATCGGCGATGTCATTGCTGTCGGCCCATATGACATAACGATTGTCGAGGCGCCCGAGGGGAAGGATGTCGCTATCGACGTCGAACTCGTCCGGCCGCTGAGTGACGATTATGAGGCGCTGACGGCGCGGAGTGTGACAAGCCTTGCCGGTCGCGGTGTCAGTAAACGTGTCTGGTCCTGGGGTTTGGCGCTGGCGATCATCGCGCTGTTTCTGATCGCGCCGATTGTGTTCTTCACCCTGCATGAGGAACCCAAGCCGCGCAGCGAGATTGCCTTTCGGCTTGACCAGTCGTGGGACAGCGGCCCGATCTCGACGGCGCACCGTTTCATCAGTATGCAGTGCAATGTCTGTCACGAGGCGGCATTTGTTCAGGTGAAGGATGAGGCATGCTTTACCTGCCACGAAAAGATTACGCATCATTTCGACCCGCAGGCACCTGAACTTGCGGAAGTCGGACTGTATCAGGATGCCGCTGGCAGCGCCTGTCAAAGCTGCCATAAAGAGCATAATGGCGATGCCGCGATTTCGATCATGCAGGATAGTTTCTGCGCTGATTGCCACGCTGATATCGAGGCGGATGCGCCAAAGACGCAATTGCTTAATGCGTCGAATTTTGAAGATGAACATCCCGAGTTCCGTCCCCTTGTGATGCTTGACCCTGTTGCGCAGCGCAGTGAACGGATTTCGCTGAATGAGCCCGATAAACTGGTCGAGCGATCGGGTTTGCGGTTTCCGCATGACGTGCATCTGAAGAAAGACGGGATTCGCGGTCCGAAAGGGCGCGAGGAGCTTGTCTGTGCGTCCTGCCATGTCAGCGAACCATCCGGCGCGAGCTTCTTCCCCATCGAGATGGAGGCGCAGTGCGAGCGCTGCCATCAGTTGAAATTCGAGCCGCGGCGGCCCGACCGGGTTCTGCCGCATGGGCAAGTCGATAATGCGCAGCTGCTTATCCGCGAGTTTTACAGCGATTTTGCATTGCGCGGCGGTGCGGGCGATTCGGGGGGCAAGGAAGAGCTGATCATCCGTCGCCGTCCAGGCTCCGAACCGGTCAAGCAGGAAATTGTGAAAGCGGACCCAAAGCAGTGGGCGGAGCAGCAGGCGCGAAAAGTCGCCGATCAGGCGTTCGGGCGTACCATGTGCGGCACATGTCATGAGGTCATGACCGGAGAAGGGGCGGGGCCGCTTAACTGGTCGGTTGTGCCTGCATCGGTTAGCAATCGCTGGCTGCCTGGCGGGCGTTACGATCACAAGGCGCATTTTGAGATCGTCGAATGCGAGAACTGCCATGCAGCGGACAAATCACATCTGGCAACCGATGTGCTGTTACCGAAGATCGAGATTTGTCAGGATTGTCATTCAGGCGAAAATGCGGCTGACAAGGTGCCGTCGAACTGCGTGAGCTGTCATGATTATCATCTTGACGGTGAGCCGATGATGAAGCCGGTCGCATCCGCCGCCTGGACAGGGCCTGAAGTGCCGGCGGGGCAGCTTGATGCCGAATATGCAACAGGGGATAATGGAAGTTAGATGATGCGCATGTTGCAGTTCATTTCCGGGCTACGGCGAATAAATCTGGCGACGCTGCTCTTGTTGGTGGCGGGGACAACGCCAGCCTTGGCGGAGCCGGACCTGAATGTCGATGGGCGGGTGTTGACCCCGGTTGTGCTTGCCAATGTCACGCTTGGCGTGGTGAACAAGACGATTGCATTGGGCGGCGATGTGCCGACCGCGACCCATGTGGTCATTCAGTCATCGGGCAGTCAGCCTTTGCTGCGCGATAATGCAGGGCTGTTTCAGCCCTGGGACCGGAATCTGGCCTCGTTGCCCGATAACGGTTTTGTGCCGGCTGGCGACAATCTGCAGTTTCAGGTCCTCAATCAGGATCTGTCGGCCAGTAATTTTCCGATGAAGGTGACGGTCTATTATCGTGTGGGCAGTGTATTGAAGTTCGGTTCCTTCGACGTGTTTCGCAGGAATTAGCCGATGGAGATCGTCAGTGGAGCGAAGAAAGCAATGCATCGTTTCGATGCGGTGGCGAGCGAGGCAAGGATGAAGCGTGGCGCGAAACAGTTGAGTGCACTTTCTGCCATGGCCAGCCGTGCGCTTGCGATGATTGCAGTCATGGCGGCGGTGGGCGGCTTTTGGGCTGCGACCGATCGGGCCAGCGCGCAAAATCTGACCATTGCGGATGTTAACCAGATTATCGCGCAGGCGCAGCAGGAGGCGAATGTGCGCGCGCTTCCCGCGACCATTGCTGTTGTCGACCGCGTCGGCAATGTGTTGGCCGTCTATCAGATGCCCGGTGCGCCGGCGACGGTAACGGTCACGTCGGGCCGGGCGATCGGCACGGGGATCGACGGATTGGCCGGGGTTGTCCCCGCAAGCCTCGGGGCGATCGCGAAAGCGATTACCGGGGCTTATCTGTCGTCAGGCGGCAATGCCTTCACAACCCGCACGGCGAGCCAGATTGTGCAGGAACATTTCAATCCCGGTGAAGACTTTGCGCCGAGCGGGCCGCTGTTCGGGGTGCAGTTCAGCCAGTTACCCTGTTCGGATCTGAGCCGGCGTTTCATTAATGCCGCAGCGCCCGTCCCCGCCGATCAGTTTCGCGGGCCCAAACGTTCACCCCTGGGGCTGTCCGCCGATCCGGGCGGCTTGCCGCTCTATAAAGGTGGTGTGCCGGTCGGGGGTATCGGGATCGTTGCCGACGGCATTTATGGTCTGGATACGGTTACAAGCAATATTGACAGCAATCCCGATGAAATCATCGCGCTGGCAGGAACGGTCGGCTTTGACGCGCCGCGCAATATTCGCGCGGACAGGATATTTGTTGAAGGTAAATCGTTCCGCTACACCGATGTGGATACCCGCGCATTGGTAAGCACGCCGGCAACTGCGCCCGCGCCAACACCTGCGAATTTTGTCGCTGTCACCGGTTACACCGATGGCGCGCCGATCGCAGGGCAGGTGTACGGCACCTCCGCATCAGGCATCAGGGCGATCAATACCGTGACCGATGGTGCGGCCTATACGAATGTTGCCAATATTACCGGGCTCAACCCGTTCCTGTTGGTCAGCGGGGCCGATGTTCCCTACTTTCCGATTATCGCAGGCGCGCCGAATGGCGGACAGAACCTGACGGTCAATGATGTATCGACAATCATTGGTCATGCATTGCGTGTGGCGTTCAGCGGCCGTGCGCAGATCCGGCGGCCGTTGCAAAGCTCTATTCAGGTCACGGTTTCTGTGGTGGATACCGAAGGGCAGGTGCTGGGGCAGGCGCGGACACCGGATGGCCCCTTATTCGGTATTGATGTGTCCTTGCAGAAGGCGCGGACAGCAGCTCTGATTTCCAACCCCAATGCGGCGGCAAATCTTGAAAATCCGCAGGTCTTTCCGGTCATACAATTGACCGCCAATGCACTGAACGGGCTTATTCCCGGGCATAATTACAATATCCCGAATTATGTGCGGCAGGTGCAGGCATTTATCGGCCCGAACGCGCTGCAGGACGGAACCGCATTTGCCGACCGGTCCGGTGGTAATCTGTCACGGCCTTTCTTCCCTGACGGGGTGGATACGAACGGACCGGGGCCGCTCAGCCGGCCGATCGGAAACTGGAGCCCGTTTTCAACCGGCATGCAGCTTGATCTGGTTGTGCCCAATATTCTCAATCACATTCTCTTCGTGCTGAATTTGAATATCGATATTACCGGTGACGGCGTGCCGGACTTCGACCCTGACGGGGACGGGTTTGTGAATGATACCGGATTTGGTTGCTCGCCGATCCGGTCGGTGACGTCGGGACTTAATCCATTGGCGAACGGGTTGCAGATTTTTCCCGGCAGTGTTCCGATTTTCAAGAATGGTGCGCTTGTCGGCGGGATTGGCGTCTCGGGCGACGGTGTGGATCAGGACGACATGATCTCGTTCCTTGGCCTCCACAATGCCGGTGTGGCTTTGGCCAACGGGGTCGGCAATGCGCCCTCGGCGATCAGGGCGGACGGCTTGCGCCCCAACGGGGTTCGCCTGCGTTATGTCAGTTGTCCGTTCGCGCCATTCCTTGGCTCCCGTGAGCAGAATGTATGTGAGGGGAAATAGGGTGGGAAATCGTTTCATGAAGTCCCTCGGCGCATCAGTTGGAATTGCCGCTATTCTGGCTGGCACAGTGCAGCCTGTTCTTGCCGGCAAGGAAGCGCTTAACCAATATGGCGTGCCGGTGACGAACGGAACACCGTCTGGCGCAAGCCAGGCTGTCGGTTATCAGGGCTATACGCAAGGCGCGGCCCCGGCACCTGCTTATGGTGTGCCTGGTGGCTATGCGCCGCAGGCCTATTATCCGCCGGCGGTGAATAATTATTACGGTCAGCAGGTGCCGTCGACATATGTCCAGCCGGTACCGCGCTACGCACAGCCGGCTCCGGTACAGCCATCGCAGGCCCCTGTCGGCGCCGCACGTCCCGCACCGATTGTTACAACCGCGCCGCAGGCGCCGCAGGACAATACCAATTGGGCACGTGCGATTGGTTCGCGGCCGGCAGCGGTTGCGCAGACACCAGCATTTCTTCAAGCGCAGGGAGCTGCGGCCCCCGCTGTAAACCGGCAGCCGGTGGCGCAATATCAGCCGCCATTTACGGTCGTGCCGGGTTACAATCCTTATATTGGCGGGGCTAATGACCAATTGGCGCAGGCGCGCAGGCGGCCCGGAGACGGCGGCGGCGATGTGCTTGATGGTGCTGCGCCTGATGACGCGGATGCACGCGCGCGTGAAGGGATCGCACCGCCATCAGGCTTGCCGCGGACATTTCAGGATTTGATGCGGTATCTCGATAACCGGGAAGTCGATCTGGTGCCGATCCCCGATCGTTGGCGCCTGCTCGAAGGTTTGGGTATCAAAGGGAAATGGTACGATCCCTATAACAATAACGTGCTGAAGGGCGACAAGCCGATTTTCGATGATTGGTTTGTGCTGCTCAATGTTATCTCTGACACGATTTACGAACCGCGCGCTTTCCCGGTACCGCTTGGTATCGCGACGACAAAGCGGCGCGACCGGAATGATTTGTTTGGTGATCCCGATCAGGTTGTTTTCAATCAGAATCTGATCACGAACCTGACACTGATCAAAGGCAACACCGCCTATAAGCCACCGGATTGGGAATTCCGGCTGACACCTGTTTTCAACTATAATTACGTGAAGGTTGAAGAGCTCGGCATTCTCAAGCGCGCACCTGATCGCGGTACCGACCGGTCGGACAAGCATATCGGGTTGCAGGAAGCCTTTGTCGATTACCACATCCGCAATGTGTCGGATCGGTATGACTTTGATTCCATCCGTGTGGGGATTCAGCCGTTCAATGCTGATTTCAGGGGTTTTCTGTTTCAGGATAATCAGTTCGGCGTACGCTTTTTCGGCACACGGAACAATAATATATTCCAGTACAACCTGGCCTGGATCCGGCGGTTGGAGAAAGATACCAATAGCGGCCTGAACGATATTGGCGAAGATAGCCGTGAAGACGATACCTTCCTGGCCAACCTTTACTATCAGGATTTCCCTGTTCTTGGTTTCGTCAGTCAGGCAACGGTTGCCTATAACCGTAATCGCGAGGAAAGCTTCTTCTTCGACGATAACGACTTTATTCAACGGCCTGCCTCACTTGGGCTGGAACGGCCGCGCGAATATGACGTGACCTATCTGGGTTATAATGGCGATGGCCATTTTGGCCGGCTGAACTTGTCTGTCTCCGCCTACTACGCTTTGGGTGAAGAGCGGGGCTCGACCTTTACCGACGAAGACAGCGACATCCGTGCCTACTTCCTCGCGGCGGAGCCCTCGATCGACTATAGCTGGGTGCGTCTGCGCGGTTCAGCGCTTTACGCCAGCGGCGATGACGATCCGTTCGATGATCGGTCGGAAGGTTTTTCGGCGATCTTCGAAAACCCGCAATTTGCCGGGGCGGATACGAGCTTCTGGATCCGCCAGAATATTCCGCTGATCGGCGGCGGCGGGGTGACCCTGTCGCAACGCAACGGGTTGATTGCCGACCTGCGATCATCGAAGGAGCATGGGCAATCCAACTTCGTCAATCCCGGCATCCGGTTGCTGGGTGTCGGGACCGATTTCGACGTGCTGCCGCAATTGCGGATTTCGACCAACTTCAACCGGCTTGATTTCAACGAGCCGGACGTGCTGGAAACCGTTCGCAATCAGGGCGATATCGATACCGGAATCGGGTGGGACCTGTCCGCATCGGCAATTTATCGCCCGCTGATGAGCCAGAATATCGTCTTCCGCCTGTCCTATGCGGGGCTGATCGCGGATGATGGCTTCAAAGCGCTCTATCAGACCGATGATGAGCATTTCTATACAATCCTTGCGAACCTGACATTGGCGTATTGATCATGCCCTTGCTGCGAAAGACAAATTGGCTGTTTCTGACCCTGTTGGTTGGGCTTGGGGTTGGTATGCTTGGCGGGCATCCCGTCTTCGCCGCCGGTGGGGAAAAGCCGCAGAAAATCGATTATCCCGATTATCCGCCTGCGCCTGCACGTCAGGACCGGGCAGAGGCTGCCAAGAAAAGCGATGGCTGCGAAAGCTGTCATACGGCGACCGATGCGGCGACGATGCACCGCAATCCTGCGGTTGTTATCGGTTGCGCGGATTGCCATGGCGGCGATGCGACCGTCTTCAAGCCGGATGGCTCGCATCAGGGGGATACGCAATATTTCGCGGCGCAGGAGCGCGCGCATGTGCGGCCGACCTTGCCGCTTACCTGGCATTATCCCGATAGCGCAAACCCGGAAGGCAGCTTTACACTGCTGAATGCGGAAGCGTCGGAATATGTCCGTTTCGTCAATCCCAGCGACTACCGTATTGCGCATCTGGCCTGCGGCAATTGTCATGCGGAAATCATTGCCAAGGCGAAACGTTCCATCATGGCGACAGGTGCGTTGTTATGGGGCGGTGCGGCCTATAACAACGGTATTCTGCCATTCAAGCATTATATTCTTGGCGAAGCTTATGACATGGACGGCACGGCGGCGAAGATTACCGCGCTCGGGCCCGTTACCCCGGAAATGGAAGCGCGCGGCGTTCGCCCCTTCCTGCTGCCGTTGCCGGCCTGGGAAGTAACACCGCCGTCTGATATTTTCCGGGTGTTCGAACGGGGTGGGCGCAATATCGTGACGCAGTTCCCCGAAATTGCGATTCCGAATTCCCTCGGTCTTATTCAGCGGTTGGAAGAGCCGGGGCGGCCCGATCTGCGCCAATCGATGCGCGGGCCTGGCACGGGGCTGCGTATCGCTGTGCCGCTCATCAATATTCATAAGACGCGGCTCAATGACCCCTTCATGTGGTTTTTGGGTACGAATGATAATCCGGGCGATTTCCGCACATCTGGTTGCGGCGCGTGTCATGTGCCCTATGCGAATGATCGCGACCCCTATAATTCCGGGCCTTACGCGCAATATGGCAATACAGGGCTGACACAGACGGTCGATCCGACGATTCCCAAGGATGAGCCGGGACATCCGCTCAAGCATGAATTCACGCGCGCTATTCCGACGGCGCAATGCATGAACTGCCACATGCATCAGCCCAATATTTTCGTGAATTCCTATCTTGGCTACACCATGTGGGATTATGAATCCGATGCGCCGTTCATGTGGCCCGAGGAGCAGCGCTATCCCACCAATGCCGAGCAGCATGAAGCGCTTGAACGGAACCCCGAAGGTGCGGTGATCCGTGGCAAATGGTCCGATCCTGATTTCCTCAAGGATGTCTCGCTGCTTAATCCGCAACTCAAGAATACGCAGTTTGCCGATTATCACGGTCATGGCTGGAATTTCCGCGCGATCTTCAAGAAGGATCGCAAGGGCAATCTGCTCGACGCCGAAGGCAAGATTGTCGATCCCGACGATCCCGAGAAGTTCCAGAAAGCGGTGCATATGAAGTCCATCCATCTGGAGAAGGGCATGCATTGCGTGGACTGCCATTTCGAGCAGGATGTGCATGGCGACGGGCATTTGTATGGCGAAGCGGCCGCTGCGATCGAAATCCGCTGCGATGATTGCCATGGCACCGCGCAACGCTACCCGTCCTTGCGGACGAGCGGGCCTGCCGCCAAAGGCGAGGGCAAGGATCTGTCGTTGACCTACACCCCGTTCGGCAAGCGCCGTTTCCAATGGGTGGATGGCAAGCTGTATCAGCGTTCGATGCTTGATGGCGATTTGGAATGGGAAATGTCGCTGGTCAAGGACAGCGTCAATCCTGACCACCGGGAATTCAATGCCAAGGCGGCCCGTGCCAAGCTGATGTCGAAACTGGGGACGGGAGGAGAACCGTTCGATTGGGGACCAGGTGTGTCGCCCGAGAACCTCGCCCACAAGGATGAGGAAATGGAATGCTTCACCTGCCACTTGTCCTGGACGACGAGCTGCGCCGGCTGCCATCTGCCGATCGAGGCAAACTGGAAAACCGCACGCAATCACTTCGAGGGCGGGGAAACTCGTAACTATGCGACCTATAATCCGCAGGTTGTGCGCGATCAGATGTTCCAGCTTGGTGTTAATGCGACGGTGAAGGGCAACACGATCGCACCGATCCGGTCCTCCTCGGCGCTGGTATTGTCTTCGACCAATATCAACCGCGAACGTCTGTATGTTCAGCAGCCGCCGATTGCCGCATCGGGGTATTCAAGTCAGGCCTTCGCTCCGCATTTCCCGCATACCGCGCGGAAAACGGAAACGAAAACCTGCACCGATTGTCATCTGTCGGAAGCCAATGACAATAATGCGATCATGGCGCAGCTGTTGCTGCACGGGACCAATTTCGTGAATTTAGTCGGCTTCAACGCTTATGTCGGCGCGGAAGGCGGATTTGAAGCCGTGCGCGTGACGGAGTGGGATGAGCCGCAGGCGGTGCTCGGTAGCTATCTGCATAAATATGCCTATCCCGACTGGTATCAGCAGCATCTGGACCGGCAGCGTAATTTGCCCGAAGCCTATACTCAGAAGGCAGGCGATGTGGGATGTCTGATGTTGCGCGGTGAATATGTCTTCGTCGCCGAAGGCAAGAACGGCTTCCAGGCTTACGATGTGAATGCGATTGCCAATAAGGGCTTTTCGGACCGCATCATCACCGCACCTTTCGCGGCCCCCGGACATGACACCCATCTTGAGACCCCTGATGCAAGTTGTGTTGCCCTGCCGACAAATCAGAATATCAATATCAACCTCAATGCAGGCGATCTGATCCTGAAGACCAATCAGGAACAGAAAATGCATGAAATTTACCGTTATGCTTTCGTCACCGATCGCGAGGAAGGGTTGATTGTCGTTGACGTGACAACGCTGGTTGACGGGGAGCCGCGCAACAACTTCTTTGAACGGGCACTGACCTGGAACGAGAATGGCGTGCTTGACGGGGCGCGGCACATCACGATTGCGGGCAGCTATTTCTACATAGCGACGCCGCGCGATATTGTTGTGCTGTCGATGTTCGATCCCCTGAAGCCGCAACTTGTGGCACAGATTCCGATGCAGGACCCACGTGCGACGGCATTGCAGTTCCGCTATCTCTTTGTCAGCACGGCAAAAGGGCTTGAGGTTGTTGATGTGACAAACCCGCAAGCGCCGCAGCAGATCGACGGGGCGCTGGCGCCGCTGGCCGATGCACAGCGGATCTATCTTGCCCGGACCTACGCTTATGTAGCAGCGGGCAGTGAAGGCCTGGCAATCATCGATATCGAAAAGGCCGAGAAGCCGACTGTGTATCAGAAATACACCGCCGATGGTGCGATCAGCGATGCACGCGATGTGGTGGTTGGGTCAACCAATGCCTCTCTGTTCGCCTATGTCGCTGATGGTGTGAATGGTTTGAAGGTCATTCAGTTGACATCGCCTGACAGTCAGCCGCGTTTCTATGGCTTCAGCCCCGAACCCAAGCCGGAGCTGATTGCCTGGCGCAAGACCCGCTGGCCGGCGACATCCCTGTCCAAAGGGTTGGATCGGGATCGTGGTGTGGATGAAACCGGCGGGCAGATCGCGGTTTTCGGTCGGCTTGGCTCACGCCCCTTCACACTTGATGAGCAGAAGCGGCTGTATATCGGTCCGGACGGCAACCCCTATTTCGTGACCGACGAGGTGGAGCAGGAGCGGTTTCAATCGCGCCCCGAAGCAAGGCGGGATGACAGGCGCGCACCTGGAAACAGTGGGCCGCGCCGCAAGCTCGGCTCGCTGGAATTGCAGGGGCAGCCGCTGCCCAACTGATTGAGCGAGCGGTCGCATCTGATAAGGTGCGCTGAAGATAACGTCGGGCTATGCCCGACGGGACAGGGTATTCCGCAGAACTTGCGGAATACCCTTTTTCGTTTCAGCGTATAAATGGGGCGCTGCACGTCATTTGTCATTGCAGGCGGGGCTGATGATCCGCCAACATGGCGGCTATAAACATATCCAAAAACAAATCAGGGAGAGGCAGGATGCCTTCGGCGGAAACTCAGGCAGTGTGCGACCATATCCGGAAAGTGATGCGCGCGGGCGGTGGCGATGATCCGATCGCCAACTTGCGGACCTCGTTTGATGATTATGCCAAAGTCTCAGAGGAAACGATGCAGGTCACGGGCAAGGTTCAAAATATCTCGGTGGATGGGGTGCCCTGTGCCTGGCACAGCCATCCTGACAGCGATGAGGATCGGCGGCTCATGTACCTGCATGGCGGTGGGTATATGGCTGGCGGGCTGTACAGCCATGGGGCGCTTGCCTCGCGTCTCGCCAAGGCAACTGGCTGTGCGGTTTTGATGGTCGATTATCGTCTGGCGCCCGAGCATGCCTTTCCGGCCCCTGTTGAGGATGCAACCAAGGCGTTCAAATGGATGCTGGAGAACGGGCCGAATGGGCCGTCGGCGGCGCGCAGAACGTTCATATCCGGTGACAGCGCGGGCGGTGGGCTCACGCTTGCTACGATGATGGCGCTGCGTGATGCGGGGGACCCGCTGCCGACCGCCGCCATCCCGATTTCAGCCTGGGCCGATCTTGCCCATACGGGCGAGACCATGAAGACGCGCGCAGATGTCGACCCGATCGCCGGTGGCGATGCGATGGATGCGCTGGTCATGGCCTATCTTCAGGGGCGCAAGCCGCAGGAGACCCCGCTCGGTTCACCACTTTATGGGGATTTCTCCGGTTTGCCACCATTGCTTTTCCATGTCGGGGATGCGGAAACCCTGCTTGATGACAGCCGGCGCTGCCATGAAAAGGCAAAAGCGGCGGGCGTCGATTCGCAGATCGAGGTTTGGGACGACATGCCGCATGTCTGGCATCTTTTTGCCCCCTATCTGCCGCAGGCCAGTCAGGCGATTGACCGGATCGGCGAATTTGTGCGCGGGCATTCCTGAATAGCTGAATAACAAAAAGTCTGGCTGTGCAGGAAAACGAACAATCGCGCAGCCGGACAAACAGGGGAGGGAAGAATGGAAAAGCTGATTATCGAGGCGCGGGTCAATGAATACGCCATGCGCAAGCGCAATCCGCATGTACCCTGGACGTCAGAGGAAATTGCCGCTGATGCGGCAGCGGTGCGTGAAGCCGGGGCAAGTATCCTGCATTTTCATGCGCGTCAGGACAATGGCGCGCCCTGCCATGATGAAGTGCGCTATGCCGAAACGGTTGCGCGGGTGCATGAGGTTTGCGACCTGCTGATCCATCCCACTTTAGGGGCGAATACGCTGGAGGCATCGCCCGAAGGCAGGCTTGCCCATGTTCTCGAAATGGCGAAGGATTCGCGCACCCGGCCTGACCTTGCGCCAATGGATATGGGCAGCACGAATATCGACATCTATGACCCGCGTCAGAAGAAATATCTGACGACGGATCAAATGTATGTCAACACGACC
Organism: uncultured Alphaproteobacteria bacterium; assembly: GCA_937888955.1. Classification (GTDB taxonomy): domain Bacteria; phylum Pseudomonadota; class Alphaproteobacteria; order UBA11222; family UBA11222; genus CALAQW01. The sequence goes on along the minus strand of CALAQW010000104.1, from coordinate 25,281 downwards.
GAGACGCTGCTTTATTTTGCCGAGGCGATCAGGAATGCGGGGTTAAAACCCTGCGCGGTGGCGTGGAATATTTCCTATTTGCGCGAAACCTTGATTTTCCATGAAATGGGGCTGCTTGAAGAACCGCTTTATCTTGGCCTGACCCTGACCGAGGGGCCGATTTCAGCAGGGCACCCGGCAAGCCCCGCAGGGCTTGATGCTTATCTTAATCTGCTGCCTGACGATGTGCCGATCGAATGGACGGTTTATAACTATGGCGGCAATCTGCTTAATCTGGCGGAGAAGATCATTTCCGCAGGCGGACATATTTCTGTGGGGCTGGGCGATCATGCGTATCAGGAAGTTGGCACGCCGACGAATGCGGAGCTGATTGCGATGTTCGTGGATGTTGCGAAATCCGTCGGGCGTGACGTTGCAACGCCCGAGGAAACGCGAAAAATCCTCGGAATGAATTGAGCCAGAGCGCTATTTTTCTACATCGTCCGGTGTTTGTGCGGTGCAGCATGTAGGTGGTTGACAGCCCGTTGTCGCCGTCATATACGGGCGTTGGGCCGCTTCCTCCCAACGGGAAGCTTTACAGAAGGATGGCGCCAATGGTTGCCACAAGTCATACTCCCCGGCCGGCAGTTCGGCCGGAAAATCCGCATTTTTCATCCGGTCCCTGTGCGAAGCACCCGGGCTGGTCTCTCGAAAACCTCCAAGATGCATGTTTGGGCCGTTCGCACCGTTCGAAAGCGGGGAAGGCCAAATTGTCTGCTGCAATCACGCAGAGCCGTGATTTGCTTCGTCTGCCGGAGGAATACCGTTTGGCGATTGTGCCGGCATCCGATACCGGGGCGGTCGAGATGGCGCTCTGGTCGCTGCTAGGTGCGCGCGGCGTCGATATGCTGGCGTGGGAATCATTTGGATCGGGCTGGGTCAGCGATGTGACTAAACAGCTTCGGCTCGACGATGTACGGGTGATCGAGGCGGATTATGGTGGCTTGCCTGATCTCGCATCCGTCGATACGGACCGCGATGTCGTGTTTACCTGGAACGGAACGACGTCCGGGGTGCGTGTGCCTGACGGGGACTGGATAGCCGATGACCGTAAGGGGCTGACGATCTGTGATGCGACCTCGGCCGCGTTTGCGCAGGAACTGCCCTGGCACAAGCTCGATGTTGTGACATTCTCCTGGCAGAAAGTGCTGGGCGGCGAAGCGGCGCATGGCATGCTGGTCTTGTCGCCGCGTGCTGTGGAACGGCTTGAAAATTATACCCCACCTTGGCCGTTGCCTAAATTGTTTCGGATGACGAAAGCCGGCAAGCTAACCGAGGATTTGTTCAAAGGGGCGACGATTAACACGCCCTCGATGCTCGCGGTTGAGGATTATCTGAGCGCCTTGAACTGGGCTGAAAAGATTGGTGGTTTACCGGCGCTGATCGGCCGGGCGGATGCCAATCTTCAGGTGATCGCGGAGTGGGTGGCGCAAAGCGACTGGGTTGATTTCCTCGCTGCTGATCCCGCGACCCGTTCCAACACATCAATCTGTCTACAGATAATCGATCCATGGTTCACAGGCCTTGAGGAATCTGAGCAGGCAGCGACAGCGAAAAGGATCGGCGCGTTGCTGGAAGCTGAAGATGTTGCTTATGACATCGATGCCTATCGGGACGCACCCCCGGGATTGCGTCTGTGGGGCGGCGGTACCGTGGAAACCAAGGATCTTTTTGCCTTGACGGGGTGGCTTGACTGGGCGTGGGCGGAAATCCGCGCGACAGCCGCCGGGTAGCTTGTGCCTGACCGGTGCAAGATTCCATGCAGAATTCGCTTTTTCGAGATTTATTGACGCCCTGATCTTGTGGGCGTGGCAGAGGAGCATTGCGATGCCAAAGGTATTGATTTCAGACAAGATGAGCCCTCGGGCAGCCGAGATTTTTCGTGAGCGCGGCGTGGAGGTGGATGTAAAGCCAGGCCTCTCGCCCGAAGAATTGCGCGAGATCATCGGTGAATATGACGGGCTGGCGATCCGGTCCGCCACTAATGTAACGGCGGACATTATCGCCGCCGCCGATAATTTGAAGGTGATCGGTCGGGCGGGGATCGGTGTCGATAATGTCGATATTCCTGCGGCAACCGCACGCGGCATCGTTGTCATGAATACGCCGTTCGGAAATGCGATCACGACCGCCGAACACGCAATTGCCATGATGTTTGCGGTTGCCCGGCAGATCCCCCAGGCCAGCGAGTCGACCAAGGCCGGCAAATGGGAAAAATCCCGCTTCATGGGGGTCGAGCTGACCGGCAAGGTGCTGGGGCTTATCGGTTGCGGCAATATCGGCGCGATTGTGGCAAGCCGCGCCATTGGCCTGCGGATGAAGGTACTTGCCTATGATCCGTTCCTGTCGCCCGAACGTGCCCGGGAATTGGGGGTCGAACGGGTTGAACTGCCGGCGCTTTTTAAACGCGCCGATTTCATCACGCTGCACACACCCTTGACTGATCAGACGCGCAATATCATCGACGCAGACGCAATTGCCGCGATGAAGAAAGGCGTCCGAATCGTCAATTGTGCCCGTGGCGGATTGATCGTTGAGAAGGATCTGCTGGCCGCGCTGGAAAACGGACAGGTGGCGGCAGCCGCGCTCGATGTGTTCGAACAGGAGCCGGCGACCGACAACCCGCTGTTCGGGCACGAAAATGTCGTGGCGACACCGCATCTTGGTGCCTCGACGTCAGAGGCGCAGGAAAATGTCGCTTTGCAGGTGGCTGAACAGATTTCTGATTTCCTTGTCGAAGGCGCGGTGCGCAATGCATTGAATATGGCGTCGGTCAGCGCGGAAGAAGCCACAGCCCTTGCGCCTTATATGCGACTTGCCGAACAGCTTGGCCTGTTTGCCGGGCAGTTGACCGAGACAGGCATCAAGGAAGTCGAGATCGAGTATGAGGGGGTGGTCGCGGACCTCAACACAAAGGCGTTGAGTGCGATGGCGCTGTGCGGGCTTCTGACACCGCTCTTGTCGAGTGTCAATCTGGTCAACGCGCCCAATATCGCAAAGGAACGCGGGATTCGCGTCAGCGAAACCAAGGGCCCGCAGCAGGGGGCCTATCACACCTATATGCGCTTGACGGTCGTCACCGAAAAGCAGCGCCGCAGCGTGGCTGGCACCTTGTTCTCCGATCTCAATCCCCGGATCATCCAGGTGAAAGACATCAATATGGAGGCGGAACTCGGCCATCATATGCTGTATGTCACCAATGAGGACAAGCCCGGCTTTATCGGCATGCTGGGGACGGTGCTGGGTGATCACGGGCTGAATATCGCGACCTTCAATTTGGGGCGCAACGCCCCCCATGGCGATGCGATCGCTTTGATCGAGGTGGATGAGAAAATCCCCGATGCCGTTCTGGCGAAGGTGCGTGAGTTGCCGATGGTGCGGCAGGCCAAGGCGCTCGAATTCTGACGCGCGTAGAAAGACAATCGGGATTGCATGGAGCCGGCAATGCGGCGCTATAGTGCAGCCGGCGCGTCGGGTTGTGACGCGCCCTGAGGATTAGCGAGAGGACTGAAATGGCGAATGTAGTGGTGGTCGGCTCTCAATGGGGTGACGAGGGCAAAGGCAAGATTGTGGACTGGCTGTCAGAGCGGGCCGATGTCGTGGTGCGCTTTCAGGGCGGTCACAATGCCGGCCATACACTGGTGATTGATGGCGTTACCTATAAGTTGAGTTTGCTGCCGTCGGGTGTCGTCCGCGCGTCAAAGCTTTCGGTTCTGGGCAATGGCGTTGTGATCGATCCGTGGGCATTGCTCAAGGAAATCGAGCAGATTGCCACCCAGGGTGTGGCGATCACGCCGGAGAATCTGCAGATTGCGGAGAATGCGGCACTGATCCTGCCTGTGCACCGGGAACTCGATACATCCCGCGAAGACAGCAATTCAGGCACCAGAATCGGCACGACAAGGCGGGGGATCGGGCCTGCCTATGAAGACAAGGTCGGTCGCCGGGGATTGCGGGTCATCGATTTGTCCGATCCGGAGGTGCTTGAAAGCCGGGTTGAGGCGCTGCTGGCGCATCACAATGCCCTGCGCCGGGGTCTGGGAGAGGCTGAGGTCGATGGCAATGCGTTGATTGCCGAACTTCTTGCGATCGCACCAAAAATACTGCCATTTGCAAAACCGGTCTGGCGGACGTTGGGCAATGCCCGCCGTCAGGGGAAGCGCATTCTGTTTGAAGGTGCGCAGGGCACAATGCTTGATGTTGATCACGGCACCTATCCGTTTGTGACGTCTTCTAATACGGCGGCGGGGCAGGCGGCAGTCGGGGCGGGGATCGGCCCGGATGCGCTCGACTATGTTTTGGGAATTACAAAGGCTTATACAACACGCGTCGGCGAAGGGCCGTTTCCCACCGAACAGGATAATGAAATCGGCAAGGGGCTTGGCGAACGCGGTCACGAATTCGGGACTGTCACCGGGCGGTCGCGTCGTTGCGGCTGGTTCGATGCGGTCATGGTGCGGCAGGCCTTGCAGACCGGTGGGGTGCACGGGATCGCATTGACCAAGTTGGATGTCCTGGACGGTATGGAAGAGCTGAAAGTCTGCGTCGGTTACCGTATCGACGGGCAGGAGATCGATTATCTGCCGGGTACCCAGCGTGATCAGGCGCGGGTCGAAGCGATCTATGAATCCATGCCGGGCTGGTCCGAAAGTACCGAAGGCGCGCGAAGCTGGGCGGATTTGCCGGCGACAGCGGTGAAATATATCCGCCGGATCGAGGAACTCATCGAAACGCCAGTCGCGTTGCTGTCGACAAGTCCGGAGCGCGACGACACGATTCTGGTGCACGACCCTTTTGCTGACTGACCGAAAGGTTTCGTGAATGGGGCTGCTGCGGCTTAATGCCCGATTGCCTTTGAGGGACTGCTTTTGCGCAAAATGCGATCTTGATGCGAAACCGTAGGGAGCAGGCTCATGGCCAGTGCGAATGAAATTGCCCGGCAGAAAATGGCCGCCGCTTTGACCGAGGCCGAGGCGCACAAAATTCCCGCAGATGTACTGGGCCGGGCATTTCTCGAGGAAGTGCTGAACCTTTACCGCCAAAGCCGGCCATTGGGCGACATCGCCAGCGAATTGCAGTTTCATATCGACAATCTTGACCCGGACGGCGATCAGGTCTTCATGCGTCCCTGAACGGTATCCAGACGGTCTTTTGCATATTATCAACCTCGCTTGCGCCGATGCGCGCCTGGCGGTTTTGTCGCATTTACGCGAATCGGCTGGTTGCAAACCGGCCCCGCGCTTGTTATTTGCTGCCTTAGCTATGTGCAAATGTCACCGCGATGGCATAAAATGCTCATAAATTAGTAATCTGTCCCTATGCCGGACATTTCGTTTCGGCGTCCGCGTGCAAAGCACGTATAGTAGGAACGGAGGAAGCGCCGGTTTCCGAGGATGGAAATCTGGTACTGTGGTGGATAACAGCTCGTTCATGGGGCCATAGAACGTCCCGGACGTGCGGTACGCAGGGTAATAAAAACCAATGGAAGGTTCAGTCGCGAGTTCGGGGTCCCCCGATAGTCAGCGGAAGCAGATCGACTCCGTCGTTGTCCGGTTCGCCGGCGATTCAGGCGATGGCATGCAGTTGACTGGTAGCCAGTTTTCTTCGGCAACAGCGCTTGCGGGTAACGACCTTGCGACATTTCCTGACTTTCCTGCGGAAATTCGCGCGCCGGTCGGCACGACCTTTGGCGTTTCCGCCTTCCAGATCAATTTCGGCTCCCGGGTTATCAAGACATCGGGCGATCAGTATGACGTGCTGGTTGCCATGAACCCGGCGGCATTGAAGGTCAGCATTGCCAATTTGCGCGAGGGTGGATTGGTTATCCTCGATTCGGGCAGCTTTACCGAACGTAATCTGACCAAGGCCGGCTATGCGGCGGATCCGCGGCAAGATGGCACGTTGGCGCAGTATCAGCTTATGGAAATCGATATTTCCAGCATGACGCTCGATGTGGCGAAGCCGCTTGGCTTGTCGCAGAAAGAAGCGCTTCGGTGCAAGAATATGTGGACCCTTGGTCTTGTCTACTGGATGTATGACCGCGATCCGCAACCCACTGTCGATTGGCTGCAGGGCAAATTCGGTGGCAAGGCGCCCGAGGTTGCCGAAGCCAATATTGCCGCGCTCAAGGCGGGTCACGCTTTTGGCGAAACCGCCGAGATCAGTGGTGAGGCAACGAAATTCACCGTCGGTCAGGCAGAAATTGAGCCGGGCGAATATCGGCTTGTGCAGGGTAGTGAGGCTTTATCCTGGGGATTGCTTGCGGGAACGCAGCTTGCCGGGCTTGAGATGCTGCTTGCCTCCTATCCGATTACGCCGTCTTCGCCGGTTCTACATATTCTGGCGGGGCTGAAGGAATTCGGTGTTGTGACCTTTCAGGCGGAAGACGAAATCGCGGCGGTTTGCGCGGCGATCGGCGGTTCCTATGCCGGCAAGTTGGGCATTACCGCAAGTTCGGGACCGGGCGTTGCCCTGAAAACGGAAGCGATCGGCCTTGCAATTGCAACAGAGCTGCCGCTTATCGTCGTGAATACGCAGCGCGCAGGGCCGTCAACCGGCATGCCGACGAAGACGGAGCAGTCAGATCTTTATTTGTCTGTTTACGGACGGAATGCCGATGCGCCGATGCCGGTGCTGTCGGTCCGCTCGCCCGGTGATGCGTTCGATACGGCGATTGAAGCGGTGCGTATTGCGACGAAGTATATGACGCCGGTAACGTTGTTGTCAGATGGCTATATCGCCAACGCGGCTGAGCCGTGGCTGATCCCCGATATGACGACATACACGCCCTTCCCGAAGGAAAAACGGACGGACCCCGAAGGTTTCCACCCGTTCCTGCGTGATCCGGAAACGCTGGCGCGTCCGTGGGCCGTGCCTGGCACGCCGGGCCTCACGCATCGGATCGGCGGGATCGAGCGTGACTATGACAGCGGCAATATCTCCTATGAGCCGGCCAACCATCAGAAGATGACCGATGTGCGGCATCAAAAGATCAATCAGATCGCAGATGATATTCCCGAGCAGGAGGTTGAACTTGGTGCGCCAGGTGGCAAGCTTGCCGTCGTGGGGTGGGGGTCGACCTATGGGCCGATCAATCGCGGTGTATCGAATATGCGCGATCAGGGCTATGACGTGTCGCATATTCATTTGCGCTATATCTGGCCGCTGCCGCGAAATCTGGGCGAGCTTTTGCACAGTTATGACAAGGTGATCGTTGCGGAGATGAATACCGGTCAGCTGCGGACATTGTTGCGCGCGGAATTGCTTGTCCCGGCCGAAGGGTTGAACAAGGTTTCCGGGCAGCCGCTCAAGATCGTTGAAATTGAAGAGGCCATTCAAGAAAGCCTGTCTCAGGCGAAAGCCGCCGAATAGATAGTGCGATGTCCGGCACGGCTGTGCGGGGCGAATGGCCAGTGAGAAATTACAAGAAGTGCGATAAGGGAGCTTGAGGCAAATGAACGCCCCGACCAAATTAACCCCTGCCGATTTTGCAACCGATCAGGAAGTGCGCTGGTGCCCTGGTTGCGGCGACTATGCCATTCTGAAAGGTGTTCAGAAAACATTGGCCGATATCGGCGCCTCGCCGGATAACACTGTGTTTGTCTCCGGCATCGGCTGTGCCGCGCGGTTTCCCTACTATGTGAATTCGTACGGCTTTCATACGATCCACGGTCGCGCGGCGGCAATTGCGACGGGCGTTAAGCTCGCCAATCCCACGCTTGATGTCTGGGTCGTGGGCGGTGACGGGGATTCGCTCAGCATTGGTGGTAATCACCTGTTCCATTTGCTGCGCCGCAATGTCGATGTGCAGTATCTGCTGTTCAATAACGAAATTTACGGCCTGACCAAGGGGCAGTATTCGCCGACATCGCGGGTGGGGACCCGGTCGCCTTCGACGCCGCAAGGCTCTGTCGACCAGCCAGCCAATGCCTTGCAGTTCGCGCTGGGCGCCGGGGCGCGTTTTGTGGCGCGCGGGATCGATATTTCCCAAAAACACCTGACCGAGGTTTTGACCCGCGCCCATGCCCACAGGGGCACCTCGATGGTGGAAATCATTCAGAACTGCGTCGTGTATAATGATGGCGCATTTGAACATTTTACCGCCAAGAAGACAGCTGCCGACACGCAGATCGAGGTGGAAGACGGCAAGCCGCTTCTGTTCGGAAAGGAAAAGGATAAGGGCATCCGCCTTGACCCCAAAACGCTGGCACTCGAAGTCGTGACGGTGGGACAGGATGGGGTCACCGAAGATGATATTCTTGTCCATGACGAGAAGAACCGCATCATTGCAGGATTGCTTGCGCGGATGAGCGGGCCGGAATTCCCGGTTGCGATCGGCGTGCTTTATTGTGATCCGGTGGAAAGCTACGAAAGCGGCATTCTCGGTCAGGTCGAAGCTGAAGAGAGCAGGCATCCGGGTGCGCAGCTCAATGCGCTGCTCAGGGATGGCAATACCTGGACGATTGAAGGCTGAAGCGTAACTGCTAGCGGTCTTCCCTGAAGACTCACTGGTTTTTTCTGACCGTCAGGCTGAAATTCCCGCTGACGGTCAGAAACTGAGCTTGCCGCGCAATTCATCGAATGGCCGCATGACATTTGCCTGATAGGCTGGGCGATCGGACAGTCTGGCATACCAGCGCCGGACATTGGGTATGGCCGGGCGGTCGATTTCCATTTCGAAATAACGATAAAGCGTTGTGCCGGCGGGAATATCCCCCATCGTGAAGCGCTCACCGGCGAGCCATTCGCGTTCCGCAAGCCAGTCATCGAGCAGCGCATAGCATCGCGCGCTGTTTGCGACATGCATGGCGATTGCCTTTTTGTCCTGCATGTCTGCGGGTGTACGGACAAGCCGCCAGAAGATAGCCAGAACTTCGCGTTCCAGGGTTGCGACCGTCCAGTCCATCCATTGTTCGGCGCGCGCGCGTTCCCCCGGATCTTCTGCCCACAGGGTGCCCCGGCCATATGTTGCGGCGAGATAGCGGACGACCGAATGGGACTCCCAGACAATATTTTCGCCATCCTGAATGACGGGCACGCGCCCATGCGGGTTCATTGCCAGAAACTCCGCCGTATCGATCAAGCCGGCATCGCCGCCGGCATCAATATGCCGATAGTCGAGCGCCAGCTCGTCAGCCGCCCATAGCGCCTTTTGCACATTGTAGGAATTACGCCGACCCCAGATTGTAAGCATCGTCCCCTCCATTCTTTCAGGTTAGCTCACCATTCGCGCGCCGCCGCCGTCAATACGGATATTCGTGCCGTTGATCATCGCCGCGCGGTCGCTCGCCAGAAAAATCACCAGATCAGCGACTTCAGAGGTCAGGGCGATGCGGCCTGTCGGGTTGCCCATGAATTCGCGCATCACATGCCGTTCGATTTCCGACCAGTCATCGCCCCAGCCCCGTTCTGCCGCTTGTTTACGGTACATGGCCTCAACCTCGCGGGTTTTGATCAGGCCGGGGCTGACTGTGTTCACGGTTATGCCCGTCTCTGCCAGTTCCAGCATCAGGCTGACAGTCATATTCGCCAGCGCGCCTTTGGAGGCATAATAATGCGGCATCCGGGCGTTTGGCATGGTTGAACCAATCGTGCCCAGTTGAACGATGCGGCCCCATCCACGCGCTTTCATCTGTGGTGTCAGCTTGCGGATCATGCGCATCGCGGAGAGAACGTTCTTCTGATAAACGTCAATCCAGGCGTCGCTGCCGGTTTTTGCGTCGAACCAGAAACCGCGCTCGCCCGTGCCGTAATTATTGATCAGGATATCGATCCGGCCTTCTGCTGCGGCAAGTGCATCATCTGCCGCCGTCTCTGATCCTGCTTCGGTTGTGATGTCGCCGCCAATTGCGCTTGCCTTACCGCCGGCTTCGACAATTGCGGCAGCAACCGGTTCGGCGTCATCCAATGCCAGCCCGTGCACCAGAACATGTGCGCCTTCAGCAGCAAAACCATGCGCGATTGCCTCGCCGGTGCCGCGGCTGCTGCCGGTGACAAGGACGGTTTTTCCCGAAATTCCTAAATCCATGATGATTTCCCCGCAGATATGATCACCGCTTGCGCGGGCTGTTCGTATTATCGGATCGGTTCCCCAAGTTCATAACGCCCGTCGAAGTCCTCGATCTCCAGCACCCAGAGGTCGGGGTCATTTTTCAACTGCCGTGCCACATAGGTATCGGCTGTCTGTTCATCGACCGCATTGTCGCCGGTACCCCGGATCCAGATGCGTCGTCCGCTGCTGTCGCGGGTTGGCGTCAATACCTGACAGCCGCCTGAAAACTGGTTCCATTTTATCAGCACGGTGCCCGCGTGATCGTCACCATGCCGGACAAGCACCGCAGGAATGCCCACTGACAGGCAGCGCCGGATATGGGCACTAACCCACATGGCGGTCGTTAATTGCGGCTCATCATATCCCATCACGGCGGATATTTCCCCTGGCGTTGATTGCGCTCTTACTTTGCTGAGCAAGCTGATAAGGTACGGCAAATTGAATTTGACACAAGGGAGCTGAACAAATGTCAGGGAGACTGGAAGGCAAAGTGGCCGTCATCACCGGCGGTACAAGTGGTATGGGCCGCGGTACGGTTGAACTTTTTCTGGAAGAAGGTGCGAAAGTCGTCGTTGCCGATATTCTTGACGAGAAAGGCGCGCAAATGGCCGCAGATCTTGGATCCAGCTTTGCCTATCACCACACGGATGTGAGTGTGGAAGAAGAGGTGAAGGGGGCAGTGGATCTGGCAATTTCCAAATTTGGTCGGCTGGACTGTATTTTTAACAATGCGGGCATTGGCGGCGTCTCGGGTGAGATTCAGGAAATCGATATGGACGGGTTCGACAAAACTGTCGGCGTCCTTTTGAAAGGCGTTGTGCTTGGGATGAAGCATGCAGCCCCGATTATGAAAGAGCAGAAATCGGGTAGCATTATCAGCACTGCCAGCGTTGCCGGCCTGCAAGGGGGCTTTGGTCCGCACATCTACAGCGCGTGCAAGGCTGCTGTCGTGCATTTGACGAAAACGGTCGCGCTTGAGCTTGGCAAGGACAATATTCGGGTCAATGCGATCTGCCCGGGGGGGATCGCCACCTCAATTTTCGGGCGCGGTATGGGATTGCCGACCCAGCTTGCCGATCAGAGTGCGAAGCTGATGGAGAATGTGCTCGACAAGTTTCAACCGATCAAGCGGTCCGGTCTACCGTCTGATATCGCCAGGACCGCGCTGTTTCTTGCAAGCGACGATTCGACTTTTGTCAGCGGTCAGGCGATTGCTGTGGATGGCGCACTGACCGCAGGGCGTGAACAGCGTCAGGGTGTTGGCCGGATTGGCGAATCCATGGCTAAACAATTTGGCGACCTGCTCAAGAGCTGATGTTAGCCGAATATTAGGCATTCGCCCTTAACCATATGCCATGCCCTGCTAGCGGGGGTGGCATATGGATGGGTCTGTTGATGGCCCGGTAATTTAAGCGGTGAATTATGCTTGCGATTGGCGGCATCGTCTGCGTGTTTGTAATGGTTTTCGGCGGATTTTTGCTGGCTGGGGGCAAATTGATGCCGATTGTAATGGCTGCGCCTTTTGAATTGATGATGATTCTGGGCGCCGGTGTCGGTGCCTTTCTGATCAGTAATGGCGCCGATATCATCAAAAAGACCCTGGGCGGGTTCGGAAAAATCTTCGGCGGTCCGAAATGGAGCGAGGACGACTATCGCGATCTGCTTTGTCTGTTGTTCCTGCTGACCAAGACCATGAAGACAAAGGGCGCCATGGCGCTCGAATCACATATTGAAAACCCGCATGAAAGTGCGATTTTTTCACATTATCCCAAGATCATGGCGGATCATTTCGCGCTTGATCTGATCTGCGACACCTTGCGGATGATCACGATGAACCTCGAAGATCCGCATCAGGTCGAGGATATGATCGAGAAGCAGATTGAAAAGCACCACCATGAGGCGCATGGCCCCGCCCATGCGGTTCAGAATATGGCCGATGCGCTGCCCGCGCTTGGCATCGTTGCCGCGGTGCTTGGGGTGATCAAAACCATGGGTAGCATCAATGAACCGGTCGAGGTTCTGGGCAAGATGATCGGCGGTGCGCTGGTTGGCACCTTTCTGGGGGTGTTTCTGGCTTATGGGTTTGTCGGCCCGTTTGCCTCGCGATTGACCCAGGTGGAAGAGGAAGACGCGCAGTTCTACCATATCATCCGCGATATGCTGGTCGCGCATCTGCACGGCAACGCCCCGCAGATTTCCGTTGAAATCGGTCGTGGCAGCGTGCCGAGCCATATTCAGCCAAGCTTCGCCCAGCTTGAAGAGGCGCTGGACGCCATTCCGCCGGAAGTCGCTGCCTGAAGAAACTGTTTTCCGATACCGGCAGGGTTACGCAATTGTGCGGTGCGGCTTTTTGCCAAGCGCCGCACATTCTTTATGGCGATAACAGCCTTCCAGATGATCGTTGACCATGCCGACCGCCTGCATGAAAGCATAAATAATGGTCGGTCCGACAAAGCGGAAACCGCGCTTTTTGAGATCCTTTGAAATGGTCTTGCTTAACTCGGTCGCGGCCGGAACATCCGACAGGGATCGCCAACTATTCTGCACCGGTTGATGATCGACGAATTGCCATAGATAATTCGCAAAACCGCCTGCCTGCATCAGCGTCAGATAGGCTTGCGCATTGCCGATCGTGGCTTCGATTTTACCACGATGGCGAACGATAGCGGCATCGTCGAGCAAGGCCGTGATTTTTGCCGCATCGAAATTCGCGATGCGTTCAGGATCGAACCCCTCGAACGCCGCCCGGAAGCCGTCACGTTTGCGTAAAATCGTGATCCATGACAGCCCGGCCTGAAATCCATCAAGCGTCAGCTTTTCGAACAGGGCCCGGTCGTCCCGTTCCGGCACACCCCATTCTTCATCGTGATAGGCGAGATAGAGCGGGTCCTCACCCGGCCATGGGCATCGTATCTTCGTCATCATTTGCTTTGACCGGCATTGTCATCGGCGATGAACGGGCGCAGCCAGGCAGGAATATCAACGACAAGCGCCTTGTCGCCCGCGCAAAGCGGTTCACCCAGCATTTCAAGCCGAAGATAGGCGAGGCCCCGATTGCCTGCCTGGCTAAGCAAGGTGCCGGCTTCGCGCCCTTCGCGCGTGGTAATCGCTGTTTGCGGTGCAGGCAGGAGGCCCGCCTCTGTGCAGACCGGAACAATGCGTTTGCGGACCGCATTGCGATGCTTCATCCGCGAGACAAGCTCCTGCCCGACATAGCAGCCTTTTTTGAAGTCGACACCAGAGAGCGCGTCGAAATTCGCCTCCAGCAGAAAATACTTCTCAACCGCGATGTCGTGGCTGCCATCTGCAATTCCATTACCGATACGCCAGGCCTCATAGGCTTTCACCCCCGCATCAGCCGGGGCAAGTTGCGGCAGCTCGGGGCATTTGCCCTGCAATTTCGCAAGTTCATCGTGGCGAAGTATGAGCCGAACCCCCATGGCCGAAAGCCGGGGATCGACATAGCGAACACCCGTCTCGTCTGACATTGCGGCGGCAGGTTTGTCAGTCAGGCAGGCAATAGTGGCCGCCTGATCGCCAAACAGGGCGTAAACACTAAACTCTTCGCTACGATCCGTGATCGTGACGTCGGCCCGTAATTTGTAGAATTTGAGCCGTTTCTCAAGTTCGGCAAGTCTGTCGCGCTCCCCATCGAGCAGCAGGCCGTCGCTGGTTTCCACAAGAAAGAAGTCAAACAGGAACTTTCCTTGCGGCGTCAGCAGTGCGGCGTAAAGCGCGGCATCAGCGGCAAGATGGTCAATATCATTGGAGATTATGCCCTGCAAAAAATCGCGGGCGTCAGGGCCGGTTAATTTCAGCACACCCCGATTTGGCAATGCGCAAAAGGTTGTTGCCGTCATCATTGTCCACCCTTGTTCATCGCGCAATTGGAAAGCTGCATGTGTTAGACTGACTGTCAGACAAGATTCGGTTTCAGCAATCGGTGCCTTATGATCAGGCCGATATCCCTTGCTATCAGATAAGCGCGATTGCAACCAAACAAAAGCCTGCGCTTTCTGGCAAAAGAGCAGGATGTAAGCGCGGCATGAAAATTCTGTTTATCACTTCAAATCGGATAGGCGATGCGATTCTGTCGAGCGGCCTGTTGGCGCAGCTTGCCGATCAGTATCGCACGGCCCGCTTTACGGTGGCTGCCGGGCCCGCCGCCGCGCCGCTGTTTCAGGATATGCCGCGGCTTGAACGGATTATTGTCCTTGAAAAGCGTCCACTCGCAGGGCATTGGCGGAAGCTCTGGCTGAATTGTCTGCTGCATCGCTGGGACATCATTGTTGATTTGCGCGGTTCGGCCATTGCGTGGCTGTTATGGTGCAGAAGACGGCTGGTTCATCGCTCGCAACAAAGTGAGGCGCATAAAGTTGTGCAGCTCGGGGTGGCCTATGGTCTGAATACGCCGCCACAGCCGCGCATCTGGTGCAGTGCGGACAGAACGGCCCGGGCTGCGCATTTGTGTCCAGTGGGCGCTCCCTTGCTGGCATTGGGGCCGACTGCGAACTGGGTTGGCAAACAATGGCCGATAGACCGGTTTGCCACACTTGCCGCGCGTCTGACATCTGCGACCGGGCCGCTGGCCGGCGCGCAAATTGTTGTATTCGGCGGGCCCGGAGAGCAAGCGATGGCCGCGCCCCTGATCAAGGCCCTGCCGGAGGGGCGGGTAATTGATCTTGTCGGTAAAGTTGATCTGTTGACTGCTTATGCCTGTCTGCGGAATGCGACGCTTTATATCGGCAACGACTCAGGATTGATGCATCTGGCGGCAACCGCCGGGGTGCCGACAATCGGCTTGTTCGGGCCCAGCCGCGAAAACCACTATGGGCCTTGGGGAGCAAACACCATGGCGGTGCGCGGCACACAGAGTTTTGAGGAGATTATCGGTGCGCCGGGATATGATCATCTGTCGGATCAGTGCCATATGACGTCCCTGTCGGTTGAACGTGTGGAAGCTGCGGTGTCCGATTTGCTTGGCAAGGTTGCGGTGGCTACCACAAATCTTCGCGTGCGGGCTGGCCAATGAGCGGGGATCGGACGCCAGGATTAAGTGCGCTTGTCGTGGCGCATAATGAAGAGGCGCAATTGCCCGGCTGTCTTGCACAATTAACCTTTGCCGATGAAATAGTGGTCGTTCTCGATCGGTGTACGGATAAAAGCCTGGAAATTGCGCAGGCTGCGGGGGCCAGGATTCTGGAAGGGGCGTGGCCGCTGGAAGGGACGCGCCGGAATGCGGGGATCGCTGCCTGTGAAGGGCCTTGGGTGCTTGAGGTCGATGCCGATGAGCGCGTGCCCGACAAACTGGCGCAGGAGGTGCGGCGCACGATCGCAACCGCCACGCCGGGCTATTTTCTGATCAAGTTCGACAATTACATTGGCGACCGCTTGGTGCGATATGGTTGGGGTGCCTATAACGGGGCAAGTGCCGGACCCCGGCTGTTCACCAAAGGTTCAAAAGAGTGGGGCGAGCAACTGGTTCACCCCAAAATCACGCTGGAGGGGCCGCGCCGCTGGCTTGAGACGCCCATCGATCATTATGTCGATAAAGACGTTTCCGACATGATTGCCCGCTTTGACCGCTACACCACGGCACGTGCCGCCGATCTGCGTGCGTCGGGGGATATTGGTTCGCTTGCGAATAATCTGCGCCGGATCATTTCACGTTTCTGGAAGTCCTATGTCAGCCGGAAAGGCTATCGCGAAAAACATTTCGGGCTGCTGCTCGGGCTGTTTTCGGCAACCTATCCTCTGGTGTCCTACCTGAAAGCAAAAATCGCCGAAGAAGAGGGGCGTTAGCCGCGCATGCGTATCCTTCAACTGATGGCAGGCGGCGCACAAGGTGGGGCGGAGCTGTTTTTTGAACGTTTGACGATGGCACTCGCGCGTCGCGGCATGGCCCAGCAACTTGCAATCAGGGAGAATGCGGCGCGCGCGGGCAAGTTGCGTGATGCGGGTCTTCTGGTGTCTGAATTACCGTTTGGCGGAAAACTCGATTTTCGGACGCGATTTGCATTGCGGCGGCAGATTGCGGATTTCGATCCCGATATCGTATTAAGCTGGATGAGCCGGGCAAGCGACAAACTGCCAGGTAAGGACGCGGGCGCACGGCCCGTTTATTGCGCGCGGCTGGGTGGTTATTATCCGCTCAAATATTATCGTAAATGCGATCATTTGATCGGTAATACGCCTGATATTGTCGATTATCTCGTGCATGAGGGGTGGCCGGAGGATAAGGCGCATTATCTGCCGAATTTTGTCAGCGCCGGGACAGCGCCCCCGCTCAGGCGCGATCTTTTTTCAACGCCGGAGAAGGCTCCGCTGCTGCTTGCAATGGGGCGGCTGCACCGCAACAAGGCATTTGATGTTTTGCTGACGGCCTTGGCAGCGTTGCCCGATTGCTTTTTGTGGCTGGCTGGCGACGGACCGGAAAAGCAGCCATTGCAGGAGCAGGCGCATTCCCTGGGGGTGTCAGAACGCGTCCGCTTCCTGGGCTGGCGTGAGGATGGGGCGGCATTGTGTGCGACAGCCGATATATTTGTCTGCCCCTCGCGCATAGAACCGCTTGGCAATGTCGTTATTGAAGCATGGGCACAGCGCCTTCCGGTCGTGGCCGCGCGTGCCGCCGGGCCAGAATTCCTGATCACCGATGAAGAAGATGGCCTGCTTGCGCGATTGGAGGATGCATCTGATCTGGCGCGGGCGATCAGGCGTCTGGTTGATGACCCGGTATTTGCCAAAAACATCGCCGAGCGAGGCTATGGCTCCTATGTAAGTCAGTTTACAGAGGATGTTGTTGTCGATCGTTATCTGCAATTTTTTGCGAAGGTGGCGGTCTGATGTGCGGTATTGGCGGCATGATGACACGTGATGGTGGCGCGCCATCGGAGGCTGTGCTCACCGCGCTGATCAATGCGCTGGGGCATCGCGGGCCGGACGGTGAGGGGCGTTATCGTGCGGCCGGGTTGGGGATGGTGCATACGCGGCTTGCGATTATCGACCTTGAAACCGGCGATCAGCCATTTTACGAACCTGAGGGGGCAGCACTTGTCGCCAATGGCGAAATCTATAATTACCGTGAACTGATCGCGCAGTTTCCCGGGCAACCATTGCAAACCCATTCCGACTGCGAACCGCCGCTTTATCTGTACCGCGCCTTTGGGGCCGATTATGCCGAACATCTGCGCGGCATGTATGGCATTGCGCTGTTCGACCCTAACGAAAACCGGTTGTTATTGTCGCGCGATCCGTTCGGTATCAAACCGCTTTATTATGCGCAGACGCCGGAAGGTTTTCTGTTTGCCTCGGAACCCGGTGCAATCATCGCAACCGGACTGCTCGCGCCGCAAGTGCGCGCGGAGGTTGCGCAGGAGCTGCTGCAACTGCAATTTACCACGGGCCGAAACACGATTTTCACCGGGATCAAACGGCTGCTGCCAGGGGAAACCGTGATTGTCGTCGAGGGTAATATCGTTGAAAGAACCCAGCGTTCCGCGCTGCCGCAAAATAGTGTGGTCGCGCAGGATGAGATGACGGCGTTGTGTCGTCTCGATACGGTCCTGATGGATAGTGTGGCGGTTCATCAGCGGTCTGATGTCCCTTACGGTTTGTTTCTGTCGGGCGGCATCGATTCGTCGGTGATTCTGGCCTGCATGGCGCGTCTGAACGATCAGCCGGTGCGCGCCTTTACGGCGGGGTTTCCTGGCACCGGTGTTCATGACGAAAGGGCGCATGCGCGGGAATTGGCGCGTTATGTGGGGGCTGAACATGTTGAGGTTGAGGTGACAGCCCGGCATCTGTGGGATCTGCTGCCCGAAATCGTTGCATTCGTCGATGATCCGGTTGCCGATTATGCCATTTTGCCGACCTATGTTCTGGCGGCGGAGGCCGCCAAAGAGCTCAAGGTCGTGCTGTGCGGGGAAGGGGGCGACGAGCTTTTCGCCGGATATGGGCGCTATCGCAGTGTCTTGCGCCCGCTTCTGTTTGGCGGGAGGACGATGCGGGCGCGGGGGATCATGGACGGACTTGGGGTCCTGCGGCGCGAAACGCCGGCCTGGCGTGACGGGATTACCGCCGCGCAGGGACGCGTGTCGAATTCGGATTACAGCCGTCTGCAACAGGCACAGGCGGTTGATTGCGCCGATTGGCTGCCGCATGATCTGCTGATCAAGCTGGATCGTTGTCTGATGGCACATGGGCTTGAAGGACGTACGCCCCTGCTCGACCCGGTGGTGGCTGAATTTGCATTTTGCCTGCCCGATCACCTCAAAGTCGGCCGGCAAAGGGGCAAGGGCAGGGGAAAAGGTAAATATCTTCTGCGCCGCTGGCTGGAAGAACATTTACCGCAAGCGGAACCTTTTGCACCCAAACGTGGCTTTACCGTGCCGGTGGCCGAATGGATCGCGCAGGAGGCCCGGCATATCGGGCCGCTGATTGCGGCGCAGGCGGGTATTGCTGAAATATGTATACCAGCGGCTGTTGACGCGCTGTTTTCCGCCTTCGCACGGGGGCAGGCGCATAAGCGCGCAGGCAACGCTGCCTGGTTGTTGCTATTTTATGCGGTGTGGCATCAGGTGCATATCGTCGGAAGGTCGCCCAAGACGGACGTCTTTGATCTGCTCGCCTCTTCCTGAGATGTTTGGGTTTGTGGGTGCGACAAGGGTGCAGATCGCAAACCTGTCTGCCCAATATAAAACGGGGCGGTTTGGCACCGCCCGGTTCAAATTTTCATTCTGCCGATAAGGAAGCAGTTGCGTATTGCCAGCGCAGAATTCCTGCATAGCTGGCAATTCGGGATATGCTTAGAGCATTCCTTCGCGCTGTGCGCGTTTCCGGGCCAGCTTACGGGCGCGGCGGATCGCTTCGGCTTTTTCGCGCGCACGTTTTTCCGATGGCTTTTCGTAGAAATTACGTAATTTCATTTCACGAAAAACACCTTCGCGCTGCATTTTCTTTTTGAGCGCTTTCAGCGCCTGGTCGACATTATTGTCGCGAACAACAACCTGCACCTATTCGGTTCCCAATTTGTTATCAATGACATGATGGCGTCGGACTCCTGCCCGACGGAGGGCTAGCCATAGCGAAAACTTCGCCCAATGTCCACTTTATTAAGTGGATTGATGTGTATTGGTGCTTTTTTACGACTGTCCGGCCCGCATGGGCGGCGGCCGCAACTTTATCACTGGTTGATTTTATCACTGATTTTTGAAAACAGGCGCACGTTTTTCAAGAAAGGCGCGGACCGCTTCTTTCTGGTCCTTTGTATGGGTTGTGAGAATTTGCGTGCGGTTTTCCAAATCGATTGCGGTTTCAAGGCTGACAGGCCCCATATTCGCTGTCGAGACTTCTTTGGTCATCCATACGCCAAACGGGCTGTTTCCAGCGATCAGTCTTGCGGTTTCAATAGCGGAATCAAGGAGTTGATCATCCGGAACCGTGCGCGATACAAGCCCTGTCCGGGCTGCTTCATCGGCCAGCATAAAGCGCCCGGTAAGCAGCATTTCCTGTGACAGGCTGGCCCCCAGGATGCGCGGCAGGAACCAGCTTACGCCAACATCACAGCCCGACAGGCCGATCTTCACGAAGGCGACATTGAATTTCGCCGACTGGCCAGCGATGCGGATATCGCTTGCCAGCGCCAATGCCAGCCCACCCCCCGATGCAGCGCCGTTAACCGCCGCGATGACGGGCAGCTTCAGGCGGTGGATACGAATCATGAGATCGGCGATGAATTGCTGAACCTGCATGCCGCGCTGCGGGCCGCCAAGCCCGTCCGTCAGCCCGGCTGGCCCGCCATCGGTGCCGGGCGGATTGACCCCTTCGCGCAGATCGAGCCCGGCACAGAAGGCACGCCCTTCGCCGGTAAGGATGGCGACACGCACTGCCGGATCCTTTTCCGCCGCAGCGAGAGCGTCATAAAGCCCAGACAAAAGCGCTGTATTCATCGCATTGAGGTGATCGGGCCGGTTCATGCGGACAAGCAGGATCCCATCGCCCAAATCTTCGGTCACGACTGCAGTCATATTTGCCCTCCCTCACAACTGGTCTTGTGCGCAGTTTCCATTATCGCCGGCATTGCAGGCTACGTGGCGGCGTGAAGCACCGCAAGGGGCCCATACCAGCCTTTTTTTGGTTCTTGGTTTTACTTGCGCCTGTCGATCGCAGTAGTCTCTGTCCAGGCTGATAAGCGAATTTATATGCGTGATTGTGCGGGCCCAGAATGATTGGCAAAGCGCGATGCTAGTGGAACTGCGCAAAGCCATATATTAAGAACATAATCAATCCATAAGAAAGTTGAGGAATAACATGGCTAAAGAACCCGTAACGCCGGTCCCCGCTGCAACGATCCTGCTCGTCCGTGACGGCGCAGACGGACTTGAGGTCTTCATGGTTGAACGGCATCACCAGATTGACTTTGCCACCGGCGCGCTTGTTTTTCCGGGCGGCAAGGTCGACGATGCGGACTATGCGGCAGGGATCCGCGCCCGTTGCGAAGGGGCGGGCGATCTCGACGATGACGCGCTTGCACTGCGCGTTGGCGGCATTCGGGAAGCATTCGAGGAATGCGGCGTTCTGCTGGCGCATGATGCCGGGGGAACGGGGCTTGTTTCCGGTGATCGGCTGGAGAGTTTGGAGCATTACCGCGAGAAGCTGGTGAAGAATGAGCTTGGCATGCTTGATATGCTGGAGGCGGAAAACCTCGTGCTGGTGCTCGATAACCTTGTGCATTTTGCGCATTGGATCACACCGCCCATGGTGCCCAAGCGGTTTGACACGCATTTTTTCATTATCGAAGCGCCGGCGGATCATATTGCCGTGCATGATGGCCATGAATCGGTCGATTCCGTCTGGATCAAACCGTCGAAAGTCATTGAGGAGGCGGATGCCGGACGCCGGACTGTCATTTTCCCGACGCGCATGAATGTGATGAAGCTTGGCAAGTCCGCATCGGTGGCCGACGCAGTTGCGGCAGCGCAAAGCAGCAAGATCGTTACCGTCCTTCCGGAAATGGGTAAGGGGGATCAGGGGCCGTTCCTGAAAATTCCTGAAGAGGCCGGTTACGATGTTTCAATCCAGCTGCTGTCGGAGATGAAAGGCGCATAACCGCCATTATGTTTTCATGCCCGGGCAAGCACGACGTGACGTTTCCCGGGCATGGAATTCGCTGTTATAGTTCAAGCATATTCTTTGTATCTTTCTGGGATGATCTTAGCTCGGTGACCGTTCGCGTAATTTCGCGCCTCATTGCGCCTGTATATATCTGTATCATCACTCAGATTATTTTTGCGGGCGTCGCGTCAGGGCAATTATTGCCGGCGCAGGGGCGGGCGCTTTCCGACGCCGAACAACGCGCCTTCTTCAGTGGTCCCGAAGCGATTGCTTCGACCGCAGCGATTTATACGATCACCGATATCGCGATTGACGAGCGTGCCGACAATGCCGCCGATGCGCGGCAGCGTGCAATCTCTCGTGCGCGGCAAACAGCCTTTGCACGGCTGCTGAGGCGGTTGAGCCTTGATGAAGATATTGCCAATTTACCCTATGATTTGACAGACCGCGAAATTGCGCAGTTGGTTACGGGGTTCGAGGTGGCCAATGAGAAAAGCAGCGTAACCCGGTATCTCGCCGATTTCACCGTACGGTTCGATCCCGACGCTATTCGCGCCTTGTTGCGGCGGAACAAGGTGCGCTTCAGCGAAACAGCCGCCGCGCCGCTGCTGATTGTTCCGTTTGCTGATATCGACGGCACTCGCATGCTGTGGGAACCGGGCAATCCCTGGATGCGCGCTGTGATTTCAGCCATAGCTGAAGAGCCGATGGCGCTGCACGGATTGCGCCCGCTGCGGCTGCCGCGTGGCGATACCGCCGATCAGATGGCGCTGGATATCGAAGAGGCGTTGCGGCCGGATGCGGCGCGGCTGGCGGAGTTTTCGGGCAATTACGGCGGGTTGGACGTGCTGATCGCACGTGCCGTTCTGGCGCGTGATCCAGTCAGCGGTGAAACCCGTCTGCAAATCGTCACGCAACCATACAGCCAGCGCGAAAACGGCATGCAAATCGTTGGTGCAATTGAACTTGTTGCACCACAGACTCAGGATATCAGCCTGCTGTTTGACAGGGCGGCGCGTCAGCTTGTGGATCAGTTGCAACAGGATTGGAAGCGCCGGACCAGGATCGAGTTCGGCGAATTGGGGCGTATCACACTGAACGTCAGAACGCAGTCTCTCGCGCAATGGTACGCGCTGCGCCGCGAGCTGGAATCGATTTACCGGGTGCGCGAGGTCAAGCTGCTCGCACTTTCTGTGCAGTTTGCACAGATGTCGGTGCAGTATCATGGTGATATCGCGCAGTTACAGTTTGAGTTGGCGCAGCGGGACCTGAATTTGCAACAATATGACAATTATTGGTATCTGAGCCGGCGTGAGCCCCAGCCCCAGCAATAGGCAGGTTTGTGAGTATTCCGAATTTCATCACTCTGTGCCGGTTGATCCTGACGCCGGTCATCATCTGGCTGGTATTGGAGCGGCAGGTCGGCTGGGCATTCTGGCTGTTTGTCGTGGCGGGGGTATCGGACGCGCTGGACGGGCTGATTGCCAAGCAGTTCGATCGCGCGACGCGGCTTGGCGCCTATCTCGATCCAATCGCGGACAAGGCATTGCTTGTAAGCATCTATGTTACGCTTGGAATGACGGGCGGCTTGCCGGGTTGGCTTGTGATGCTTGTCGTCAGTCGCGACCTGCTTATCGTGGGCGGCGTGCTGCTGTCATTCACCCTGGGTTATCGCCTTGCCATGCAACCATTGATGATCAGCAAGGCAAATACGGTCGCGCAGATTACGCTCGCCGGGCTTGTTCTGGCGCAACTTGGATTGTCGCTCGCCTTTCTTGAACCGATTGTGTTTTACTTGCTGTATCTCACAGCCGTCACGACAGCGATTTCAGGATGTGCCTATATTGTCGATTGGGTCGGTGCGATGAGTGCCGCGGAATCGGATTTGGACCGGCAGGGCGATAACGGCGAATGAAGCCTCGTACGCAAATCCTGATCTGGTCGGCTGCAATCATTGCAACCGGGCTGTTGCTTTACATACTTCGCGGTGTCTTGTTGCCGTTTGTCGCGGGCATGGCTGTTGCCTTTCTGCTCGACCCGCTCGCGGACCGGCTGGAAAAGCGTGGCCTGTCGCGGATCACCGCAACGATCCTGATCACCGCCGCTTTTTTCCTGTTCATGATTATCGGCGTAATGCTTTTGATGCCGGTTATTGAAACGCAGCTTGTGGCGTTCGCAAAGAACTTCCCGGGCTATATCGAAAGGGCGCGCGAGCTTTTCGAGTCAGCCGGTGGTGGCCGTCTGCGTGAGTTGCTCGATTCACAGAATGCCGATGGCAAGGGGCCGATGTCCGATCTGGTCGGCAATGTTCTTGATTGGGGCGGCAATGTCTTGCAGCGTGCGGTCAGCAGCGGGCTCGCCCTGTTCAACATTTTAAGCCTGATATTCCTGACGCCGGTCGTATCCTTTTATTTTCTGTTGGAATGGGACAATTTCGTGGGCCGGGTCGACGCACTATTGCCGCGCCGGCATGCCGGCACGATCCGGACGCTTGCAACCGAAATCAATGTCGCATTATCGGGCTTTGTTCGCGGGCAATTCACCGTTTGTCTCTTGCTGGCGGTATTTTATGCGACGGGGTTGACGCTTGCGGGGCTGAATTTCGGCTTGCTCGTTGGATTGATCGCCGGCTTGTTGAGTTTTATTCCTTTTGTCGGGGCATTTGTCGGGTTGCTGGCGTCGATGCTTGTCGCGGTGATGCAGTTCTGGCCCGACTATCTTCATATTGCCCTCATCGCGGCGATATTCGCGGCCGGTCAGGTGCTTGAGGGGAATTTTCTGACCCCCCGGCTTGTCGGGCGGAAGGTCGGGCTGCATCCCCTTTGGGTGATATTCGCGCTGCTCGCCTTTGGAACGATATTCGGTTTCCTGGGCATGCTGTTAGCCTTGCCGATGGCGGCAATGGTCGGCGTGCTGGCGCGTTTCGGCATTGAGCAATATCGGAAAAGCAGCTTGTATGGCGAGGCGGCTCCACCGTCTCAGGCAGCCGGGGCGGGGGGCGATGGGCCATCAACTGACCTTTGATCTGCCGATACAGAAGGCAAGCGGTGTTGAGGACTTCTTTATTGCCCACAGCAATGAAGAAGCGCTTTCCTGGCTTGACCGGTGGCCTGACTGGCCTAACCGCGCGCTCATTCTCTACGGGCCGGAAGGGGCGGGCAAAAGCCATCTGGCGGCCATCTGGCAGCGTCGCAGTCATGCGCAATTGCTCGAGGCCGCTGAGTTGGTGGAGTCCGAAATTGTCAATGTGTCGGCAGGGCATGTTATCCTTGATCATGCGGAGCTTGCCGATGATTGGGAAAAGGTACTGCATTTATTGAATCTGGTGCGCGAGCAAGGACATACGATTTTGATGCTGGCGCGGGCCGCACCGTCGCAATGGCAAGTTGCGCTTGCCGATTTGCGTTCACGACTGGGTGCCATTCAGGCTGTGGCGATTTTGGAGCCGGAAGACGAGCTGCTGGCGGCTGTGTTGCTGAAGCTGCTGGCTGACCGGCAGATCCGGGCACCGAAGGACGTTGTCACTTATGTCTGTGCCCGAATCGAGCGTTCTTATGCGGCGGTGGCGAATGTGGTCGCGGCGCTGGATGCGCAGGCGCTTGGGGAACAGCGGGCATTGACCGTGCCGCTTGCACGGCGCGTCTTGCAAAGCTTGTCGGCGGACAACCCCGATTAGTGCGGAATATGCGGCACAGTTGTAAAAACAGGGAAGGAAGCGGTGATGGATCTTGGCATTGAAGGCAAGCGCGCACTTGTTTGCGCCGCAAGTAAAGGACTTGGACGTGCCTGCGCGACGCATCTGGCGCGGGAAGGCGCAATCGTCACGATAACGGCGCGGACAGAAGAAACCCTGCAGCAGACAGCGCAGGCAATTCGCGATGAAACGGGCGGCGCGGAGGTCACAATCGCGGTCGGCGATATGGCGACCGAGGAAGGTCGTTCCAATGCGCTTTCCGTCTGTCCCGCGCCCGATATTCTTGTGTGCAACAGTGGCGGGCCGCCGCCGGGGGGGTTTCGCAGAAATTAACACGCGGAGTGGCTTGGGGGGATTGTGTGGCAAATTTTCGCAAATTCAACCG
>CALAQW010000103.1 GCA_937888955.1 uncultured Alphaproteobacteria bacterium | reverse complement strand
GGTACCTGCCCTGGCCCTGACGGGTTTGCAGAGTGCAGAGTTTCACACAGCTGAAGAAGCGACGCGTTTTGCCCGTATGTCGCCTAGGCCGTTTCGTCGAATAATTCGCGCCCGATCAACCAGCGGCGGATCTCGCTCGTCCCCGCGCCGATCTCATAAAGCTTGGCATCACGCAGCAGCCGACCGGTCGGATAGTCGTTGATATAGCCATTACCCCCCAGCGCCTGCACCGCCTCCAGCGCCATCCATGTCGCTTTTTCCGCTGCATACAGGATCGCACCGGCGGCATCCTTTCGCGTCGTCTCCCCCCGGTCACAGGCTTGCGCGACCGCATAGACATAGGCACGGCAGGCATTCATGGTTGTGTACATATCCGCAAGCTTGCCCTGCATCAGCTGAAACGTGCCAATCGGCGCACCGAACTGCTTGCGTTCATGCATATAGGGCACCACAACATCCATGCAGGCCTGCATAATGCCGACAGGCCCCGCAGCCAGCACCGCGCGCTCATAATCAAGCCCGCTCATCAGGACATTGACGCCCTTGCCGATACCCCCAAGGATGTTTTCCTCCGGCACAGCGCAATCCTCAAAAATCAGTTCGCATGTGCCAGACCCGCGCATACCCAGCTTGTCGAGCTTGGGAGCCGTGGAAAATCCGCTGAAACCGCGTTCCACGATAAATGCGGTGATACCGCGCGGCCCGCCATCCGGATCGGTCTTGGCATAGATCACGAATGTGTCCGCATCCGGCGCATTGGTGATCCAGAACTTGTTGCCGTTCAGGATGTAACGATCGCCCTTCTTGTCCGCGCGCAGCCGCATCGACACGACATCGGAACCCGCTTCGGTTTCGCTCATCGCCAGTGAACCGACATGTTCGCCGCTGATCAGCTTTGGTAAATAGCGCTGCTTCTGCTCGTTTGTGCCGACCCGGCGGATCTGATTGACGCACAGATTGGAATGCGCGCCATATGACAGCCCGACGCTTGCGGAACCGCGGCTGATCTCCTCCATCGCGACGACATGGGCCAGATATCCCATCCCTGCCCCGCCGAATTCCTCTTCGACCGTCACACCAAGAAGGCCAAGTTCGCCAAGCCTTGGCCAAAGGTCGCGGGGAAATTCATTGCTGCGATCGATCTCCGCGGCGCGCGGCGTAATGGCATCCGCGGTGAATGCGGCCACCGAATCGCGCAGCATGTCTATCGTTTCGCCCAAACCGAAATTAAACACCGTCAGCATATTGGCGCTTCCTTCCTTTAACTGTGCGCGGTAGGCGGCCCGGCTTGCCTGTTATAAAAGGATCAGGGCGGCCAGCCCCAGAAATGCGAAAAAGCCCACCACATCGGTCACCGTAGTCACGACGACACCCGATGCCATAGCCGGGTCAAACTTAAGCTTTTCCAATGCCAGCGGCGCAAGAATGCCCGCCAGTCCCGCCGCCAGCATATTGATCACCATCGCAATCGCCAATACCGCCCCAAGCGCGGGATCACCAAACCAGATCCAACCGGTCGCCCCCATCAGAAGGGCAAACAGAATGCCGTTATTTCCACCGACGAACACCTCGCGCATGACAACGCG
This sequence comes from uncultured Alphaproteobacteria bacterium, assembly GCA_937888955.1. GTDB lineage: Bacteria > Pseudomonadota > Alphaproteobacteria > UBA11222 > UBA11222 > CALAQW01. The sequence goes on along the minus strand of CALAQW010000103.1, from coordinate 40,716 downwards.
AAAAGCATTTGCGGGGTTTAGTTCTTTCGTCGCAATCGCACGCACCGCAACAGTCAGCGTCTGAGTCCCCGCATTGCCACCCATACTGGCAACGATCGGCATGAGAATTGCCAAGGCGACGATCTGCTCCAATGTTGCTTCAAACTGCGCGATTACGAGCGACGCAATAATCGCGGTGAATAAATTCACAAGCAGCCAGGGAAACCTGCGCCGCGTCGCGGTCAGCACCGTGTCCGACAGCTCCGCATCCTGAACACCGCCCAGCTTCAGAATATCTTCTTCCGCTTCCTCGCTGATAACATTGACGACATCGTCAACGGTGACCACCCCGACCAGCCGTTCGTTCTCATCGACCACCGCAGCCGACACCAGGCTGTAGCGGTCAAACAGAAACGCCACCTCTTCCTGATCGAGCAGTACCGGGATCAAGGTCTGCTCATCATCCATGATATCGCCCATCAATACCGGACGGCGTGAACAGGCCATGCGGCTGAGCGGCACCGTGCCGATCGGGTGAAAAGTCGGATCGACGATAAAGACTTCATAGAACTGGTCAGGCAGTCCTTCGACCGTGCGCATATAGTCGATCGTCTGACCAACCGTCCAGAATGGCGGCACCGCGACAAGCTCTGAGCGCATCAAGCGGCCGGCTGTGTCCTCTGGATAGCTCAACCCTTTTTCAACCGGGGCACGCGCGACATTCGATAGCAGATCGAGAATTTCGGCCTTGCGCTCTTCCGACAGATTTTCGAGAAGATAAACCGAGTCATCTGTTTCAAGCGCCGCAATTGCTGACGCAAGAACCCTGGCCGGCAAGGCGGCAACCACCTTGTCGCGCAGTGATTCATCAAGCTCGGGCAGCACCTGTGGATTAAGTCGCGATCCCAGAATATCGAGAAGCTGGTAACGCTGGCGGCCGCGCAGCAAGCCGAGCAAATCCGCCATATCAGCCGCATGCAACGGCTCGACAAGATCGGTGACGGCGAAGCCGTCACCGATATCAAGCGCATCGATCACGGCATGCACAAATGTCGGAGTCAGCGCATAGACCGCGTCGCCATCGCCGCCAGCAGCGCTAGCATCCTCATCATTCCGGGTTGCGGCATCCTGCACCTGATATTTACTCCACTGCTTTTCCTGTCATCCGGCGCTGGCCCGGCTTTGTGCATCGACCACGGCAAGCGCGCTCATATTCACAAGCCCGCGCGTCGTTATCGTATCGGTCACGATATGCACCGCATTATTCAAGCCAATCAGGATCGGCCCGACGCTCAACCCGTCCGTCATCACCTTGGCCAGGTTGAAGGCGATATTGGCCGAATCGAGGTTCGGCATGATCAGAAGATTGGCGCGTCCCTGCAATGTAGAACCGGGGAAAACCCGTTCACGTATCGGCTCGGACAATGCGGCATCGGCATGCATCTCGCCATCAACCTCCAGGTCAGGGGCCGTTTCCTTCAAAATCCGAAGCGCGGCGCGCATTTTGCCCGCAGATGGCGTATCGTAGCTGCCGAAATTCGAATGGCTGACAAGCGCCACCTTCGGTTCCATCCCGAAACGCTGGACTTCTTTCGATGCGAGCACCGCCATTTCGGCAATCTCCTCCGCCGACGGATCATAGGTGACATTCGTATCGGCAATAAAGACATGCCCCTGCGGCACAATCAACAGTCGCAACGCCGAACAATCCTGAATTCCGGGGGCAAGCCCGACCACCTGACGCACAATATCAAGATGCAGTTCATAAGGGCCGAAACTACCGCATAACATGGCATCCGCATCGCCAAGCTCGACCGCCAGGGCGGCGACGGCTGTTGCACGGGTACGGGTGATCAGCCGGGCCATATCTTCGGACACGCCATTGCGGCATTGCCGCTCATGATAGGTTCGCCAATATTTTTCGTAGTTGGGGTTGTCCGCCGGATCGATGACCTGCACATCCGTGCCGATGATCATACGCAGTCCAAGCTCCTTGACTCTCGCTTCAATCACCTTGCGCCGGCCAACCAGCACAGGCTTCGCCAGTCCGTCATCGAGAACGATCTGAACCGCCCGCAATACCCGTTCGTCTTCACCCTCCGCATAGGCCAGGCGCATGGGATCCATGCGCGCGCCATGAAAAATCGGCCGCATCAGCTGGCCTGAACGGAAGACGAATTCCGTCAGCTGCGCGGCATAGGCCTTGAAATCCTCAATCGGACGGGTCGCCACACCACTATCCATCGCCGCCTTCGCAACAGCGGGGGCAATCATCGTAATCAGCCGCGGATCAAACGGTTTGGGCAGAATATAGTCCCGCCCGAAACTCAACGCTTCACCGCCATAGGCCTGCGCCACGATGTCATGCGCCTCCGCCATCGCGAGGTCGGCAATCGCCTTCACGCAGGCGACCTTCATCTCCTCATTGATGGTCGTTGCGCCGACATCCAGCGCACCGCGGAAAATGAAGGGAAAGCACAGCACATTGTTGACCTGGTTGGGATAATCCGACCGGCCCGTGGCGATAATCGCATCCGGACGGACCTTGCGCGCCTCTTCAGGCAAAATTTCGGGTGTCGGATTGGCCAGCGCCATGATCAGCGGATCCCTGGCCATTTTTGCGGCCCATTCAGGCTTCAGCGTGCCCGGCCCCGACAGGCCAAGGAACAGATCGGCCCCCTCAATCGCCTGCTCAAGCCCGCCTGGCGCGACATCGCGCGCAAAACGTGACTTGAATTGATCAAGATTGTCGCGATCCTTTGTCACGATGCCATTGCGGTCGCAGATCAGAATATTGTCCAGGCTCGCGCCAAGCGACACAAGCTGGTCAAGACAGGCCAATGCGGCGGCACCCGCACCGGAACAGACGATTTTGATCTCCTCGACCTTCTTGCCCACCAGCCGAAGTCCGTTATAGGCCGCCGCGGCGACGCAGATTGCGGTACCATGCTGATCGTCGTGAAATACCGGGATCCCCATCGTCTCGCGACAGGCCGCTTCCACGATAAAGCATTCGGGGGCCTTGATATCTTCCAGATTGATGCCGCCAAAGGTCGGCTCCAGCGCGCGCACCACATTGATCAGCAGCTCGGGATCATCTGCATCGACTTCGATATCGAACACATCGATGCCGGCGAATTTCTTGAACAGAACCGCCTTGCCTTCCATCACGGGCTTTGAGGCGAGCGGCCCGATATCACCAAGCCCCAGCACCGCCGTGCCATTCGAGATAACGGCCACCAGATTGCCACGCGCGGTCATATTGGCGGCTTCGGCCGGATCTTCCGCAATCAGATTGCAGGCGGCTGCAACACCGGGCGAATAGGCAAGCGCCAGATCGCGCTGATTTGCCATTTTCTTGGTTGGCTCGATACGAAGCTTCCCCGGCGTTGGCCATCGGTGATATTCCAGCGCCATCTTGTTGAGATCGTCCGACATTGCCCCTCTTCCCCTCGGCTGTTTGATGAGTCGGTATTACTATATCGCGACAATGACAGAGCAATTAACGCAAAAAGCCCCGAAACGGCCGTTTCGGGGCTTTTTGAGATATTTTGTACAAATGGTGCGGTCGAGAAGACTCGAACTTCCACGGGTTTTACCCCACAGCGACCTCAACGCTGCGCGTCTACCAATTCCGCCACGACCGCTCAGAAGCGAGGGGAGTAGCAAATCATACGCAACTTCTCAAGCCACAACTGCCCCTCGCACGCCATTCAACGCAAAAAACTAGATCCCGCCCCCGTCATTGAAGGTTTCGAGATGAATGCCGCATTCGTTTTTATCCTGCCCGCGCCAACGGCCCGCGCGCGGATCTTCCCCCGGCGCAACCTTCGACGTACAGGCCATGCAGCCAATCGACAGATACCCTTCACGCACCAGCGGATGCGCCGGCAACCGATGATCTTTCATATAGGCGTCAAGATCCTGCTGCGTCCAGTTGGAGAGCGGATTGATGCGAAATTTGTCTTTTACCTGCTCAACCGGCGCCATATCAGCGCGCTCCTGCGTCTGAAACCGCTTGCGTCCCGTAATCCAGGCATCAAACCCCTCAAGCGCACGCGACAGCGGTACCGTCTTGCGGAAATCACAGCAGGCGTCAGGATTCTGCGACCACAAGACGCCATCGGGGTCGAGTTTATCGCGGTCGGCGGGGTGTGGGCCAATGGCGCGCAGATCGGTCAGACCCAGCCGTTCCTGCAACCGGTCCCGATAACGCATCGTCTCGCCGAATAATTTGCCGGTATTGAGAAACAACACCGGCACTGTCGGATCCACCTGCGCCAGCAGATGCAGCAATATGGCCGATTCCGCCCCGAAAGAGGAAACCACGGCAATCCGCCCGGGAAACTCCTGCTGCGTCATCACCCGCAGCAAATCCAATGCCGCAAGCTCGTTATAGTCGGCCTGCAACTGCTCCAGCCGGGAGGAGGTCGATTGACTGACAGCTTCCACCATGACGCCCTTTCAACAAAACGCAATCTGTCGCAACCGCCGCAAAATGACAGCGGCAAAACGCTACATATAATTACACATAAAAATATGTAATATAATTTATTCCTCTTAATATGTGATGTGAATTTTATATAAGTCAACTATCCGCTGTAATAAACTGTATTTTACAGCAAAGCACCGATGCGGCAGGCAACCGGCAAGGCTCATATTTACGGATAAAGGTCTGCCCCGCCCTAATGCCAGCCGGCACCGTCCCTTGCGACAGGGGTGGGCAGGGATCAATCAGATCCGAGGTTGGATAACTATTAATCGCCCAGGATTGCGCGCCCGGCATCGGTCAGCTTGCAGACCAGCCAGTCCGGCTTGAGCGGGTTGGAAAACCATGGCTCGGCCCAGCCCCGGGCGATGCAGGCGCGCACCGTCTGAGGGGAGATTTCCTGCCCCTGACGATCGAACAGGGGCAATTTACCGCCAGGCTGATCAAGCCCGCGGCGCAGATAGGCCCGCTGTGCGCGGGAGGGGCGGGTTTTCGCGGGCGTACCCGCCGCTTGCTCGCCCGCGGTGGCAGTTGATTCTTTCACGCGCTCGGAAGTCATCCGCCCTTTATCCGCATAAATGCTTTGCAAAAGCTGAATCGGCTCCGGCAATGCCCGCGCCATTGGCAGTAGCGGATAATCACCGGGCTAACCTCCGCGCACCGGTGTGGCGGTGCGGTCGATCTCCTGCAAGCTCCACTCGACCGACCGGCGCAGCACCTTGCCCAGCGCCTCGTCGAAACTATTGACGATATCGATCGTGTTATTGCCCGGCGCGGCGATCACCCGCTCGAAATTCTGCGAGGCGACGATCCGCGCATCGGGCATCTTGATCAGCTTCAGGTTGAGCCGCACACGAATTTCGGGTGGCGTATCGGGCTTGAAATATTCCGCCTGAAATTCGCGCAGATCGGTCTTCAACACATAATCGGAGCGCAGCCCCACCGCCTGCGGACCGACCGCGACGATCTTGCCGGAATTCTCGAACGACTCGACAAGCAGGGTCTGCACCATTTTCGGCGCCCGGTCGCTCCACCGGCTGCCCGCGAAATATTGCAGCTGGGTCGGCGCGGGCCGCAGCGCAATGCGATCGGTATCAAGCCCGCGCGGCGCGGTCGGCACCTCGATTACAAGCTGCACATTGACCGCCGGGCTTTCAGGCGCAAAGCTTGATTTCGGCGTCAGGTCATAAAGGTCAGGTGCCGGGCCGGATCCGGGCAAATTGACCAGCCCGCTGCAGCCAGGCAAGGCGAACAGGAGCAGCAACGAAAAAGCGCGTGCACGGAAGGCACGGGATATAAGCTGTGAGATCATTCTGGCCGATACTCCGATGCTGATGTGCCCAGGAAGAACCGCGCCGGATCGCTTTCCACCCGCTGCGCCAGCCGTTCCAGTGTGACGACAAGCTGCCGCGCCTCGGTCACAAACAAGGTGAATTCACGCAACCCGCTGCCGGTGAAACTGTTGATCGACATTTTATTGTCTTTCAGGATCAGGTCCAGTTCGCTTGCCAAGCCGCCGATTGCCTGCGCCGAGCGGTTGGCTTCAGACAGAAAAGTCTGCAATTCGCCGTCCAGATTGTCGAGCCGGCCAGACATCCGGTTGAGATTGGCGGAAATCGCCGCCATGTCGTCGCTGATTTTATGGGCATTGCCAAGCAGCGCATCGATCTCATCGCTACGGCCCGCAACGGCGCCGCTGACCGATGCGACATTGTTCAGGATATCGGTAATCGTCTGCCGGTTATCCGAATTGACAAGCCTGGACAGCCGGTCGACCAGAATGACCGCATTGTCGAGCAGTTGCGGCGCGCCGGCAAACAGTTCCTCAATGCTTGATTTCTGTGCCGGCAGGGTCGCCACCTGTTTACCTTGCGGCGGCGTGATCGGGGGCGCGTTGGGATCGCCTGCGGAAATCTGCACATAAAGCACACCGGTCACACCAAAGAATTCAAGGCTTGCACTTGCCCCCTCGGTAACCGGGGTATTTGCATCCACCTCGATCCGCACCCGCACCTGGCCGGGATTTTGCGGGTCGATCTGTATTTCCTTCACCTGCCCGACACGCACCCCCTGATAGCGGACATCGCCGGCTTCGCTCAGCCCGGCGACCGATCCCTCGAAGAAAATATCGTAATAGCTGAAGCGGCGATCGATCTCGATCTTGGCAAGCCACAAGGCAAAGCCCAACGCCCCGACAATGATCAGCAGCGTGAAACTTCCGATCAGCACATGATTGGCCCGCGTCTCCATTGCCTAGCTATCCTCTCCTTTGGAACCCAGTCCCGCCGCCCGTGCCCTGGGCCCGTGAAAATATTCCCTGATCCAGGGATGCGGGTGACGCAACATCTGCGCCATGTCGCCGGTGACAATCACCCGCTTTTCCGCCAACACCGCGATCCGGTCGCAAATCGCGTTCAGACTATCGAGATCGTGGGTCACCATGAACACTGTCAGCCCCAGATTGCGCTTGAGTTCAATAATCAGATTATCGAACGCCGCCGCCCCGATCGGGTCAAGCCCGGCGGTCGGCTCGTCAAGGAAAACAATGTCGGGATCAAGCGCCAATGCGCGCGCAAGCCCCGCGCGTTTACGCATCCCGCCTGATAATTCCGACGGGTATTTATTCCCCGCATCGGAGGGCAGGCCAACCATGCTGATCTTCATCGCGGCAAGCTCATCCATCAGCCCATCGGACAATGTGAGATGTTCGCGCATCGGCAGCATCACATTCTGCGCCACCGTCAGCGATGAAAAAAGCGCGCCATCCTGGAACAAAACCCCCCAGCGCCGTTCGACCGCCTGCCGCGCGGCGGCCGGCAAGTCGGCAAGCTGCTGTCCGAATACTGAAATCGTGCCCGCGCGCGGCCTGTTCAGGCCGATAATCGTGCGCAGCAACACCGATTTACCGGTTCCCGACCCGCCGACAATTCCAACCACCTCGCCCGCAAAAATATCGAGATCGAGCCCATCATGGATGACGGATGCGCCAAATTGCGTGCGCAGCCCACGCACCGAGATGACCGGCTGGTTCGCATCCGCCGCGCTCATAACCCCAGCACCGCGAAATAGATCGAGAAGAAGGCGTCGACCACGATCACCATAAAGATCGATTCGACCACCGATTTGGTGGTGAGCCGCCCCACCGATTCCGCACTGCTTTCGACTTTCAGCCCCTCAAAGCAGCCGATCAGCCCGATCATCAGCGCAAAGAACGGGGCCTTCACGATACCGATAAGAAAATGCGACAGGCTTACCCCTTCTGAAAGCCGCTCGATATAAAGGCCGGGCGAGATATCAAGCGATATCCAGCACATCACCGCCCCCCCGGCGAGCCCCATCATCGCGCTGATAAAGCCAAGCATCGGCAAGGCGATGATCAGCGCCAGCACACGCGGCAGAACCAGCATCTCCATCGGGTCGAGCGCCAGCGCCCGCATCGCGTCGACCTCCTCATGCAGTTTCATGGAGCCGATCTGCGCGGTGAATGCGCTGCCCGAACGGCCCGCCACAATGATGGCGGTCAACAGAATGCCGATCTCGCGCAGCACCGAAATCGCAACCAGCTCGACCGTAAAAATCTCCGCCCCGAACTGGCGCAGCTGCGTCGCTCCCTGATAGGCAAGCACGATCCCGATCAGGAAGGAAATCAGCGCAACGATCGGCACCGCATTCAGCCCGACCTGCTCGAGATGATAGACAAGCGAGGTCAGCCGGACACGTCCCGGTTGCCGGACGGCCCGGCCCAGCGTGGCGACGGTCAGCCCGAAAAATCCCAATAAGTCACGGGTTTCACGCCAGGCATCAATGACGGTTTCGCCGACCTCCTCAACCACATGCACAAATGCATTGCCACTCTCTGGCTCTGCAGGATGCGGCTTGTCATTGGCGGCCACACGTTCGATCAGCGCCGCATGATCTTCGGACGCGTTATCCAACCGGACTTGCTTCCCCGAACTTTCAAGCGCTTTCAGCGTACGGTGGATGAGCCATGCCCCGGCGGTATCCAGCCGGTCAAGTCCGGACAGATCGAAATGCAGCTCTTTGGCGCGCAGATCAAGCAGATTGCGCAATTGCGGCTCAAGTGGCGCCAGCCCGGCAATGACCCAGTCGCCCGCGGCCCTGACCGCCACCGCATCCGCTTGTTCCACGCATTCCAATCTTGCCATAAAGCCCCTAACCCCGCCCGACGGCCATCCCGCAGTGTGCCCAAGCGGGCCGGTAAGGGCAAGTGAGCGCGGTGCCAAATGGGCGGAAAGTTTGGCGTGCGGGCACCGGCTGTGTAAATTGCCTCGCAAGAAACTAAAAATGTCATCCACGGGGTCAGGATATGAGCATGGCTTTTCGGCGCGGATTTCTTCCCGCCGTCATTTTATCCACACTGCTATCGGCATCGTCTGCCACGCAGGTGGCGGCGGCTGAACGCGTGCGCTGGAACATGCAAAGCACTTATTCGGCCTCGCTCGTGCAGCTCGGCACCCTGGGCAAGCGGCTGGAAGAGCGGATCAAGGCGGTCAGTGACGGCAAATTCCGCATCAAGTTTCATGAGCCCGGTGCGCTTGTGCCGCCGCTTGAAACATTCGAGGCGGGGGCCGCCGGCGCGGTGGAAGCCGGCTGGTCGACCCCTGGTTATTGGGCCGGCAAGGAACCCGCCTTGCAGCTTTTTGCATCAGTTCCGTTCGGGCCCGGCGCGGGCGAATATCTTGCCTGGTATTATTTCGGCGGCGGCCGGCAAATGTTCGAGGAAATCTACGCCCGCCACAACATACATGGCCTTGTCTGCGGCATGATCGCACCGGAAGCATCAGGCTGGTTCCGCGAAGAAATCCGCAGCATCGAGGATCTGCGCGGCAAGAAAATGCGCTTCTTCGGGCTGGGGGCACAGGTGCTCGAAAAGCTGGGTGTGTCGACCCAGCTGCTGGCCAGCGGGGATATCTTCCCCGCCCTTGAACTGGGCACGATTGACGCCACGGAATTTTCAATGCCGGCCATCGATCTTGACCTTGGCTTCCATCAGGCGGCCAAACATTACTATTTCCCCGGCTGGCATCAGCAATCCACATTCTTTGAACTGATGATCAACAAGCAGGCGTGGGAAGCGCTCAATGACACGCAGCGCGCGCAAATCGAAACCGTCTGCGGCGATTCCGTGCGCGAAGGGCTGGCGGAAGGCGAGTATATCCAGTTCGCCGCCCTGCAAAGCTTGCGGGAGAAGGGGGTACAGATCCACCGCTGGCCGCCCGAAATTCTCACCGCGCTGTCCAATGCGTGGGATGAAGTCGCGGCCGAACAAAGTGCCGCCGACCCCGATTTCAAACGGGTCTGGGAATCACTGCAAGCCTTTCGCGCCAATTACAAAGAATGGCGCGCGCTTGGCTATCTCGACTGATCCGGGCAACACCCCGCCATGCAGCGACTGCTTTCCCTTAGCGACGGCATTACCCGTTTGATCGAATGGATCGGCAGGATGGCCGCCCTGCTGGCGCTGCCGCTCATGCTGGTGATTGTCTATGACATTATCAGCCGCAAATTACTTGGCATCTATCCCGCTCTGTCAGGCAGCATCTGGCATATCAGCTCGACCAAATTGCAGGAGATGGAATGGCATCTGCACGCGGTGCTTTTCCTGCTATGCCTTGGGTATGCTTATCTGCGCGACCGCCATGTCCGGATCGAGCTTGTACGCGAACGTTTCAGCCCGGATCTGCGCGCCGCAATCGAATTGCTGGGCTGTTTGCTGTTTCTGCTGCCCTATTGTTATCTGGTGATCAGTTTCGGGATCGATTTTACCGCCCGCGCCTATCATTCGGGCGAGGTTTCCGCAGCGCTTACCGGGCTGCCGCATCGCTGGCTCATCAAGGCAATGCTGCCGCTTGGCTTTTCCATTCTGGCACTGGCCGCCATGGCAACGGTTTTACGCAATGTCGTCTTGCTGTTCGGCCCCGCGGATCTTCGGGATCAGGCGAGATCGCGCCCATGATAGGAGAGTTCGCCGACGCCCTGCCAATCCTGATGTTCGTCGCGCTGGCCATCCTGCTGTTCAGCGGCTATCCGGTCGCCTTCATCCTGGGCGGGATCGGTTTGGCGTTCGGGTTGATCGGCATTGCCTTCGACATCTTTAACTATCGACAGTTTTACCTGATCAGCCTACGGATTTTTGGCGGCTCGATGGAGAATATCGTGCTCGTCGCAATCCCGATGTTCATCTTCATGGGCACCATGATGGAACGCACCGGCGTTGCCCGCGATTTGTTGAACGCCTTGCAGATCCTGACCCGCCGCATGCCAGGCGGGCTTGCCCTGTCGGTCACGCTGATGGGGGTGATCCTGGCGGCAACCACCGGCATTATCGGTGCCAGCGTCGTCATGATCACGCTGATGGCGCTGCCGGTGATGCTGGAGCGGCGATACCACGTCCCGCTTGCCACCGGGACGATTTCGGCTGCCGGCACATTGGGCATTCTTATCCCGCCCAGCATCATGCTTGTCATCATGGCGGAGCTGTTGTCGATCCCGGTAGGCACAACCTTTCTTGCCGCGATCGGGCCGGGGCTGCTGCTTGCGGGGCTTTATGCGCTTTATATCGTCGCAACCGCCCTCATACGCCCGCAACATGCGCCAGCGATGCCGCGCATCGCGGCGAATAGCGGCACGGCGCGGCGGGGGGAAATCACCCTGTTGCTGCTGCGCAGCTTCGTTCCACCGGTACTGCTGATCACTCTGGTGCTTGGTTCAATCTTTGCGGGCTTTGCCACCCCGACCGAAGCCTCGGGCGTCGGTGCCCTGGGCGCGGTGCTGCTTGCAGTTTTGAACCGGCGGCTCAACTGGCCCATGCTGCGCGAGGTGGCCGAAGAATCAGCGCTGACCGGCGCCATGCTGTTTGGCATCTTTGTCGGGGCGACCTGCTTTTCCTATGTATTCCGCGCGCTGGGCGGGGAAGATCTGATCCTTGACGCCATCGCAGCGACCGGGGCGGGCCCGTGGGGCATTCTGTTTGTGCTGATGGCGGTGGTTTTCCTGCTCGGCTTTTTCTTCGACTGGATTGAAATCACCCTCATCATCTTACCGGTGTTCGCGCCGATCATCGCCGAACTGGATTTCAGCGCTCATGTCGGCGCCCAGGCCCTGATCGTGCCCTGGTTTGCGATATTGATCGCGGTCAATCTGCAAACATCCTTCCTGACGCCGCCCTTCGGCTTTGCGCTGTTCTATCTGAAAGGCGTAGCACCCGCCCATATCAGGATCGGGGAAATTTATCGCGGCATCGTGCCATTCGTGATCTTGCAGCTAGTGGGCCTCGGACTTGTCATCGGCTTTCCCGAAATCGCCCTGTGGCTACCTGCGCAGATGCTGCAATAGCCGGCAGCCTAACGCCGCAGCAGCCTGTCAATGGTGGTAATCTGGCGCGACACGGAAATCGGCAGATAAGAGGTCATTTCAAGCTCGCGATCCTCGAACACGTCGCGGTCGGGATATTGTTGCTGCCACGCCGCAATCGATTTGTCCCGCTCGCGCAGCAGCGCCGCGATTTGCGGCGCAAACAACCGCACCATCGCGGTGATCCACATATTGGTCGCAAGGCAGGGAAATGTATGCTCGATCCGGAAGTCCGGCAGCATCGCGATGACATCCTCGGCGGCATAAAAGGTCTCCCCCGTCACCCAGCGATTCACCGCGAAAAGCCCGATCGGATAGCCTTCATCATTCATCGAGATTGAAATCAGATGGGCAATCGCATCCGATCCCAGCGGACGCTCGGCCGTGCCCGTATAAGGCGCCGGCCGCACGCCCTTTTTCATGCCTGCCGCGCGGATGAATGTGTGAAAATGCCCGTGCTCAAGCTCCGCCCCCCGATGCGCATGATAATAATACTGACTGGCGCTTTCGCGGTCGAACACATCCCCTTCGGGATAATGGTTCCATTCATAGAATGTATCGGTGGCGGCAAGAATCTGCCCAACGACATTGGCACCGGTCTTCTCAAGCAGGCGATAACACTCACGCACTTGCGCCCCGGCAGCGGCCATTGCCGCAAGCTGTTCGCGCGAACAAGCGGACAAAACAGCTAAATCCTGCGCATCAACTTTGACCATCGGTATAAACCCAAACTGCTGGCTTCAAAAAAGCGGTGATCCAGGCAACTTACATAATAACCGCAGAAACAATCAAAAGCCTGTTAAGCCCGACTATGGTAGTGCGACAAACTGTGCCTGTTTTCATCGCTGTACTTTTTGTATAAGCAGGCATCCGATCGGCATTGACATGCCAACCGACACGCGCCATTCCGGGCTTGGCCCGGCAGGCGTCATCGGCCATTCAGAATACGACTTTCAGGCGCATAAGGAGCAATTTATGTATCGTTTCGGACGCAGCCTGCGCATGGTTGCGCTGGCATTCCTGGTTTCCTCAACTGCCGCAGGCGGCGCATTGGCGCTTGAGCCAGGTAACGCAAAAAAGGGCGAAAAAGTTTTCAAGAAATGCAAGGCCTGCCATACGGTTGAAGCTGGTGGCAAGCACAAGGTCGGCCCCAATCTTTCGGGTCTGTTCGGCCGCACGGCGGGCACCGCGGAAGGTTTCAGCTTTTCCGACGCGATGGTCGAAGCCGGCGCGAACGGCTTGACCTGGAATGAGGAATCGCTGGAACAATATCTGCGCAAACCCAAGGATTTCATTCCGAAAAACAAGATGGCTTTCGCCGGTTTGAGGAAGGATAAGCAAATCGCCAACGTGTTAGCCTATCTGAAAGAGGCCACAGCGGAGTAATTCAGCCGGACGAGTTCTGAAAGCCCCGGGGGAATTCGCAAAATCCTCGGGGCTTTTTTTGGCAAGAATGCAGCTATCGCAGCCCCGCCTCCCGGTAGTAACGGGCCGCACCGTCATGTAGGGGAATAGCAATACCGCCTTTGGCGACCGACTGCGGCGTCAGCCCCTTAAAAGACGGGTGTATTTTTGCAAGCGCAGGCAGATTTTCGACCAAGGCCTTCACAAAGTTATAGGCATCCGTATCGGCAACCTTGAACCGCCCGACAAGTACGATACGCTGACCGAAACTGGCAATGTCGGTCTTGGTACCCGGATAAGTGCTTGATGGAATTTTAATCGCCGAATAGTAGGGTTTTGCGGCAACCACCTTGGCCACAACGGCCGCATCAATCGGAACAATGCGTAATTTGCAGCGCCGCAGTGCTGCGCGCACCTGTGACGAGGGGCTGATATCCACAATCGGCACCGCTGCCAATTGTCCTGCGCATAATGCGTCGAGCGCCTCTTGCTGGGGAAATTCGGATGCCAGCTCGAAGGCCCCCAGATCCCACTCAAGGGCGGCAAGCAAATCATCCATCACCAGCCTGCGCGCCGTACCCGCCCTGCCAATATCAACGCGCTTTCCCCGCAAATCCGACAGGGTGGTAATCGCGGCATCCTCACGCGCAAGCAAGGCAAGCGGCATACTGCTCAGGGCTGCCATGGCGCGCATATTTGCAACCTTTTCAGCGCCGGCGAAGCGCTTTGCCGTGCCCTCGAACGCCAAATACTGCCAGTCAGACTGCACAAGCGCGAGATCAACCTGACTTGCGCGCAACAATTCCAGATTCTCGACAGAGCCACTGCTGGGCGCGACCGCGCAATATAATTTGTGCTGCGTCGTCTGCTTGTTTATCTGCGCGCAAACCGCACCGCCGGTCAGAAAATATCCCCCCTGTACAGCGCCGCTCGCCAGCACGAGCCGCTCCTGCGCAGGTGCAGCTTGTGCCATCAGTGCCGCGCTCAAACCAAGTGCAAAAAATATCCCCCTGCCCCACCCACGCTGTCGCATTTCCAGATCCCGGCTATTTAACTTTCGGTAACACACATCAAATTAATATAGAATTTGCCTTATTGAAAGTTGGGGGCGGTGTCGACGGCACCGTGACACTGCTCACAGAACATGGAAAATCCGGTGACGTATCTTGGGGAAAGTCCGCGGAACCGGTCAGACAATTCAATATGTACTTATAAATAAAGTGCAATATGTGACATTATAAACTGGTCGTATTATACTGATGCAGGATGCGAGCAACGTGAACGACGCATGACAGATATTACTTCATGCGGCAAAACATCCAATATTTAGCAACTTGTTTGTAAAAGAAATGGACTATCGTCAAGACCTTTCCCAGGAATTCCTCGAATTTGTGGAATCACAGCCGCAGCAATCGCTGAAGCAATTGCTTTCCCGAGTGTTGCAGAAATCGCGGCTGTTGACCGGCGCGGAAGCCGGAACGATTTTCATCGTTCGGCGCAAGAATGGGAAACCGTTCCTTCAGGCTTTAAACGTTCAGAATGACAGGATCGCAGTTAAACGCTCCGACTTCGAAGTCCCCGTCGGCCACGACACGATTTCGGGCCATGTCGCTATGGCCGGTGAAACCGTCATCATTGACGATGTACTGAAAATCCCCCCTGACGCGCCCTATCACTTTGATCCGGCGAACGCGCCGGCGAATTATCCCACCCGGTCGATGCTGTGCTTCCCGCTGAAGAATTACACCGGCAAGGTCATCGGTGTGGTACAGCTGATCAACCGCATCTCCGTTGAAAATGGCGAGATTATTCCATTCGACCCCTATATGGGCAGCATCGTCGCGCCGGTTGCCCGCATCGTCGCAACCAGTATCGAACGCGCCGACATGCTGGATCAGATCAAGGCAAAAAACCGCACGCTGCGGGAACGCAACAAGCAGCTTGGCGAACAGCGCAGCCACATCGCAACCCTCCAAGCAGAGACTGAGGAAGCATTCATGCTGTCGATCGGCATGCTTGCGCGGGCGGCGGAAATTCACGACGAAGGCACCGGCAATCATATCGTCAGAACCAATGAATACAGCTATTTCATCGCGCAGCAATTTGGCGCGCCGGCCGATTTTTGCGATGAAATCCGCTATAGCGCACAATTGCATGACGTCGGCAAGATGAGTGTGGATCAGGCTGTCCTGAAAAAGAAAGGCCGGCTTGATGACCGCGAACGCAAAGAGATGGATCAGCACACGATCTATGGTCATCAGATCCTGAAGGATTCCCCGCGCCTTGAAATGGCCGCCGAAATCGCCCTCAGTCACCATGAAGCCTGGGCCGGCACCGGCTACCCCAACGGCCTGAAGGGCGAGGCAATACCGCTGTCAGCCCGCATCGTGCAAATTGCCGATGTCTATGACGCATTGCGCGCCGAACGCCCCTATAAACCGGGCTTCAGCCACGAAAAGACTGTAGACATCATCCTGAATGGCGATGACCGGCTGAACTCGCGCGAGCATTTCGATCCAACCTTGATCGAGCTGTTCGCCGGCACACATGCGGGATTTTCCGACATCTGGGATGATCTGAAAGACTGAAACCGCAATCTGTTGTCTAAGTCACTGGTAACTTGTGACGCCGGTTAATATAGTCGCCCTGCATTGAATTCCTAATCAGCTTGTCGCGCTATCGACCAACCGGGTTCCGCCAATGTCAACATCGAGCCTGATCAAACGCCTGCAGGATTTTATCCCTGGCTTCGTTCTGCTGTTTGCGCTTTTCTTGATCCTGACAGACCCGTTTTTCATCATTACCAATGCGCGAAACGGCATATTCGATCTGTATCAGCGGATTGAGCCGCGCGAATATGTCGATCCGCTGCCGGTTGCTGGCGTTGGCGTCAAACATCTCGATATCGATGATGAAAGTCTCGCGCGACTTGGCCAATGGCCCTGGCCGCGCACCTATATCGCAGAACTGGTCGCGCGCGCCGCAAATGCGGGCGCATATGCGGTCGTCTTCGATATTGTCTTTGCTGAACCCGACCGTACATCGCCCGACCAGTTCCTTGAGCAGCTTGCCCAATTTCCGCAGATGCAGAATGTCCGCGCGCAAATCGGCGAACTGCCCAATCATGACGATATTCTTGCCGATATCCTTGCGCAGGCCAATGTGGTCACAGGCTTCACCCTGACCGATATGAAGAACAGCCAGGAACCGGTTGTCAAAGCCGGTTATTCCTATGCTGGCGATGACCCTAAAATTTTCCTGCCCAAATTTTATGGCGCGGTAACGAATCTGCCGAAACTCGAGCAGGCAGCCGCAGGCAATGGCAGCTTCAACTTCATCGCGGAACGGGACAATATTATCCGTCGCGTCCCGCTTGTTGTGACCAAAGACGACAAGCTTTACCCGACGCTCGCGATGGAAACCCTGCGGGTCCTGCAGGGCGCATCGACCTATATCATCAAGTCGTCAGGCGCCAACATGACCGAATCCTTTGGCGAGCAAACCGGTATCAATGCCATTCGCGTCGGCAGGATTGAGATACCGACCACAAAGACCGGGCGTGTCTGGCTGCATTATACCGAGGACAGACCTGAAAGGCGGGTGCCGGTCTGGGAACTTTTCAGCGACGATTTCGATCCGCAACGTGTTGCCGGCAATGTGCTGTTCGTGGGGCCAAGCGCCGCCGGCCTCAAGGACTTGCGGGCAACGCCGCTGAATTCGGCGACTGCTGGGGTCGAAGTACATATTCAACTGCTTGAGCAAATCCTGCTTGAGCATTTTCTGACCCGGCCGGACTGGGCGCAAGGGGCAGAGCTGTTCTTTCTGATCGTGCTTGGCCTGATCCTGCTTGTGCTGCTGCGCCGGGTTTCGGCGATTACCTGCGCGATTATCGCGGGCGGTGGCATTCTGTTCGCCTTTAGCGCATCCTGGTATCTGTATGCTGAGCAGCTGTGGCTGCTTGACCCGGTGGGCCCGAGCGTCACGGTAGGGCTGATGTTCATCACCGGCACGCTCGTCAATTTCCTGCGCACCGAAGCGGAAAAGGCGCAGGTGCGCGGTGCCTTCAGCCAGTATCTGTCCCCCGCGCTCGTCGAGCAACTCGCCGAGGAGCCCGACCGCCTGCAACTGGGCGGTGAAACCCGCACCATGACTTTCCTGTTTTGCGATATTCGCGGCTTCACCCCGATCTCCGAACAATTCAAGGGCAACCCGCAGGGTCTCACGCAATTGATCAACCGTTTCCTGACGCCGATGACGGACATTATCCTGTCACGCGAGGGGACAATCGATAAATATATGGGCGACTGCATCATGGCATTCTGGAATGCGCCGCTCGATGTGCCGGATCATCCGATGCAATCCTGCACCACTTCGCTGGAGATGATCCATGATCTCAAGATACTCAACGCCGAGCTGAAAGAGGAAGCCGAGCGGGAAAACCGCCCCTTCCTGCCGATCAATATCGGCATCGGCCTCAACACCGGCGAATGTGTCGTGGGCAATATGGGCTCCAAGCAACGGTTTGATTATTCTGTGCTGGGCGATGCGGTCAATCTTGGCGCCCGTCTTGAATCGCAATCCAAGAATTACGGCGCAACGATTGTTGTCGGCGCGGAAACCTATGCCTCGGTCAAGGATGATTTCGCGCTGATCGAACTTGACCTGATCGCGGTGAAAGGCAAGAGCGAAGCGGTGCAGATCTATGCACTGCTTGGCGATGAGGAGATGAAGAACAGCGATGACTTCAAAAATTGGTCGGCGATGCACGCCGATATGATCACCGCCTACCGCGCGCAGAACTGGGATGAGGCGGAACAGCTTCTTGAAACATTACGCGCGCGCGAAGACGCCAATCATGTTCTGTATGATCTTTATGCGGAACGGATTGCGGATTATCGGGCAAATCCGCCTGGCCCGGACTGGGACGGCGTATTCGTCGCCACATCGAAATAAATGCGGGTAGCAATGAACGGTATTTCCCCCATGCTGCGGCAAGGCGGCCATCTTGCCGGCCTGGCCGCTTGTATCGCGTTCCTGCTATTGCTGAGTGCAACAACCGCGCCAGCGCAGATGCAGCGGAAATTCGCATCCGCAGAATCACAGCAAGCAGAGCAGTTCATCGCCGATCTTGGCGCAACCGCCATCACTGTCCTGCGACAGCCCAATCTGACGCTGAATCAGCGCGAAGCCCAGTTTCACCGGCTTCTTCAATCCAAATTCGACCTCGACTTCATCGGCCGCTTTGTATTGGGAAAATACTGGCGCCAGGCGACACCTGAGCAGCAAGAGGAATATCGCGAATTGTTTGGTCAATTCGTGCTCAAAACTTATGCGGCCCGGCTTGGTGGCTATGCGGGACAGCAGTTTCACGTGGCCAACGTCTATTCCGGCGGCAAGCAGGATATGCTTGTCCGCTCGGTCATCACCGGCGGATCGGGCCAACCCCTGACCGCGGACTGGCGCGTACGCAATATTGACGGCACACTGAAAATTATCGACGTTTCGGTCGAAGGGATCAGCATGTCGATCACGCAGCGGCAAGAGTTTGCGTCCGTCATCGCACGCCAGGGCATCGCCGGGCTGCTGCGGCAGTTACGGGCCAGGGTAGAACGACTGCCTGCGGAGAGGATCGGATGAAACATCGCGTCATAATCATCACCGCCATCTTATCCGCCCTTGTGATCGCCGGCTGCAGGGAAGGCGAGGAAACCGCCTTCGCGCGGGGCGATCAGGCATATCAAAGCGGCGATTTCAGCACCGCACGTGCAATTTGGCAAACGCTCGCAGATACCGGCCATCCCGCCGCGCAATTCAATCTCGGTGTGATCTATGCAGATGGTCGCGGCACGCCGCGCGATATGGTCAAAGCACTCGACTGGTGGCAGAAAGCTGCCGATAACGGCCATCACGGCGCGCAGCATAATCTGGCCCTCACCTATCTGGCGGGCGACGGCATTCCCGCTGACCCCGCGCGCGCGGAACATTACCTGCGGATGGCGGCGGCGGCTGGATTTGCGAATTCCCAATATACGCTGGGGAAATTACTGGCCGAAGGCCTGACCGGGCCGGCGCAGCCCAAGCAAGCCTTTGATTATCTTGCAATGGCAGCCAAGCAGGGTTTTGCAAAGGCACAATACGGGCTCGCCAAATATTATCGCGACGGGTTCGGCACACAGCAAGATCTAGGCAAGGCGGCTTTCTGGTTCGAGCAGGCCGCATTGCGCGGACATGCGCGGGCGCAACGCCATATTGCCCGCCGCCTGGCGGAAGGGGAAGGCGTGCCGCGGGATAAGGTGGCCGCGTTGACCTGGGCCCTCATCGCCGCTAAGCAGGGAATTGTTGAATCCGCGGCGCTTGCGGAAAAACTGCGCGCCGATATGGGGGCGGCTCAGATCACCGAGGCGGAGGCACGCGCCGCGTCATTTCGCAGCCGATAAGATGGGGCGAATGCGCCACTGACGGACGTCTGAGCGACAAAATCCGGCCAGGCCGGCGAGACAGAATGAGGGGTTTATGACTGGTCAGGCAATGAATGGCTGGACAGCGCGGTGGAGCGCAATGCTTTTCCGGGCCGCAATCTGTGTCACGCTGGCGACAGGTATCGTGCTGGGCGCAGTCGGCACGGCAACTGCCCAGTCGCAATTTCCCCCCAGCCTGATGGCGGATTTCCGCAGTGCGGCCCAACTCGCGCAGCAGGATGCCGCACGGCTTGCCTATATGTCAGCAACAGTCCGCGATCCTGTACTCACGCAGCAAATGCAGGCTGAACAAAGACGCCAGTCGGCGGCCACCTTCAACTACATCGTCAATGCCGCCATCGCACAATATCCGCAAGCCGCGCCCGGTATCGTTTCGGCGGCAGTCGCGCATGCGCCGGATTTACGCAATGAAATCATCGGGAGCGCGGTGGCATCCTTCCCCGGCTTCAGTAATCAGATCCTGTCGGCAAACCCCATGGCCGCGGCCCCGGCATATGCGCAGGCTCCCGCATATACACCCGCCCCGATTGCTGCGCCGCAGGCCCCTCTCCAACCTGCCGCACAGTTTTCCCGGCCAGCAGCCAATCCGCCCCGGCTGATGACCGAAGCCCCTGCGCAAGCCGCACGCGATTATTCACCGCCACCGCCCAGCCGCGATCCCAGCCCGGCCTTCTGGGATCCGTGGGAGCCGGTTAACCGGCCGCTTTTTGCGGTGCACCAGTTTCTCGATGATTTTCTGATCCGCCCGGTTGCCGCCTCTTATGGCTGGATCACCCCTGCGCCCATCAAGGAAGGGGTCCGAAATGCATTTGATAATCTGCGCTCCCCCATCATTCTCTTCAATGACGTCTTGCAATTCGACATGTCGGGAGCCGGAACCACGCTGGGCCGGTTCCTGATGAACAGCACGGTTGGCGGGCTTGGCTTTTTCGATGTTGCCGAACGTATCGGGCATCCGGGCCATCCGGCCGATTTCGCACAGACGCTTGATCATTATGGTCTGCCCGCGGGACCGTATCTTGTGGTGCCCGTTATCGGTCCGGGCAGCATCCGCCACCATTTCGGCCGGATCGTCGATGTGGCAAGCAATCCGCTCACCTGGATCGATGCGGTCGACGAGCCGGTGAAGATCGGTCTGACGGTCGGCGATGCCATTACCTTGCGCGAAACACTGGTCGAACCGCTTGATGAATTGCGCGAAGATTCCCTCGACTGGTATGCGACTTTCCGGGCAACCTATTATCAGAACCGGGACGTCGCCTTGCGCAAGGGCAACACAATACCAAGCGCAACGGACAACGACCTGTTCGATTCATTCGAATAGCTTGATGCCGGTTCACTGCTGGCTGAAAAGGGTTGCAGACGGAAATCCGGTAATGTGACGGCAAGACCGCGCCATCCGGTTGTTGCGGAGACGAGCATGCCCGACGAAACGGACATTCAGCGCCCCTATCTGCTGTTTCTTGGCGATGCGCATGACGATCTTGCCGCCAAGACAGCCCATGGCATTGCCGACTGGCGGCGTGAACACTGCGTCGGGCAATACCGGCTGCCCGGGTGCCGCGCAACGCTTGACTTGCCCGAATTAGGCCCCGGCGCGGCGGTGGCGGCGGGCGCACGCACCATGGTCATCGGCGCGGTCAATCCCGGCGGCCAGATTCCCGATAGCTGGATTTATGCACTGACTGAAGCGCTCGATAACGGGCTTGATCTTGCCAGCGGCATGCATGCCCGGCTCGAGGAAATCCCGCAAATCGCCGCAGCCGCCGCGCGAAATGGCCGCCGGCTTCACAATGTGCGCCATCCCGCCCGCAGCTTTTCGACGGGCAGCGGACTGCCCCGTACCGGCAAAAGACTGCTGACCATGGGTACCGATTGCTCGGTCGGCAAGAAGTACACAGCACTTGCGCTCGAACGCGACATGCGCGGACGCGGGATCGATGCGGATTTCCGCGCGACAGGCCAGACGGGTATTCTGATCGCGGGTGCAGGGGTAGCGATCGATGCGGTGATCGCGGATTTCATCTCGGGCGCCGCGGAATGGCTGAGCCCGCCCGCCCCGGACGATCACTGGGATATTATCGAGGGACAGGGATCATTGTTTCACCCGTCATTTGCCGGGGTGACATTGGGATTGCTGCACGGGGCGCAGCCTGACGCCTTCGTGCTGTGCCATGAACCCACCCGCAAGACCCTGCGCAATGTCGCGGCCCCCATACCCGATATCGCGGATTGCATCGATCTTATCTTGCGACTTGGCCAGATGACGAACCCGGCCATTCGCTGCGTCGGGATCGCGGTGAACACGGTGGCCTTGCCCGACGATGCAGCGCACTCCCTGCTGCGCGAGATGGAAAATGCGTATCAGCTGCCCTGCATCGACCCGGTGCGTGATGGTACCGGCCCCATCATCGACCGGCTGTTGCAAGAGGCGTGAACGGGTGCGGCAAAGACATATCACCACCGAAAGCTGGCCGATCCGAGGCAGTTTCACGATTTCGCGGGGCAGCAAGCGCAGTGCCGATGTCGTCTGCGTGACAATTGAGGAAGACGGGTTCACCGGACGCGGCGAATGCGTGCCCTATGGCCGCTATGGCGAAACGCGCGACAGCGTCACCGCCGCCATCGCATCCGTGCCGGTCGCAATCACGCGTGAGGCGCTTGCCGATGCCCTGCCGCCCGGCGCGGCGCGCAATGCGCTTGATTGCGCGTTGTGGGATCTTGCGGCAAAAAAAGCCGGCAAGCCGGTTTGGCAACTGGCGGGGTTGCGCGCGCCTACCCCGGTCACGACCGCCTTTACCCTCAGCCTTGATGAGCCCCGCGCCATGGCGACGGCAGCGGCTGATGCGAAAGAGTTTCCGATTCTGAAGCTCAAACTCGGGCGCGACCGGATTGTCGAAACGGTGACGGCGATCCATCACGCTGCACCCGATGCCAAGCTGATCGTCGATGCGAATGAGGCATGGGATATCGATCTGCTCGCCCAGGTCGAACCTGCATTATGCGCGCTGAATGTCTGCCTGATCGAACAGCCGCTCCCCGCAGGCAACGATGCGGCGCTTGCGGGCTTTCCCCGCAAGCTGACCCTGTGCGCCGATGAATCAAGCCACGGCACAGACAATCTTGCCGACATTGCCGCGCGCTACGACGCGATCAACATCAAGCTCGACAAGACCGGCGGACTGACCGCCGCACTGGCGCTTGCCCGGGCGGCGCGCGAGGCGGGGCTTGGCATTATGGTTGGCTGCATGGTGGGCACCTCGCTTGCCATGGCGCCCGCCCTGCTGCTGGCGCAATTTGCCGATTATGTTGATCTTGACGGGCCGCTATTGCTCGCCCGCGACCGGGAGCCGGGCCTGCATTATGCGGCCCACGGTCAGCTGTTCCCCGCCGCTTCGGCGCTTTGGGGCTGAGCGGCCAGAACATCGCCGTCCCACACCCGCGCCAGCCGAATGGCCGCAAGCGCGCCGGCCGCACATAACAGCGCCATCCCCAGATAGGCAAAACCGCCCCACGCCTGATAGGCAACGCCCGACAGATAGGTGACCGCACCGATCACCAACCCCGCCGACAACGCCGCATAAATGCTTTGCGCGGTTGCCGCGAGACCGGGCGGCGCGGCACGGCTGAGAAAATGCATCGCCCCCAGATGCGTCGCCCCGAAGGTAAAGGCATGCAGACACTGCATCAGCATAAGAACAGGCAATGCGGGCGTGAAGGCCGTCACGCTCCAGCGCAGAATGCCCGCAACGCCGCCAACTGCGATGCACCAGGCCGGACCGAGCCGCGCGACAAAGGGGGCCGCAACCAGAAATAACAGGATTTCAGCGACAACCCCGATCGCCCACAGGATTCCGATCAAGCTGTCGTCAAGCCCCGCCTGCCGCCAATGAAGCGTGCCGAAAGCGTAATAGACCGCATGCCCGCCTTGAATAGCAGCGGCCGCCAGCACGAACAGCAAGAACTGGCGGTGCCGGCAGAGCCCGAGCGCCGCCGACCAGACATGACGGGAGGACGGGAAACGGCGACTAACGTCCGTTTGCCCGTCAATCCCCGGGCTGCGCCGCTCCCCTGGCAGCAGACAGGCCGCCCCCACCGTTAGCGCCGCAGCCGCAAGCACCATGCCCCAGATTTGCTCGGCACCCGTACCTGTCACCTGCGCCAGAAACCAGCCGCCCCCCATACTGGCGGCAATAAAGCTGATACTCCCCCACAAACGCACCCGGCCATAATCGAACCCGTCGAGCGGCGCGCGCTGCAATGCCAGCGTATCGATAAGCGGCATCATCGCCGATAACAGCGCGTTCGCGATCAGGGTCACAAACAGGATCGACCAGAAGCTATCGGTCAGGCCATAGAGCGCGAACCCCGCCAGGCACCCCGATGCAAGCGCGACAAGCGGCCCGCGCCGACGCCCCAGGCGATCCGCCGAAACCGCGATCACCGGTCCCGCAACCACCCGCAGGCCGAGCGACAGCGCCAGGATCAGCCCGATATCATCCGCACTCAACCCGCGCGCGGCGAACCAGACCGGCCAGTAAGGCAGATGCACCCCCATCACAAGGAAGATACAGATATAAAACAGGCTGATCCGGGCGGCAGGAAACCGCGCGCCCGTCCCGTTCGCTCTGTTATGTGGGGCACCGCTCATGGCAGGAGCCATGCCGCAAACAGGGGACAAAGTAAATGCCCCTGACCGGGTCCCTTCCAGTGGGCACGGACTGTTTCAGCGCATGCCTAACCGAATTTCGGCATCACCTTGGTCGCATAAAGCTCGAGCGTCCGCATCAATTTGTCATGCGGCAACAGCCCGTTATAAGCCCAGCCAAAAATCCAGTTAACCGGCAGCCGCTTGGTCAGTGCCTCCATCTGCCGGCAAACGGTATCCACGGTGCCGACAAGCGCATAGCCCATATCGAGATAATTCTCATGCGCAAAATTATCCTCGCCCGTATCGGGGTCAAGCATACCCTCCCCGAAATGGAACGGAGCGAACCATTGTTCGCTGCAATAGCGGCCCGAATCGGTCCAGAGCTGCAGTGCCTCCTCGTCGCTGTCTGCAATCACGATATCGCGCAGGATCCCGATCCCCTGCCCGCGCGGCTTGCCCGACACTTCCTGATAGGCATCGATCAGCCGTTCCTCAAGCTTGGGGTGCAATGGCGGCAACACCGCCGTCGCCCCTTCCGCCGCGCACCAGCGCACGCTGCGTTCAGACGAGGCGAATGGCTGGAAGATTTCCGGATGCGGTTTTTGCAGCGGCTTGGGCACGACGCCGACCTGCTTCACGACACCATTTTCAATACCAGCGCCATATTTGTTGGTGAAGTCGATATCCCACGGCGTTTCGCCGGGCGGGACATTCCAGTATTTGCCCTGATAGCTCAACAGATCCTCGGTCCAGCATTTCTTGATGATGGTGAAGCATTCTTCGAACGCGGCGCGATTGGCCGCATCGATCTCATCATGCTGATGCGGGCTCGCGCCGTGAATCCCGTGCGTCTGCTGCGCCATGATATCGACCCAGCGACGCTGATAGCCGCGCGCAAAGCCAGCGCAGGCCCGCCCGCCCGTCATATGGTCAAGCATGGCGATATCCTCGGCCACCCGGATCGGGTTATTGGCAGGCAGCACGATCCCGAGCTGACCGACCCGGATATTTTTCGTCTGCATACCAACAAACAAATCAAGAAGGATCGGATTGTTCGACATCTCGAACCCTTCGACATGGAAGTGATGTTCGGTAAAGCTGATGGAATCGTAGCCTGCCTCATCGGCGAGTTTTGCCTGCTCGCTCAGCTCCTTCAGCATCTGCTGATAAAGCTCGGGCCGCAGGCCGACCATCCCCTCTTCCATTTCCTTCTTGCTACCGACAGATGGCAAGTAAAACAGTGATGTCCTCACACGCGCCTCCCCTTCCTGGCAAATGGCTTCACGCCTTGATACGACTATTATCCGAACGCAACGCATGAGGGTCAATCCGCAGGCTGCTGCGGATTTGCGTCAGATCGCCGCGTGTTCTAGAGTTTATGCGGTTCATGCGGGGCTCGTTGCAAAATCAGGGAGGATGTCATGAAACATAACGACGAGGCGTTACCCGGCACCGCCCAAGCCGAACAGGTGATCGAATGCGCCGCGCCGCCATGCCTGATGCGCGAAGTCGACCCCGCCTATTTCTGGCACACTCCGGAAACGCCTTCGGAAGAGAGAACTTCTTGCGACAAGGCGGAAGAGCGGTCCGCGCGATAATCGCGGACAGCGTCGGAAACACTGGCCGCATAGCTGACAAGCGGCGGCGCCACGCCATAGGCCGATAATGCCTGCCGCACTGCCGGCGAGGCACTTGTCAATACGCAACCCACACTGCTATTGGCGGCCTTTTGGGCAAGATTGCAGATAACATTAGCCGCAGTCGAATCGATCAATGACACCGCATCAAGGTCGATAACAAGCAATCGATGGGTATCAGCGATCCGATCAAGCACCGCACCGATCGCCGCCGAAGCGCCAAAGAAAAGCGCTCCCGAGATCCGGTAAACGAGGATTTCCGGATCCGCAACCACGCCAGCGTCATAAGATGGCCGCTTGTCGCCAGAATTATCGGCGCGATCAGACAGAACCAGGGGCGCATGTGTCTCGATCCCGATCTCCTTCGACATGCGGTAGATAAACAGCACCGAACCCAAGGCAAATCCAACAATGATCGCCTCGGTCAGATCCCGGAACACTGTCAGCAAGAATGTCGAAACCAGAACAAGCGCGTCGCCGCGTGACGCACGCAGAAGCATGACGAATGCATGTTTTTCAACCATATCCCAGGCAACCACCGCAAGCACCCCCGCCAGGCTCGCCAGCGGTATGAAGGCGGCAAGCGGTGCTGCAATCAGCATGAAAAAAAGCAGCGACAGCGCATGCAGCATGCCGGCCACCGGCCCATGCGCACCGGCACGTACATTGGTTGCCGTGCGCGCGATCGTGCCGGTCACACAAAAGCCGCCGGCAAATCCGGAAGCGATATTGGCGACCCCCTGTCCAACGAGTTCGCAGTTGGAACGGTGCCGCCGCCCTGTCATGCCATCGGCGACCACAGCCGACAGCAAAGACTCGATCGCACCAAGCAACGCGAAACCTATGGCGTTCGGCAGCACGGCAATAATTTTTTCCAAACCGAATTCAGGTAGAGCAAAAGGCGGCAGTGACGGCGGTATACCGCCAAATTCCGACCCGATCGTTGGGACCTGAAAATCAAGCGGCGCTGCCACGATGGAAGAAAGTGCGATGGCGATCAGCATAGCCGGCCAACGCGGCCAGCGCGCCTTGAGAAACAGAATGCAGCTGATGGTAAGCAGCGCAAGGCCGAACGATGCGGCGCTCCACCCCGGCAAGCCGTGCCAGAGCATGGGAATCTTCTCGACAAGCGGTCCGGGCTCGGGGCCATCCAGTGTCAGCCCGAGAAGCGGCTTCAACTGGCTGGCGAAAATGATTACCGCGATCCCGGCAGTAAAACCCACCGTTACCGGATAAGGGATGAATTTTATAAAGGTGCCGAGCTGCAGGAAACCGATAGCGAGCAGCAACCCCCCCGAAATGATTGTCGCGAGGACCAGCCCGTCGACCCCGTGCATCTGTACAGTCGCCGCGACAAGCACGATGAATGCGCCCGCAGGACCGCCGATCTGAAACCGGCTGCCACCCAGCAGGGAGACAATAAAACCGCCGACAATCGCTGTATAAAGCCCCTGTGCCGGCGTCACCCCCGAGGCGATCGCTATCGCCATGGACAGGGGCAGAGCCACAACCGCAACCGTCAGGCCGGCCACGGCATCCGATCTGAATTGGCGCAAGCCATAACCTTCACGCAACACAGTGACAAGCTTGGGGGTAAAAAGCGCTGCAAAGCCGGGCTTTGCCGCCGCCGGTCTACTTTGCTCACTGCGCGCGGGGCGCATCCGCCGCATTGTCATCGCTGCATGACTACCCTGTTATTTCGCGACAGCCCGGTCTACGCATCAATTGATCTTCTCACCGTCGGCCGTATCGGCGCGAAGCCGGACACCGCGCCCACCTGAATGGCTTGTCGTATTTTCACTGATAAGTTCAATCCCCGCACGTTCCAGCCCCGCAACCACCTTCGTCAGACTTTCCACGGTGCCGCGTACATGACCGCGACTTGCCTCCATCCGCTGAATCGTCGGCAAGGAAAGCCCTGCCAGTTTCGCAAGCGCCATCTGGTCGATCCCAAGCAATGCGCGCGCCGCACGCATCTGTCCACCCGTAATCATATAGTATACCTACATATTCACATATATTATTTCATAATAGAAGTTTTATTATTCTATATTGATAAATTATCCATCATTTTTGCCGGATATAGATGATTAACTGCTCATCGTCCATAAAAATCCTCATCCAAAAAAAATGCCCGGGATAATTAAATCCCGGGCATAAATGATCAGAATCCCGATATCAGGCCGGGCCGAAAGGCCCGGTCATTTCCGCCGGTCAGGCTGCCTGACCGTTGCGCAGCAACTTGCCGGGCAAATTGCCATTGATATCGATCATGTCCTTATCACCCTCACGCAGCAACACGCCATTCACCACAACCGCGTCGATGCCGTAAGCCTCGGCAACGAGACGATCTGCGCCGCCAGGAAAATCATAGACACGCTTCAGACCCGATGTGCCCACCGTATCAGGATCGAACACGACAACGTCGGCAGGTTTACCTTCAGCAAGCAGGCCACGATCCTTGATCGCGAACACTTCCGCAGGCCGTGAAGTCAGCATGCGGACAGCTTCCTCAAGCGACATCGCCTTGCGTTCGCGGACCCAGCGGCTCAACAGATGGGTCGAGAAGCAGGCATCGCAAAGCTGACTTGCATGAGCACCAGCATCCGAAAGCCCGAGCACGGTGTTCGGGTCCGTCAACAGCGTTTCAACTTCATCCTCATTGGAGTTCGCCACCGGAATCCGGAACCGCACCTCAAGCTTGTCACGCAGGGACAGATCGATGCTCAAATCGCCCGGATGAACGCCACGCTCTTCGGCCACCTCGTAAACCAGCCGCTCTTCAAGCGCGGGCTCGGACGGGCAGTAGGTAATAACCGCATTCTGCCAAATTGCGCCCAATCCTGCCTTCAGCATTTCCTTGAAGGCCGCGCGGAATTCCGCACTGTCATAAACCGCCATCTTGGCTTCAACCGTCGGCGCTTCGGAGACCGGTTTGAAGACCGGGCTGCTTTCGAAAATGAACGGCGCCTTGAGTTGCAGCTCGAAGTTGAGCGGCCGGCAGGTCACCTGCGGATAGACCTTGTTGCCCTGCTCCACCAGTTCGGCGGACCGTTTAAGCTGATCGATCGCCGAACCGAAACCAAGACCACCGCCGCCAAGCAGCGCGGTCCAGCTGACATTGCATTTGTTGTCCTGATAGAGCGTGGCGAACTCGTTGAAGGACAGATTTTCGCCAACGGTTGCCTGGATCATCCCCTTGCCCGCCTCGCCCAGCGCGCTGGCGATCTCACGGATCTCATCAAAGCTTGCAAGCCGGCTTGGTACCGGGCGACCTTCATAACCGACATGGGTGAACGCCTTGGATGTCGCGAACCCAAGCGCGCCGGCCTCGATCGCGTCGGCGACGATCCGCTTCATCTGCGCGACTTCTTCGTCTGTCGCCTCACGTTCGGTCGATTCCTCGCCCATCACATACATGCGCACCGCGGTATGCCCGATCAGTGCCGCCACATTGATGGCCGTACCGGTCTTTTCAATCGCATCGAGATATTCCGGAAAGGTCTCAAACGGCCAGGTCTCGCCAAGCCCGGAGCGCAGCGCCTCGACGCTCATGCCTTCCACATTCTCAAGCGTGCGCATGATGAGATCACGATGCGCGTCACGGGTCGGCGCGACAGTAAAACCGCAATTGCCAGTAACAACCGTCGTCACCCCATGCCAGGGGGAGATCGTCAGCATACGGTCCCACATGACCTGCGCGTCATAATGCGTATGGATATCGACAAACCCCGGACACACCACCTTGCCGGTCGCATCGATGACCTTGTCCGCGTCTTCCGGCGCATTGCCCAGCGCGACAACCTTGCCGTCCTTGATGCCGACATCGCCGGCATAACCCTTGGCACCCGTCCCATCCATAATGGTGCCGCCGGTGATTTTAATATCGTAAGCCATCCTTTTCCTCCAAAACTCCGCCAGTGAAAAAAACAGCCGGCACTGCGATCAAATCGCGGTGCCGGCTGAATGTCGGACTTATGTGTGACTAAACAGCCAGCTTATAGAGCGTTGCGACATTGTCATGCAGAATGTCTTTCTTCTGATCTTCCGTCAGGCCAGATGTATGTTCGGCAAGGATCTCCTTGGACCAGGGCCAGGTTGAATCCGAATGCGGGAAATCGTTGGCCCACATCAGCCGTTTGGTGTTCATCATTTCAGCCATTCTGAAGGCGACCCAGTCATCCTGGAAGGTCAGATAGATGTTTTCCTTGAAATACTCGCTGGGAAGCTTGGCCAGTTCCTGACCCTTCATCCAGAACCGGTGCCGCTTGTAAGCATGGTCCATACGGTACATGTAATGCGGCACCCAGCCGGCATCCGCTTCCACGCAGCAGATCTTGAGATCGGGGTTGCGTTCGAACACGCCCGAGAAGATCAGCATGCCCATGATATCCTGACAGCCGCGGATGATCGACTGGAACGCATTGATGCGCGGGCCGCGCGGCGCGCCGCTGATGCCGTCCGAGCTGCTGGTCAGAATATGGAAGGACAACGGCAGTTCAAGCTCGATCGCAAGCTGCCAGAACGGGTCATAAGCCGGATCGTCATAATCCAATTCGGCCGGATTGCCCGGCATCATCACGCCGGCAAAGCCCTGCTCCTTGATCTCTTTCAGATCTGCCATGCCTTCTGCGATCGAACCCATGGCAATCTGCGCCAGCGGGATCAGCCGCTTGCGGTCTTCGGAGCAATAGTCAAGCAGCCAGCGATTATATGCCTTCATGCAGGCGCGCTTATATTCGAAGTCCGGATGGTTGCACATCACCATGCCGACGGTCGGATAGATGATTTCCGCCGCGACACCGTCTTTTTCCTGGTCGGCAACACGGTATTTCGCGTCCCAGCCGCTCTTCCACAGATCATCGAACCGCATGCCGTCGACGCGCAGTTCAGACGGATCAAGCCCGGCAGCCGCAACAAGCCCCATGGGAATCGGGTTGTCCATGCCGTTCACGACATAGATATCGCCAAGCCCTTCGACAAATTTCATCGACGGCGCCACATCGCGATATTTCGGATCGATATAGTCGATATAACAATTCGGCGGCTCGGTGATGTGAGAATCCGCGGAAATCGGTACGTAGGACATGCGTTACTCCTCTTCCTCCAAAGTCGGATCGAATCGTCGACCCGGCAATTTTTTGGTTCCTGTTGCCACAACCGGTGTATCAGCGGCGGCAAAGACAAAGCGTTATATAGCTCGCGCTAAACGAAACTCTGATACCATATAAATCTCTTATAATATATGACAATTTTTCAGAATTTTCCACGCCGACACCGCTATCGCCGGCGCGACCTCTGCTATCTGCCTGATCAGAAAGCAAAATGCCGGACCTGCCGATATCGCGTTCCCCATGGAATCCGCGCATCGGCAAACCCGGCATCAAGATCTGAAGGCATGTGCGGCGCTAAAGCGCCCGTCGCAGCCTCTTGGCATTATTCCTTAAAGGTCACCTTGGCCTGCGACAGCACGACATTACCGCCTGCGGTTTCGCCCTGAATAATCGCCTCACCCGGGGCGGTTTTCCACATTTTGGTGACGATGGTCTCGCCAAACTGCACCCGTTCGGCAAACCGGCCGGTCATCGAGACAAATTTGGCCGGATCGCCGCCGCACAGCCCCTTAAGCGCCGCACGTCCAACAAATCCATAGGTGCACAAGCCATGCATAAAGGGCGCATCAAACCCGCCCAACTTGGCAAATTCCGGATCGATATGGATCGGATTCCAGTCCCCCGACAACCGGTAGATGGCCCCCTGCTCCATCAATGTGGGATTGGAAATTTCCACATCCGGTGCACGATCGGGGGGCGCATTCTTGCCATCGGTCGATGGCCCGCGCTCACCGCCAAATCCACCCGCGCCACGCACGAACAAACTGGCATAGGTGGTCAGCAACACCCCGTCGGCATCCTCTAGCGTGCTTTCGATACCCAGCACCGCCGCCTTGCCCTTGTCCCAGACCTCGACAATCTTGCCCGAAACCTTGCCCTTCGCATTGGGGGGGATGGGCCGCTTCAATTCAAATGCCTGCTCCCCATGCAGCAGCATCTCAAGCCTAAGATCGACATTCATCATGGCGCCTGCCATACCGCGACCGCCCGGGATCACGGCAAAGGTCGGCAGCACCAGCGGCCCTTTGCCTTCATACACGAACTCAAGCTCGTCGGCGGGCTTGGAGCCGACGCCGAGCGCATAGAGCATGGTATCCTTCTGCGTCCAGCTTACATCGACCGGATCGAACACATGTCCGACAAGATCAGCATTCAGCGGTAATTTCGTTTTCGACATAATTTCATTCCTGTCCTGATCAGGCTTGCGCGCAAGCCACCGCCGCGCGCACTAAACCAGGCGCGCGGCGCACAGCATCATCGCAACTGCAACGTATCAGTAACCCTTGGGGGCACGCGGCGCTGGCAGGCCATCGGGGGCCCAGGCTTCGACGCCTTCCTCGAGCGGCACTTCAAGCGACAGCAGAAGCTGCGAGAACAGACGCCAGTTGCCAATGGCAACCACCATTTCCAGCAACTCCGCGTCATTCTTGATATGCTTGGCGCATTCGGCCCAGGTCTGCGGCGAGATCCGCCCCGAATCGAGGGTCTCGTCGGTGGCGCGAAGCACCGCACGATCCGCATCGGTCAGCACATCGGCATTTTCCCATGACCGACAGGCGAGCACAACTTCCTCAGGAATATCAAGCTGCATGCAGACACGCCAATGCTGCGTCCATTCGTAGCAGGAACCGGTGACCCAACCGATCCGCATAATGATCAGTTCGCGCAGCCGCGCATCAAGCTGATTGCCCTGAAACAGCAGCATGTTCAGCGTATTGCCAAGCTCGCGCGCCAATGGCGGGTTCTTCAGCAGAATACGGAAAACACTGAGCGGCGCCATCGCCTCGGAAATGCCTTCGGATGCGGCCGCCTTCTTCGCATCCTCAATCGACAGCATCGCGATGCGCGGTTCGTGCCCTGATGTACTTGCCATTATTGTTTCTCCCCTACTGCAAGTTATCATTGGCGCGTATCATGACGCAGACTGAAATGAAATGCTATCTACATATCTGCGGCAAACTATTATAAGATTCCGGCTAACAGCTAAATAAGGCGGATTTTCAAAAAACAGGGGAGTGACGGAAATGCCACCAAAATCATCCTTGGCCATGGTGCAAACCGGCCCGCGCAAAATCGAAAGAATGGATTTGCCGGTACCCGATATCACTGACTATACCGCCTTGCTGCGGATCGAGGCCTGCGGCATCTGCGGCAGCGATTACGAACAATATGAGGGCGTGCTGAACATGCCGATGCCGGTTGTCCCCGGGCATGAGCCGCTCGGCGTGATCGAGGCAATCGGCGATGAGGCCGCCAAACGCTGGAAGGTGGATGTGGGTGACCGGGTCTGCGTGGAAACCATGCTGTCCTGCCGCTTCTGCGGCCCCTGCCTTGGCGGCAGCTACCATCTGTGCGAAGACCGCCGCATCTATTCCTATATCCCGATCGATGAGGGACCAGGGCTTTGGGGCGGCTATTCGGAATATATGTTCCTCGACGCCAACAGCATCGTGCACAAGATCGACAAGGATCTGCCGGCTGAAATCGCGGTCATGTTCAACCCGCTGGGCGCAGGTTTTCGCTGGGCGGTGGAAATCCCCAATACAAAACCGGGCGATACAGTCGTCATCATGGGACCGGGCCAGCGCGGGCTGTCCAGCGTCGTGGCCACCAAACAGGCCGGCGCAAAAACGGTGATCGTGACCGGGCTTGAGGCGGACCGCCCGAAAATGCAGATCGCCAAGGAGTTCGGTGCCGATTACGCCATCGACGTGCAGAACGAAAATGCCAAGGAAAAGGTCAGGGAATATACCAAGGGCAAGGGCGCCGATGTAGTTGTCGATGTTTCCTCCTATGCGACCGAACCGGTGGTCGATGCGCTGAGCTTCGTCAAGCCGGGCGGCACCATCGTTCTGGCCGGCGTCAAGGGCTACAAGCCTGTACCGGGCTTCATCTCGGACGTTATCGTGATGAAGGAAATCACCATCAAGGGGGCGATCGGTGTGACCTCCTCGGGCTATACAAGCGCCATTGAACTGCTTGAAAAGCGCGTCATCCCGTTT
Organism: uncultured Alphaproteobacteria bacterium; assembly: GCA_937888955.1. Lineage (GTDB taxonomy): Bacteria > Pseudomonadota > Alphaproteobacteria > UBA11222 > UBA11222 > CALAQW01. Next base: position 6,587 of record CALAQW010000103.1, on the reverse strand, counting down.
GAGAAGATGCATACGCATGATTTCGACCTGACTGACGCAGAACTTGCCATCAAAACCCTTGCGCGTGAGATCGATGGCGAAGAATCGGTGCATTCCTGCCTTATTCCGGGGCTGAAATAGGCTTATGGGCGACGTACGTAACTGGGTTGAAAACTCCCCCTATGCGAATGCGTTGGGGGTGCAACTGACGGATCTGAGCGACAGCGGGGCTTCATTCCTGCTGCCCTTCGCCGAGTCAAACGCCAATCCCGGCGGCGCCCTGCATGGGGGGGTTTACGCCTCCTTGTCGGTGATTGGCGGGCAAACGCTTGCACGGCACGTACTTGGCCCGGAAACCGGGCCCTGGCACACGATGGGCTTTCAGATCAATTATCTCGCCGCCGCCATCAATGAGGATGTGCATGCGGACGCGCGGCTTTTGCGCCGGGGCAAGGAGCTTTGCTTTGTCGAGGTCACCTCGCGCACCGCGGACGGCAAACCCACCGGCCACGCAACCGTGGCGATGCGTGGCCGCATGGGCAAGCCGGCGGCTGAGATGATCAAGGCCCCCGGCGATGACGGCAAATCGGATCCGGGCCCCATGGGCAAGCTCATGAGCTCGGTCAATTTCATTGCCGGGCGTGGCCTTGAGGTCGAATTGATGGCCGACAGCCGCGCGCGCATCAAAATGCCCGAGCTTGAGGCCAATCGCGATCTGGATGGCGGGCATCATGAAGGGGCGGTGCTCGCCCTGCTTGATACCTGCGGGGCGATGGCCGCCTGGGCGGAAACCGGCCCCGGCCCGTTCAAGGCATCGACCGCCGCAATCCAGGCCCAGATCCATAAGGGTCAACCGACCGGCGAACTTGTGTCCTACGCCCATGTGGTCAACCGGGACGACGAGATCTTCTGGAGCCATGTGGATGTCGCCGAACGGAGCAGCGGCGATCTTGTCGCTCAGGGCACGGTATTTTACCGCATCGTGCGTTAAGCGGCAGACAAGGAATAAGAAAGACTGCGGAAGCAAAAAGGAATCCGCGATGAGTGTTGATCAGTTGCGGGACATGCTGTCATCGTGCCGGCGCGCGGTTGTTTTTACCGGCGCGGGGATCAGCACGGAATCCGGGATTCCCGACTTCCGCAGCCCTGGCGGCCTGTGGACAAAATACAAACCTGTCTATTTCGATGATTTCATGCGCTCAGAGGAAATGCGGCGCGAAACCTGGCGGCGGAAATTCGCCATGGAGGGCACCTTTTCACAGGCCAAACCCAATCGCGGCCATCAGGCCGTGGCACAACTTGTCCGTCGCGGCATCGTCTCATCCGTCATTACACAGAATGTCGATAATTTACATCAGGATGCCGGCGTCCCCGACGACAAGGTGATCGAACTGCACGGCAATTCAAGCTACGCCACCTGCCTGGACTGCGGCACCCGTTACGAGATGCCGCCGATCCGCGAGGCCTTTCTGCGCGACGAGACCCTGCCGATCTGCGATCGCTGTGGCGGCATTGTCAAAACCGCCACGATTTCCTTCGGGCAGTCCATGCCGGTGGAGGCGATGCGTCGCGCGGAAGACGAAACCCTCGCCTGCGACCTGTTTCTGGCAATCGGCTCCTCGCTTGTGGTTTACCCCGCGGCCGGATTTCTATCGGTTGCAAAGCAGAATGGCGCAAAGCTTGTGATCCTCAATCGCGAGGCGACTGAACTCGATGCACTGGCCGATCTTGTTCTGAACGAGGAAATCGGCCCCGCCCTGTCTGCGGCAACCGGCCTCAACTGAAGCACAAATCCAACCGGGCCCAGCCGGGCCACGCCCCTCCCAACCCCTTCATCTGTGCACAAATGAAAAAACCGCCATCATCATGATGGCGGTCCCTTCGCATTTCGTGTGCGGCGTTATTTCAGGAATGCCGCATTGATCCGGTCAACTCACTTACGGGTGAAGTTGAAATGGTTTTCCATATGGCTGTCGATATCTTCCATATGCTCGATATATTTATCGAAGCCGCCATTATAATTACCGTCCTGACGGCGATTGAATTCGCCCTCGAAATTATAATAGCCCGGCGTGCATTCGGCGTTCCGGTTCGTCTTGCCGCGGTGGGAGATGACTTCCTGCACCCACCATTCCTCTGACTCTCCGGAAACATCGAGGGTGCTGTATCCGTTGCTGCGGACATAATCGACACAGCGGGCAATATGATCCCCCTGCTGATAAAGCATGTCAGTCAGGTTGAACTGAAATGATGCCTGATAACCCGCCATGATGAACATATTGGGATAGCCCTGCGAATGGATGCCCAGCAGGGTACGGATGCCCTCCTCATATTTCTCGTTCAGCTCACGCCCGCCGACACCCCGGATTTCGTTATAGATACCGGTTTTCTGCACCTCGAACCCGGTGGCATAGATCAGCACGTCAAGCTCATAGGTCTGCCCGTCAAACACCGGGCCACGTTCGTTGATTTCGGTGATCCCCTTGCCGTGGGTATCGACCAGCGTGACATTCGGCCGGTTAAACGCGGGCAGATAGTCATTATGGAAACAGGGCCGCTTGCACATATACATGTACCAGGGCTTCAGCGCCTCGGCAGTGGCGGGGTCGTGCACCTCCTTCTCGATACGCCGGTGGATACGCATCATGTGATCGATATTGGCCGCTTCCTGCAGACGGATCTTTTCCTCGCGGGAGATTTTCTTATCCCGCTCGATCTGCTCGGGCGTTTTTTTCTGCGAGTCGATGGTGCGCTGCCGGCGCTCGGCCTGCCAGCCCGGCTTCAGCTTGCGCGCCCAGTTCGGATCGGTCGGCCAGTCATCGCGAAAATCGATCGAGGAAGGGGTCCGCTGGAACACATAAAGATGCTTGGCGGTCTTGGCGACCTCGGGCACGATCTGCACCGCCGATGCGCCGGTGCCGATGATCCCCACAACCTTGTCCTGCAACTTTTCGAGATTCTGGCCGGTATAGGCATAGTCCCAGCGCGAGGTATGGAAGGAATGGCCCTTGAAATCCTCGATCCCGCTGATGCGCGACAGTTTCGGCTTGCACATCGGCCCGTTCGCGCAGATCACGAATTTCGCGCGCATATGATCGCCGCGATCGGTCTTCACATGCCAGACCTCTTCCGCCTCGTCCCACACGGTTGAGGTGACGGTTGTCTGAAACACCGCCAGATCGTAAAGGTCGTAACGTTTGGCGATCTCCTGACAATGGGAATAGATTTCCGGTCCTTCCGCATAATGCTTCTTGGGGACGTAATCCATTTCATCGAGCAGCGGCAGATAGTCGTAAGACACCACATCGCAGGCAATGCCCGGATAGCGGTTCCAGTACCAGGTGCCGCCGACATCGGCGCCGCGTTCGACGATGCGGATGCTTTCCACACCCTTTTCGCGCAACCGCGCCGAGGTCAGCAGCGCCGAAAATCCGCCGCCGATAAACAGGCATTCCACAAAATCATTAAGCGGCTCACGCGGCTTGGCGGGCTCCGCATAGGTATCGACTTCGTAGCGCGCAAGGTTTCCGGTCAGTTCGGAGTTGAATTGCTGTGTCCCCTCGGGCCGGAAATTCAGCCGCAGATCACGCTCCTGGGCGAATTTCTGCTTGACCTCATCATAGAACTCCTGGGGCTTTCTGGTTTTCGTCTGTGACATGCTCCCTACCCTTTTTGGTTTTGTTCTGAATCTGTTGCGGCGCGCACGGCGCCCATTGCGATTGCAAATAGTATAACGGATTTTCCGCAGACGAGAATAGCCACGCGCAATGGTTCATATGCGAATGCGGGGACTATCGCTGCAACCGGCCGCCAAACGATTTGCCCGCCACCCCTCGCGGGGCTTAGAGTTGAGAACAATCATGCGCGCAAAAGGGGGAGGAAGCGGTGGGACGCAATCTCATAATCTGTACCGACGGGACCTGGAATACACCGGATCAGCGCGATCAGCATCGGCTTGTTCCTTCCAACGTGGTGAAGCTGTGCCGTGCGGCAAGCGGGCAAAGCAAGGACGGCACCGAACAGCTTGTCTATTATGATGCGGGCGTCGGAACAGCGGGGCTGTGGGACAAGCTGAAAGGCGGCATGTTCGGCGTCGGGCTGTCTGATAATGTCATGCAGGCCTATGCGGCGCTGGGCCATATTTATCAGCCCGGTGACCGGCTGTTTCTGTTCGGCTTTTCGCGCGGCGCCTATACCGCGCGCAGCCTTGCGGGGCTGATCGGGCTGTGCGGCATCCCGGATGCGGAGGGCGATCGCAACAAAGCCCGTGAGATCGCAAAGCGCGCGATGGAAATCTACCGTATCGACCCGCGGAAAAACCGCAATGAACGTGAGCAGAAAGCGGCCGCCCATGCAGAAGAATTCGCCCGCCACAACGCGGATGGCGAACTGCTCAACGATGTCTGGTTTATCGGCGTGTGGGATACAGTCGGCGCGCTCGGGGTACCGCTCAACAAGCTGAATTTCATCGCCAGCGGCAAACACAAATTTCACGATGTAACGCTGGGCGCGCATATCCATAACGCCTATCACGCGCTGGCCATCGATGAACGGCGCAAACCGTTCAGTCCCGCGCTTTGGACGGCATCAGACACAGCACAGCCCGCAGCCCAGAAGGTGCAGCAATTATGGTTCCCCGGCGTCCATTCCAATATTGGCGGCGGCTATCTGGATGCGGGTTTGTCAGACCGCGCCTTTTTGTGGATTGCACTGCAGGCGCGCGATTGCGGCCTGGGGTTCGATGCCCATTATATGGGGCTGCGGGTTGATCCGAACTATCATGCGGAACTGCGCGATTCGATGACCCGGGTCTATCAGGCGCTGGGGCCTGTGAGCCGGCAACTGTTCGGCCCCCGCGACCGGGCCGCATTGGGCGAGGCGATCCACTATTCCGCCAAACGCCGGTTTGAGCATGTCACCCAGTCAAGCTATGCGCAAAGCCACGCGCGGGAAAATCTCGGCAAGGCCCTCGCCGACACAAACAATATGATCGCCCCACCCCTGCCTGATGAGGGGAAAATTCACATGGCCGGCGCGATCGACTGGAACGGCGATCCCGCCGCCCCGACCCCGCGGCATTTCACCTGAGCCTGCCAAACACCGCAACTGCTATCGGGCCCACACTGCACAGCAAGAACAGAAGAAGGGAGCATCACCCCATGAGCAAAGGACATGCACTGGTTTCAGGCGCAATCGGCGGTCTTGGCACCGCGATCACCCGGGCACTATGTGCCGCCGGCATCCCGGTGATCGCCACCGATCGCCGGGCCGATGATTTCGCCCCCTGGGTCGAAGCGTTGCCAGCGGAGATGCGCGACCGGGTCAGCTTTCATCCCCTTGACGTGACGAAAGAACAGGCGGTGAGCGCACTTGCCGACACCCTCGCAAAGCAAGACGTCACGATTGACTATCTGATCAACAATGCGGGCATCCAGGGACCGGGCAAACCCTGGAAGATGGACACCAAGACCTGGGACCGGGTGATGAATGTGAATATCGGCGGCACATTCCACATGACCCGTGCCTTCAGCGAACAGATGGCCAATCGCGGCTTTGGCCGGGTCGTCAATATCGCCTCGCTCGCTGCCTATCAGCCGATGCGCAATCAGGGGTCCTATTCCGCGGCCAAGGCGGCGATCACAGGCTATACCCGCTCGACCGCGCTCGATCTTGCGCGCTACGGGGTGACGGTCAATGTCATTGCCCCCGGCATCATCATGCATTCAGGCATTGCGCCATTGATGCAGGGCGGCAATAGCGAAAGACTGACCCGCACCATTCCCATGGGCCGCTTCGGCAAGCCCGAGGAAATCGCCGCGACCGTCGCATTCCTTGTCTCGGAGGGGGCAGGCTACATCACCGGCCAAACCTTCCACGTCAATGGCGGCCTCTATTTCCCCGGTTGAGGAAAGAGACAGTCTACCGGAGGTGAAAAAGCGTGGGAGAGCCACCTTGTCAGGGGCGGACAATGAAGCGAATGGTGCCGGCTGGAGGATTCGAACCCCCGACCTACTGATTACAAATCAGCCGCTCTACCAACTGAGCTAAGCCGGCCCGCCGCCTATTTCGGTCACATGCGCGGCAAAGTCAAGTGCGGCAGAGCCGGGCTGGCTGCCCGCCCTCGCCAGAACCCCGAAGATCGGCTAAACAGGGATTTCCTGTCACAATCCGTAAAACCCTGTCGCCCCGCAACCCCGGACCCCTGTGTGAGTGAAATTGTCGATCTTCGCGCCCTTGAGGCCCGTCTGCCACGTGGCGCACGGCTGTTGGGCATTGACCTTGGCACGAAAACGGTCGGGCTTGCCCTGTCCGATCCCGGCCGGATGATCGCAAGCCCCATGCAAACGCTGAAGCGCGGCAAATTCTCCCGCGATGCGGAGGAAATTGCCCGGATCATCACGGAACAGGGGGTGGGCGGCTTCGTGATCGGCCTGCCGGTCAATATGGATGGTAGCGAAGGCCCCCGCTGCCAGTCGGCCCGTGCCTTTGCCCGCAACCTTGCACGGCATTTCGGGCTGCCTGTCGCGCTGTGGGATGAGCGGCTGTCGACCGCTGCGGTCACGCGCACCCTCATCACCGCCGACGCAAGAGTCCATCGACATGTTGTT
>CALAQW010000102.1 GCA_937888955.1 uncultured Alphaproteobacteria bacterium | reverse complement strand
CGACGCTCTTCCGATCTATCATCCTGAACCCGGCGGAACCGCCGCTGATCATGCGCGATACCGTATTCGTGCTGTCAGCCGATGCGGAGCCCGAGGCGATCAGCGCCTCGGTGAAAAAAATGGTGGAACGGGTACAGGATTATGTACCGGGTTACCGGCTGAAGCAGGAGGTGCAGTTCGAACGCTTCGGCTCGAACAATCCGGTGCGGATCCCGGGCTATGGCGAGTTCAGCGGCATCAAATCAACAATCTTTCTGGAGGTTGAGGGGGCAGCCGACTACCTGCCCGCCTATGCCGGCAATCTCGATATCATGACGGCCGCCGCCCTGAAGACCGCGGAGCGGATCGCAGCCCATAAATTCGCAGGCGTTGCGGCATGAGCGGCGAGACGGCGGGCAGCGGCCCGAAACTCTATATCCAGGATGTCACCCTGCGCGACGGGATGCATGCGATCCGGCACCGTTACGGGGTCGATCATGTGCTGAAGATCACCAAGGCACTGGCCGATGCGGGGGTGGATGCGATCGAGGTCGCGCATGGCGACGGGCTGTCGGGATCGAGCTTCAATTACGGTTTCGGCGCGCATACCGACTGGGAATGGATCGAGGCAGCGGCCGAGATGATCGGCGATGTCAAGCTGACCACCCTGCTGCTGCCCGGTATCGGCACGACCCACGATCTTGACGAGGCTTATGCGCGGGGCGTCCGCTCGGTCCGGGTGGCAACCCACTGCACCGAGGCCGATGTCTCCAGACAGCATATCGAACATGCGCGCAAGCTCGGCATGGATGTGTCGGGCTTTCTGATGATGTCGCATATGAACCCGCCGGCAAAGCTCGCCCAGCAGGCCAAGCTGATGGAAGATTACGGGGCGCATTGCGTTTATGTGGTCGATTCGGGTGGCGCGATGCTGATGAATGATGTGGCAGAGCGGTTCGACGCCTATCGCCAGACGCTCAAGCCTGAAACGCAGCTCGGCATGCATGCCCATCACAATCTGTCGGTGGGCGTCGCCAACAGCCTTGTGGCGGCCGAACATGGCGCGGTGCGGATCGATGCCTCGCTTGCGGGGATGGGCGCGGGCGCGGGCAATGCGCCGCTTGAGGTTTTCATTGCCGCAGCGGATCGCGCGGGCTACCGGCATGGCTGCGATCTGTTCGCGCTGATGGATGCGGCGGAAGAGCTTGTGCGGCCGCTGCAGGACCGTCCGGTACAGGTCGACCGCGAAACCCTGACGCTTGGCTATGCGGGGGTTTATTCAAGCTTCCTGCGGCATGCGGAAGCCGCCTCTGAAACCTATGGCATCGATACCCGCGATATTCTGGTCGAACTTGGCAAACGCCGCATGGTAGGCGGCCAGGAAGACATGATCGTGGATGTGGCGCTTGATCTGACGCGCGGCAAGGAATAGCCGCGCGGCCATGCGCCACAGTGTCAGGCGGGCTTAAAGGCTTGCTGTTGCGAAGCCACTTCTCTATTTTGCTGACATAAAGTCATTAACTTACCGTGCCCGACCGGGGCGCGCAGAATTGGATGGATAGATCATCATGAGCGACGCAGCATTGGATCTGGGCTTTGATCCGGATGCCCTTCGGGAGAAATACCGGCAGGAGCGCGACAAGCGCATCCGTCAGGACGGCAATGAACAGTATCAGGAAGTAAAAGGCGAATTCGCCCATTATGTGGAAGATCCCTATGTCGAGGAGGAGATCGTCCGCGAACCGCTGTTCGACGAGGTGGAAATCGCGATCATCGGCGGCGGCTTTGGCGGCCTTCTGGCCGGCGCGCGGCTGCGCGAAGCGGGCATCAAGGATATCCGCATGATCGAGAAAGGCGCGGATTTCGGCGGCACCTGGTACTGGAACCGTTATCCCGGCGCGGCCTGCGACATTGAATCCTATGTCTATCTGCCGCTGCTGGAAGAGCTCGATTTCATGCCCGAGCGTAAATTCACCCAGGGGCCCGAGATCCTCGAACATTGCCGGCGTATCGCCCGGCACTACGATCTTTACGACAATGCCTGCCTGCAGACCGAAGTCACCGAGATGCATTGGGACGAAGCAAGCGGCATGTGGATCATCCACACAAATCATGGTGACCGGATGAAGGCACGTTTCGTCGCCATGTCGAACGGCCCGCTTAACCGGCCCAAGCTGCCCGGCATTCCGGGGATCGAGACTTATAAGGGCCACTCCTTCCACACGAGCCGCTGGGATTACGACTATACGGGCGGCAGCTCGAAGGGCAATCTGACCGGCCTGAAGGACAAGGTCGTCGGCGTCATCGGCACCGGCGCAACCGCGGTGCAGTGCGTGCCGCATCTGGGCGAGGCAGCCAAGCAACTTTACGTCTTCCAGCGCACGCCCTCCTCGATCGATGTGCGCAACGACCAGCCGACCGATGTTGAATGGTATAAGTCGCAGCAGCCCGGCTGGCACAAGCACCGGATGGAAAATTTCAATACGCTGGTCAGCGGCGGCTTTGCGGAAGAGGATCTGGTCAATGACGGCTGGACCGAAATCGTCCGCAATATCCTGCTGCTGATGCGGATCGAGAAAAACAAAAACCTGACGCCAGAAGAGCTTGCGGCCAAGGCCGAGCTTGCCGACTTCCAGAAGATGGAACAGGTCCGCGCCCGGGCCGAGGCGATCGTCAAGGATCCAAATGTCGCGGAATCTCTGAAACCTTATTACCGGCAGTTCTGCAAGCGGCCCTGTTTCCATGACGATTATCTGGAAACCTTCAACCGGCCGAATGTGACGCTGGTCGACACACAGGGCAAGGGCGTCGAGCGGGTTACCGAGACAAGCGTCATTGCCAACGGGCAGGAATATCCTGTCGATTGCCTGGTCTTTGCAACAGGCTTTGAGGTCGGCACCGACTATGTACGGCGGTCGGGCTATGAGCTCTATGGCCGTGACGGGGTTACCCTGACCGACAAATGGAAAGACGGGGCGGAAACCTTCCAGGGCTTCCACAGCCGCGGCTTCCCCAATTGCTTCTTCATGGGCACCCTGCAAAGCGCCTTTACCGCGAACTTCCCGCATGCGCTGAACGAGCAGGCGATCCATATCGCGCATCTGATGAAGAAGGCGCAGGACGGCAATATCCGCCGCATGGAAGCAACCCAGGAAGCCGAGGATGCCTGGGTCGATCTGATCTGCAAGCTGGCCCGGATGGGCGAGCGTTTCTACGCGGAATGCACGCCTGGCTACTATAACAACGAAGGTCAGAACGAGCTTCGCAACCCCAAGAACACAAGCTATGGCGGTAAATCCGAACGCTTCTTCAAGATCCTTGAAGACTGGCGCGAGGAAGGTGACATGAAGGGGCTTGAGATCAGCTGATCTCATACCGCCGAAATCAGATATAAAATGGCCGGGCTGTTGCAAAACGCTCCGGCCATTTTCTTTTCCGCCATCGTGATACCGGATCGCGCCGGCGCAAATCCCCCTGCCCGGAATCTATTGCGATAGTTTTTGGCCTGCACTACCATGGCGTTCAATACAAAATAATTAAATGCAAACCTGCGAGCGATCGCACGGAGAGAGGGACGACACGCCATGAGCACCGCAGCGACAGCCAACAAGCTAGGGTTCGACCCGGACGCATTGCGCGACAAATACCGCTTTGAGCGGGACAAGCGCCTGCGCACCGACGGCAACGCCCAATGGGTCGAGGTAAAGGGCGAATATTCCCATTTCGTGGAAGACCCCTATATCGAAAAGGATATCGAACGCGAGCCGCTATTCGATGAGGTTGATGTCGCGATTATCGGCGGCGGCTTTGGCGGGCTGCTGATGGGCGCCGCGCTGCGCAAGGCCGGTGTCGACAATATCCGGCTGATCGAGAAGGGCGGCGATGTCGGCGGCACCTGGTACTGGAACCGTTATCCGGGAGCTGCGTGCGATATCGAGGCTTATATCTATCTGCCGCTGCTTGAGGAACTTGACTATATGCCGGCGCGCAAATTCGCCGATGCGCCCGAAATCCTTGAGCATAGCCGGAAACTGGCACGGCATTTCGACCTGTATGACAATGCCTGTCTGCAAACCGAGGTGACCGAACTGCGCTGGGATGAGGACGCCGCCATGTGGGTCATCCACACCAATCGCGGTGATCAGATGAAGGCGCATTTCGTGGCCATGGCGAACGGCCCGCTGCACCGCCCGAAACTGCCCGGTATCCCCGGCATCGACGATTTCAAGGGCCATACTTTCCATACCAGCCGCTGGGATTACGACTATACGGGCGGCGATGCGCACGGCAATCTGACCGGCCTGAAGGACAAGGTGGTCGGCATCATCGGCACCGGCGCAACTGCTGTCCAGTGCGTGCCGCATCTGGGGGCGGGCGCCAAGCAGCTCTATGTGTTCCAGCGCACCCCTTCCTCGGTCGATATCCGCAACGATCATGAAACCGATGCGGAATGGTTCAGGAATCTGGGCTCAGGCTGGCATCAGGAGCGGATGGAAAACTTCAATACGCTGGTCAGCGGCGGTTTTGCAGAAGAAGATCTGGTCAATGACGGCTGGACCGAAATCTTCCGTAATCTGCGCTCCATGGTGATGGAAGATACCGGCGGCGAGCTGACCAAGGAGGAGCTTGCGCGCAAGACCGAACTGGCCGACTTCATGAAGATGGAGCAGGTGCGCGGCCGCGTCGACTCGGTGGTGAAAGATCCCGAGACGGCGGAAAAGCTCAAACCCTATTACCGGCAATTCTGCAAACGCCCCTGTTTCCATGACGATTATCTGGAAACCTTCAACCGGCCGAACGTTACGCTGGTCGATACCGAAGGCAAGGGCGTCGAGCGGATCACCGAAAAGGGTGTGGTCGTCGGCGGCAAGGAATATGAGCTGGATTGTCTGATTTTTGCCACCGGTTTCGAGGTCGGTACCGACTATACCCGCCGTGCGGGCTATGAGATCTATGGCACCGGCGGGCAGACCCTGACCGCCAAATGGAAAGATGGCATGCGCACTTTCCATGGCATACACACCCACGGCTTCCCCAACTGTTTTGTGATGGGGATGACCCAGACAGGGCTGACCGCAAATATCCCGCATATGCTGAAAGAGCAGGCGGAACATATCTCCTACATCATCAAGCGCGGGCTTGACGGCAATGCGCGCGTGATCGAGGCCACAAAGGACGCCGAGGATGAGTGGGTCGGCACAATCAACAGTCTGGCGCGGCTCGGCGAACGTTTCTATGCGGAATGCACGCCAGGCTATTACAACAATGAAGGCCGGCCGGGTGAAGGGGACGGGTTCCTGAGCGGCCAGTATGGCGCAGGTCCGGTCGAATTCTTCAAGGTCATCGCCAATTGGCGCGATGAAGGGAATATGAAGGGGCTCGATATCTCCTGAAGCCTGTACGGATCCGGACATAAAGGCGTGGGGTAAATCCCGCGCCTTTTTCCTTTCCGCAAACGCTAACTGGCCATCCGCCTGTACTCCCGCCTACCAGTGGCGCGAATTCTCGTTTGAATCATCGATTTCGAGATTGACCGTGACCATCCAGTCGGCGAAGTCCGGGTCAAGCAAACGCAGAGCGGGCACAAGCCGTTGCCGGAATACGGTTTCAACCACGCCATTCCGCCCCGGCCAGACGCGAAACTTGATCCGCAGATATTGCCCGCCCGCCAGCGATTCGAAGGGACCGAGAAATTCAAGCGGCGCGCGCAGCACGCCGGGCAATTCATCATGGATCATCCCGGCGACCTGCCGCGCCTTATCCGCGACCTGCGCGGCCAGCGCCGGGTCATCGGGCAGGCTGACATCGGCAAGTATCCGGACATAACCACGCGGATAAACGATCACATTACCGATGGTACGGTTGGGAATCATGACCCGCGCGCCGAATGCATTGCGCAGCACCGTGAAACGGATCCCCATCTTTTCAACAATTCCTGCCTGACCGTTGATTTCAACCATTTCGCCCACGTCGAACTGATCCGCAAGCACGGCGGTCACACCGGTTACCACATCCTGCACCACCCCTTGCGAGCCGAATGCAACCGCAAGGCCGATCACCGATGCGCTGGCGAAATAGGCCGTCAGCGGCACCCCAAGCTCGGTCAGGGCGATGCCGACGGCCGCGAAATACAACATGAAGACAATCGTGCTTGTGACAAGGCTGTTGATCGTCTTGGCCTTGGCAAGCGAGCGATCCATCATTCGCCCGGCAATCTGGTTACTCACGATACGGATGATCCGGACGCAGATATGTGCGGCAACCACCATGCCCAGAACCAGCGCAAGCCTTGGCCACAGGCTGAGGGAATCGGGAAAAATATCCATAAAGATCACTCACACAGACGTTTCGGCACGCCCTTATCCCTGTCAGGTGACAGTGGAGATATGCGCTGCCAGCTTCGTCAAGAAACGGTCGCAGGCATCAAGTTCGGCAAGCGCGATGAACTCATCGGGCTTATGCGCCTGATCGATACTGCCCGGCCCGCAAATGACAGCGGGTATATCCGCACGCTGAAAAATGCCCGCCTCGGTGCCGTAAGCAACAGCCAAGGGCGCATTATCCCCGGTCAATGCCCGGACCAGCGCCTCAGCCGGGCAATCGTCTAGCGGCACAAGCGGGGGCACCGCGGCCTGTGGCGTCGTCACGATATCGGCTTCCGCCGAAATCTCGCGCAGGGGCGGCAGCACCACCTCGCGTGCAAAGTGGTTGAAGCGATCGATGATCGCCTCCTCATCCTGATCGGGCAGCGCGCGGAATTCCCAATGAAACCGACATTCGCGCGGAATGATATTCAACGCTGTCCCGCCCCGGATCACGCCCACATGTATGCTGGTATATGGCGGATCGAACCGCCCCGATGCATCACCGCGCACGCGCATCTCGTCGCGCAACTCGCCCAGAAAGCCGATCAGCCGCGCGGCAACCTCCACTGCATTGACACCCAGATGAACGTTCGAGGAATGCGCCTCGCTACCGGTCACCTGCGTCACGAAGGAACGGATCCCCTTATGCGCATTGACAAGCTTCATCCCGGTCGGCTCACCCACAAGCACAAGCCTGGGCCGCGGCAGATGGGCGCCGATATGGGCAACCATCCCATGCACGCCAACGCAGCCAATCTCTTCATCATAAGAAAGGGCAAGATGTATCGGCGTCTCAGCCCGCGCCGCCACGAATTGGGGCACATGCGCAAGCGCCGCCGCGATGAAGCCCTTCATATCGGCGGTGCCACGGCCAAACAGCCGCCCGTCGCGCGCCTCAACCGTGAAGGGATCGCCCGTCCAGTCCTGCCCGTCGACAGGCACCACATCCGTGTGCCCCGACAGGACGATACCGCCCGGTTTGTCCTGCGGCCCAATCGTCGCGTACAGATTGGCCTTGGTCTTTGCCTCATTATGGATAAGCGTGACCGCCACACCATGGCCGGCAAGATAGTCGCGCACAAACGCGATAAGCGCCAGATTGGAATTCCGGCTCGTTGTATCGAATGCGACGAGCCGGGTCAGCATCTCGATTGTGGAAAATGTCTGGCCGGTCATGTTCGGCCCTTATCGGTTAGCAGGACAGATCAGTTCGAAATAAAGATGCCGCAGCAACCAGTTTCCGGCGCATGGAGCGGGTGAAGGGAATCGAACCCTCGTCTTAAGCTTGGGAAGCTCCTGCTCTACCATTGAGCTACACCCGCATTGCGCAGCACCGCAGGCACGCTATGTATCACAAGATTCGGCAGGGCGGAATGCCGGATCGACAAGATGTGATGACACCCTGTCTTGTGCCTTTCGGGTGCGGCGGGCACACTGCCGCTGTCGAACATCAGGACCGAGCCATTTATGACCAAACCCGCACGCGCAACCAATAGCGGCAAGTTCAATGACCCCGATATCACAGCCGATGGCGCGCCGCGCGCGCAGGTCGCGCTGACAACGCTCGAGACCTTGTGGTTTGCCACCGGTACATTGTGCAATCTCGCCTGCAGCCATTGTTATATCGAATCGAGCCCGACAAATGACCGGCTTGCCTATCTCAGCCTGGCCGAGGTGAGCGGCTATCTCGATGAGATTGCGGCATGCGGATTACCGACACGGGAAATCGGCCTGACCGGCGGCGAACCTTTCATGAACCCCGATATCCTGCCCATTCTGCAGACCTGCCTTAAGCGTGGCTTTTCAGTGCTGCTTTTGAGTAACGCCATGCGGCCTATGCAACGCCCCCGGGTTCAGGAAGGGCTGCTGGCATTGCAAAAGGAATATCCGGGGCAACTGACAATCCGGGTGAGCCTTGATCACTACGCCCAGGACCGGCATGAGCGCGAACGCGGAGCCGATAGCTGGTCCCCCGCCATTGCGGGGTTGCAATGGCTGTCGCAAAACGGTTTCCGCATCGCGGTCGCCGGACGCAGCCGCTGGGAGGAAGGGGATGCAGACATGCGCGCGGGCTTTGCACGCCTGTTTGCGGAAACCGGCATCCGCATCGATGCGGCGGATCCGGCCGCACTCGTGCTGTTTCCCGAAATGGACGAAACCGCAGAGGTGCCGGAGATTACGACTGCCTGCTGGGATATTCTGGACAAAAAGCCCGAGACGATGATGTGCGCGACAAGCCGCATGGTCGTGAAAGACAAAGGCGCGGACAGCCCGCATGTGGTCGCCTGCACCCTGCTGCCCTATGACCGGCGGTTTGCGATGGGCAACACCCTTGCCCAGGCGGGCAGGCCGATCAAACTCAATCACCCCCATTGCGCGAAATTCTGTGTGCTTGGCGGGGCGTCCTGCAGCGCGTGACAACAGGCTATTGACGCATAGCTTAACCGGGATGTATGTCTAGACTTCGTGGTGATTTGTGCCGACCGGCTTGCGGCCACGTAAAAGAAATTCGCTAAAAGGTCGGGTGCCGAATGCCCCGCACCTTCATGGTCGGGGCTATTTTTTTGAGGTAAGCGGTATGCAAGACACCCCATCCAAGACATCCTGGCGGCAACGGACCCGACTTGTGCATGGTGGCACCATGCGCTCGCAATTTGGCGAAACCTCGGAAGCGATGTTCCTGACATCGGGCTATGTCTATCAAAGCGCGGAAGAGGCCGAGGCCCGCTTCAAGGGCGAAGATGACGGCTTCATCTATAGCCGCTTTTCAAATCCGACGGTTGGCATGTTCGAACAGCGCATGGCCGAGCTTGAAGGGGCGGAAGCCGCTTGGGCTACGGCAACCGGCATGGCGGCGGTGTCAAGCGCCCTGCTTGCAATGCTCAAGGCGGGCGATCATATCGTTGCGGCAAAAGCGCTGTTTGGCTCATGCCGCTATATCGCCGAAGAGATGCTGCCGCGTTTCGGGGTCAGTTGCACACTGGTCGATGGCCGCGACAGCAATGCCTGGCAGGCGGCCTGCCGCGACAATACCAAGGTGTTTTTCCTTGAATCGCCGACCAATCCGAATTTGCAGGTCACCGACCTCAAAGCAGTTGCCGATATCGCCCATAAGGCAGGCGCGCGGCTTGTCGTGGACAATGTTTTTGCAACCCCGATTTTGCAGCACCCGCTCGAATTGGGCGCCGATGTGGTGGTATATTCCGCAACCAAGCATATCGACGGACAGGGGCGCTGCCTTGGCGGGGTAATCCTGGGATCGCAAAGCTATATCGAGGAAGAGGTCAAGCCACTGCTCAGGCATACCGGTCCCGCGATGAGCCCATTCAATGCCTGGGTGATGCTGAAATCGCTCGAAACCCTGGATATGCGGGTGCGCGAACATGCCCGCTCGGGCGCGTGCGTTGCCGATCATCTGGCGGAACAGCCCGGCATTGAAAATGTGCTTTACCCCGGACGCCGCGACCATCCGCAGCATACGCTTGCCATGGCGCAGATGGAGATGGGCGGCAATATCGTCGCCTTTGACGTGAGAGGTGGCAAGCAAGCCGCCTTCAAATTCCTCAATGCGCTGCAACTGGTGCGGATCAGCAATAATCTGGGCGATGCAAAAAGCCTGATTACCCATCCGGCAACCACCACCCATCAACGGCTCAGCCCCGAAGCACGGGCCGAGCTCGGGATCAGTGACAGCTGTTTGCGGTTGTCGGTCGGCCTTGAGGATGCACAGGATATCTGCGCGGATCTGGCCGCTGCCGCGCAAATTGCCGCCCGTTAAGCCGGCATCACGCACAGCCAGTCATATGCAACACATGGATGCGGCACAAAATTATGCCGCGCCCATGCGGTGAAAAAGCGGTATATTCGGGGCGATATGCCGAAAAGGGAATGCAACCATGTATGAGGCGGTAACACGACATATTCGGGTTCAGGCGGAGCCGTTCTACCTGTCGGACCAGTCCGACCCGGCGGAAGGGCGGTATTTCTGGGCTTACCGCATCACTATCACCAATGAAGGCACCGAAACCGTGCGCCTGATTTCACGCTACTGGCGGATCACCGATGCCAACGGCCAGGCACAGGAAGTGCGCGGCGAAGGCGTTGTCGGCGAACAGCCAACCCTGCATCCGGAAGAAAGTTTCGAATATACAAGCGGGGCACCCCTCACCACCGCCACCGGTTTCATGGGCGGCAGCTATCAGATGGTAAGCGACAAGGGGGAATGGTTCGATGTTGAAATCCCGACCTTTTCACTGGATAGCCCGCATCAATCAACGGTGATCCATTAGGCCGCCATCGCCCCGCACAGATGTTTCATATCCGCCCCATCGCCCTTGTCGTCGGCACCATGCTGACGACACTTGGATTGGCAATGATCCTGCCGATCCTGCTCGACCTTGCTGCCGATAATCACGATTGGCAGGCTTTTTTTGCTTCCGCAGCGCTTACCCTTTTTGTCGGGATCGCCCTGATTTTCGTCGGCCGCGAGCCCGAAGGCAACGGGCGCACCGAGCTGAATATCAGGGACGCATTCCTTCTGACAACCGCAAGCTGGGTTGTTATGGCGGTGTTCGCCGCGCTGCCCTTCATTCTCGCGGATATCGAGCTCAACTATACTGACGCGTTCTTTGAAGCCATGTCGGGACTGACCACAACAGGCTCGACCGTGATCAGCGGGCTTGACCGGATGCCCCCCGGCATTTTGATGTGGCGCGCACTTTTGCAATGGCTTGGCGGTATCGGGATCATCGTCACCGCCGTTGCTGTTCTGCCGATGCTGCAGATCGGCGGGATGCAGCTGTTCCGCGCGGAATCTTCCGACGCGTCGGAGAAACTGCTGCCGCGCGCGGCACAAATCGCAACGGTGATAGGCTCGCTTTACATGCTGCTGTCGGTTGTTTGCGCATTGGCTTATTATCTTGCCGGGATGACGGCGTTCGAAGCAGTCGCTCACGCCATGACCACAATTGCAACAGGCGGATTTTCAACCTCCGACAGTTCAATCGCCTATTTTGACAGTGCCGCCATCGACACCATCGCGATCATCTTCATGATTATCGGCTCACTGCCGTTCCTGCTTTACTGGCGTATGGTGCGAGGCGAGCCATTTTGCCTGTTACGCGATTCCCAGGTGCGGGCATTCTTCGGCCTGATCACGGTCGCGATCATCATGCTGACCCTGTATCAGTGGATGGGCGGTTATAACGAAAACACGACCGCCTTCCGCTATGCGGCGTTCAACGTCATCTCCATCATCACGGGTACGGGCTATGCCACCACAGACTATGTTTTGTGGGGCAGCTTCGGGATCACCGCATTCTTCTTCCTGATGTTTACTGGCGGCTGCGCGGGATCAACTTCCTGCGGCGTCAAAATTTTCCGATTGCAGGTGCTCTATCTCTCGGCGATGACACAGATCAAGCGGGTGATGTTGCCGCATGGTGTTTTTCACACACGCTATAATGGCCGCCCCCTGCCCGATGAGGCGGCCAGCTCGGTCAAGAGCTTCTTCTTTCTGTTTGTGCTGAGTTTCGGCATGGTTGCGTTGATCATGGCGTTCCTCGGGCTTGACTATATTACCGCAATTTCCGCCGCCGCCACGGCGATCGCGAATGTCGGCCCGGGACTTGGACCGATCATCGGGCCGGTCGGAAATTTCGGTTCCCTGCCCGATATGGCGAAATGGGTACTGTCGGGCGCCATGCTGCTCGGCCGGCTTGAACTGTTTACCGTGCTGGTCCTGTTCCTGCCGCGTTTCTGGCGCGGCTAGGCTAGGCATCAGCGCTATCTGGCGGAAGGGCGCTATTCAGCGGCACCTTTGCTCAACGCGGTGCCCGTTTGCTTACGCCCGCGCAACCGCATCACAAGACGTTGCGCATCATCGACAATACCGATCAAAGCCGGCACCACGCCGAGCACAAGCATGGTTGCGCTGGCTAACCCAAAGGCAAGCGTGATGGCCATGGGGATAAGAAACCGCGCCTGCATACTGGTCTCAAACAGCAAGGGCAAGAGCCCGACCACAGTCGTCGCCGATGTCAGGATAATCGCGCGCAGCCGTTCCTGACACCCCGCCACCACAGCTTCAACAAGCGCCTTGCCGCGCGCCACATGCTCATCGATCGTCCCGACAAGGATGATCGAGTCATTGACGAGAATCCCGGCCAATCCCAACAGGGCAATAAAGCTCATCATCGTCAGATTGAAGCCCATGAGCAAATGCCCGAATACCGCACCGATCAGACCAAACGGGATGATGAACATCACGATCAGCGGCCGCGTATAGGAGGCAAATACCCAGGCGAGAATGAGGTAGATCGCACTGAGCGCGATCTGTGCGCCGAACACCATATCGGCTGTCGTATTGGCCTGTTCCTCCGCACGGCCGGCGAACACATAGCTGACCCCATATTTAGCGGTGATTTCGGGCAACCCTGACTGTCGGAGCGATTCAAGCACATATTGTGCGTTGGCGACTTCGGGATTGATCTCGGCCACGATCGCGACTTCACGGGCGCCGTCCTGGCGGCGAATGCGCGCAAAGCCCGAGCCCTGCTCGATGGCAACCACCTCCGAAAGCGGCACCTCCGACCCGTCAGGCGCACGCAGATACAAGTCACGCAAGGCCGCAGCCGTCATGACATCCTTAGGGGCCTGCACCCGCAAGGTCACCTCCTCATCGCCGCGGGCAAAACGCTTGGCGATAGCCCCCTGAAATGCCGCCCGCACCTGCCGGCCAACCGATTCGGTGGTAAAGCCAAGCGCTGCGCCGCGCGGCGTCACGCTCAACAGCACCTCCTGCTTGCCATAGGGCAAATCGTCTTCCACATCGCTGATCCCTGGAAACCGCGCAAGGGTCGCCTTCAGCTCGTTTGCCGCGGCTTTCAGGGTTTCAGGCGACCCGCCACGCAACCTGATGTCGATATCACGTCCGGGCGGACCGCCACGGCGCGGATTAATGGTAATCCGCTCGATTCCGGGCAGCGGCTTCACCGCCTCGCGCCAGGCTGTAACGAATTCGGCGGTACGGATATCGCGGGCATCAGAGGGCACAAGTTCGACCGTGATCCCGGACAGATGATCCCCCGAAACGGACAGGAAATCGGGCGCGGCATTCGAGCCGACACTGCCATAAGACGCCCGGACAAGCCCGCCCTTCCCACCGGTCAGCTTGTCTTCTGCCACCGCCAGCGCACGTTCCATCTCATGCAACATCGCCTCGCTCGTCTTGCGCGGCATACCGGGGCTGAAAGTGGCGTTCGCATAGACCACGTCACTTTCAGGCGACGGGAAAAACTGAAACCCGACACGGCCACCGACAATCAACCCTACACTGACAATGAAAAGGCCAACCGCACCGGCAATGGTAAGATAACGCCATTCATAGGCAAACCGTACCGTACGCGGAAACAGGCCATCCCTGAACTGATCGAACCGGCGATTAAAACCGGCGCGTAACCTGCCGGGCTTTTTTTCCTTCCGGTTGAATGTGCCGCGCAGATGACCTGGCAAGATAAGAAAACATTCGACAAGGCTGGCAATCAGCACCGCGACGACAACCATTGGAATGGCTGAAAACATCTGCCCGATGACATCCCCCACCAACAATATCGGCAGGAACGACGCCATCGTGGTGAGTGAGGATGCCATCACGGGCCAGAACATACGCACCGCGCCCGCTTCCGCGGCCTCAAGCGGCGGCAGCCCTCGCTCAAACCGGTAAGCGGCATGTTCGCCGACAACGATTGCATCATCGACAATGACGCCAAGCGTCATGATCATGGCAAATAGCGACACCATATTGACGGTCTGACCGCTCAACAACATCAGCCCGATCGTTGCCGTCATGGCGATCGGAATGCCCGCGCCAACCCAGAAGGCCAACCGTCCGTTAAGAAACAAAAACAAGGTGGCGAGCACGAGAATAAGCCCGCCAGCGCCATTCCGGACGAGCAGCATGATTCTTTCGCGCACAAGGCTTGCCTGAATATCGAAATGCACGACCTCGAGCGTCTGCGGCAGGGTGGGGATGGTTTGCTTCAGATAGTCATCGACGATTTCCGCCTGCTCCAAGGCATCGGCGGTGGCGGAGCGTTGAATATGCAGCTGAATTGCCGGCTTGCCGGCGCTGTGACCGGTTGCCTGGCGCGCGTCGAAGGTTTCACGGATCGTCGCGACATCGCGCAGCAGGATTTTCTCGCCACTGCCTGCCGCGCGCAATTCGATCGCGCCGATCTTATCGGTGGTTTGGGCAAGCCCCAGGCTGCGAAGTTGCTGCTCGAACCCGCCCTCGATGGTGCCTGAGGGTAAATCCTGGCTCGATTGGGCGATGCGGCGCGCGACCTCTTCATATGTAAGGTCAAGCCGTTGCAGCTCATATTGCGGAAGTTCAACCCAGATTTCCTCGTCGCGCGCACCGACCAGCAAAATCTTGTCAACACCGCGTGACAGCAAATCATCGCGCATCCGCTTGGCATAGGATTTCAAGGCCGCTTCCGAAAACGGCCCCGTCAGCATGATGCGCGACACGGTTTCATGGGGCGCGATCTGGGTAATGACGGGACGTTCACTCTCATCGGGCAAAGTCGTGATCCGACCCACCGCGGATTCGATTTCCGACAAGGCACGCTGCATATCGGCATCGGGCTCAAATTCGATGAACAGAAACCCCGCCCCTTCAACGCCGCTTGCCTGCACCCGTTTGATCGAATCGAGGAACCGCACCTCCGGTTCGATGGCGGCAAGGATATTGCTCTCCACATCCTCGGCACTGGCGCCGGGCCAGGCGACGGTGATCGTGATCACCGGGATATTGAGATCGGGGAAAAGCTGGGTATTGATGCGCATCAGGGCAAACAATCCGCCAAGCAGCATCAACGCCATCAACAGATTGGCCGCATTCTTGTGACGGACGAAAAGCCCGATCAGACCCGCGGGGCTCATGGTGTCGCCTCGGTCTTCACCCGCACACCAGCACCGGCGCGGGCAAAGCGCGTTGTCAGCACCTGATCGCCATCCGCCAACTCGCCCGCAACCAGCACGTCATCCCCATCAAAGGCCGCCACAGTGACAGGACGCGGCACCAATCGGCCATCTTCGACGACATACACCTTGTTACGCTCAAACAAGGCTGCCTCAGGCAGCCGCGCCACCGCCGGATAACCCCGATCAGGCATATAAACCTCCACAAATGCACCGGGACGAATTGGCGTCAGGGCATTTGTGTCGGCGATCCGTGCGAATACTTCCACACCGCCACTGGCCGCAGCAATTCTGGCGCCGACGCGGTCGATCTTGCCATCAAAAATCAACGCGCGGCCACCAACCTGCCAGACGATCCGCACGGGCCGGCCACCCAGATTGCCATCAGCAGCGATGATCCGGCCGAACTGCGCATCGGACAGCAAAAATCGCACCTCCAGAGTCTCCGCATCGGTCAGCCGGGCGACCCGGTCATTCGGGCTGACCCGTTTACCCATTTCACCGCTCACTTCGCGTATAAATCCTGAAAACGGCGCGGTCAGACGGGCGTTGGCAAGATCACGCTCGGCCCGCTGCACGCCGATCCGCAACCGGTCGAGAATAGCTTCCTGCTGCGCGATACGGGCCGCTTCAGCGGCAAGATTATTGACCCGCGTCGTCACCGCCTGCTGCATCTGGCTGACCTGCATGGTGCGTTCATCAATCACCCGGCCCGAGACATTGCCTTTCTTGGCAAGCTCTTTCGCGCGTTCAAGATCCTTGCGCTGCAGAACAAGCTGCTCCCTGGCGCTGGCAAGCAGATCCGCCTCCTGCTTGCGGCGCGCGCGCAGTTCGGCCAGCCGGGCTTCGGCTTCCGCTGCCTGCGCCTTGCGCTCGGCAAGCGCGGCCTCATAATCGAAAGGATCGATGGCAAGCAGCAATTCACCCGCGGCCACGATGCCGCCTTCGCGGAAGTTCTTCCCCGTTTCGACAATCTGCCCTGTCACAAGCGGCCGCAGTTCCACCTCGCGGCCGGGAACGACCTCGCCGAACAACCGTAATTCAGGCTGCACCATGCCAACACTCACCGGCGCCGTTGTCACCAGCCAGGCGCGCTCACGCACCTCATCGGGAGCAAGGCTTGGACGGGTAGCCGCCAGAACCGCGGCAATGCCGAATGCCAGCAGCAACACCCCCACCGGGGCAATGATCTTCAGACTATAGCGTTTCAATGAAATCTCCAGAAGGCAAAGCCCCGTCCCCAGCCGACTTGATCTGCGGCAGGTCCAACATTCCTAATACGGCGCGGGTGATATTTTCCGCCGTCAGTCGCGAAATCGTCGCGTCGGTTTCGGTGCGCGCCAATCGCCGCCTGACGAGCGGCTGGCTCAGCGATGCCGACATGACAAGATTGAGAATCGTGATCGCGCGGAGCTGGGTTTCCTCCGCCTCTTCGGGCTGCCCCGTCGCGGCGGCGACCAACGGCACCCAGGCATCGATCAGCAATCCGATATGCCCGCTCATCACCCGGTCGAAAGCTACCGTGGAATCGCGCACAGCCGACATCAGAAGATGCAGTTGCGGATCGACCAGGTCACGCAGAAATTCAGCGCTGACGAAGTTTTCAAAAATACCCCGGATCGCGGCGGACAGCTCAGTGCGTGCCCCGCCTGTTTCCGCCAGCACGCGGGCAACAGCCTCCACCAGCTTTTCACGATATTTGCGCTTGGCGGCGATCGCCGCCTCGATACACGCCAGATACAGCGCTTCCTTACCGCCGAAATGATATCCGATCGCCGACAGATTGACGCGCGCCTGTTTCGCGATCTGACGCGTGGACACGGAATCATAGCCCTGTCGCGCAAAGAGTTCAGACGCCACGGCAATCAGGATTTCATCCGCGGGGCGACCGTCACGGCCGCTTGGGCGGCCACGGCCACGCACAGCCCCCTTTGTCGCAGCGCCAGTTTTATCGGGCTTGCCAGCATGGCCTGTTATTTTTAGATCAGTCGTTTGAACCATGTGCTGAATATGGCTCTATCCCACCTGAAATCAAGCTTTCTCAGACCATTTTGTTGGAAACTAACCAATAATTTCACGCCACAGCGTTTCGCGGCCGGTCAGCACGCCCCGGCCTGATCGGCAGCCACCAGTTTCCCGCCCGCCTGGTGCCAGGCGGCAATTCCTCCGGAAAGATGCCGAACCCCCAGAATACCGGCCTCTTCCGCAATCCGCACCGCCATGGCGGAACGTTCCCCAAACGCGCAATAAAAGACGATCTGGCGACCGGTATCGCGCTGCAAAGCCGCCAACAGGCCATCACGTGCAAGACTTGCCGACAGCTCCTGATAAGGCAGGCAAAGGCTGTCCGCGATGATGCCGTGCCGGGTACGCTCTTGCGAATCCCGTAAATCGACAAGCAGCACTGACCGGCGCTCCGATTCGGACATTTGCATGAGCGCCTGTGGAGAAATCGCGCGCCCTTCCTGCTCAAGCCGCTGCTGGGACAAACCGATCCGCTGATTGGCGGGCACCGCGACCGACATCTTCTTGGGTTCCGCCAGATGCAGGGAATTCATCAAGGCAATGTAACCGGCACGATCTTTGACCTGCAAACGCGGGTTGCAGGCCTTTTCTTCGCCAATTGTGCTGACGGTATTGCCATTATAATCATGACCGGGATAGACGAACATCGCGTCGGGCAGGGTGAGCAACTTGCCAACTAGCGAATCATAGGCCTGCCCCGCATCGCCATTCTGGAAATCTGTCCGGCCGGTCCCCCGGATAAGCAGGGTATCGCCGGTAAACACCCGGTCCTGCATCAGATAACAGTATGAATCGTCTGTATGACCGGGCGTATACAAGGCGGTCAAACTGATACCGTCCACATCGATCACATCACCGTCTGCCACCCGGACAGACACCGTGTCCGCGCTGCTCTGCTCCCCCATCACGGTGACACAGCGGGTCTTGTCACGCAGCGCACCCAGCGCGGTGATATGATCGGCATGCAGATGCGTGTCGGCAGCCTTCAGCAGCCGCAATCCGAGTTCATCAAGCAATTTGAGATATTGATCGGTACGCTCCAATACCGGATCGATCAATATTGCCCCGCCGCCACGATGACTGCCGATCAGATATGTGTATGTGCTTGATACCGCGTCAAAAAGCTGTCGAAAGATCATTTCCGCCACCCCGGTTATGCAGTGCTGTTCACAGCCGACAACCCGCAGGCAAATGCGTGAACCGCCGAATGGGTCATAAATCTACATGAAAATCTTGTGTTTTCAGCCGACAATGTCAACCGGGCGCGATATTACGACAGCGGTTAAATCCGCCCTTATCCGCAGCGAGAGTAATCGCAGCTGACGCAGCTATCGCAGCCTTCACTGCGGATAAGGGCGGGCGCACCACATTTGGGGCAGGGGCGCAGCTTCATGGTATCGCGCGCCGCATCGTCACCGGCCACGGCACGCACCGCCTCATCGGCCAGATCATTATCTGCGGTGCTCGTGATAAAGCCGATCTGGATCATATGCCGCTCGATCACGCCGCCGATCGCTGCAAGCAGAGAAGGGATATATTTCCCCTTCATCCAGTGACCGCCACGCGGATCGAACACCGCCTTCAATTCCTCAACCACGAAGGACACATCGCCACCGCGGCGGAACACCGCACTGATCATCCGTGTCAACGCCACCGTCCAGGCGAAATGTTCCATATTTTTTGAATTGATAAAGATCTCGAACGGCCGCCGACGACCATCCTGCATGACATCGTTGATCGTGATGTAGATCGCGTGATCGGAATCGGGCCACCGCACCTTATAGGTTTGCCCCTGCAGCACGCCGGGACGGTCAAGCGGCTCGGTCATATAGACGACGCCATCATCGACAGTGCCTGAGTGTGTGCTGCCTGCTGCCATCGATGGTGCCGCCGCCGGCACTTGTGGGGGATCCGCCTCCACCGACAGGACGGTGCCCGTAATCTCGTTCGGGCGATAAGTCGTGCAGCCCTTGCAACCGGCATCATAGGCTTCGCTATAGACAGTCTGGAATGCCTCGAAACCGATATCCTCGGGACAGTTGATCGTCTTGGAAATCGAGCTGTCGATATAATCCTGCGCCGCCGCCTGGATCGCCAGATGCGCTGCCGGCGTGAGGTCCATGGCATTGACGAAATAATCGGGCAGAGCGCTGCCTTCGCCGAATTTGGCGCGATAGCACCGATAGGCATAATCGCTGACCGTCTGGTCCTCATGACTGCCATCGGGCAGCAATATCCGGCGCCGATAGGTGTAGCTGAACACAGGTTCAAGCCCGCTTGATACATTATCGGCAAGCAGGGAAATCGTGCCGGTCGGCGCGATCGAGGTGACAAGCGCATTACGCATGCCCTGTTCGGCAATCCTGTCGCGTAGCGCAGCGGGCAACGCCGCAACGGTTTCACCGGCAAGAAATTTTTCCGCGTCATAAAGCGCGAAACTGCCTTTTTCGGCAGCCAGCGCGGCGGAAGCCTCATAGGCCGCAGTCTGGATGGTACCCATCCATTCGCGGCACAAGCTGACCGAGGCCGCTTCCCCATAACGGGCCTTGCACATGATGAACGCATCCCCGAGCCCGGTAACCCCGAGCCCGATGCGCCGTTTGGCAAGCGCCTCATGCCGCTGGGCAGGCAGTGGAAAGCGCGAAATATCGATCACATTATCGAGCGCCCGCACCGCAAGCCGGGTTATGTCCGCAAGCTCCTCGGGATCGATGCGGGCGGCATCGCCGAACGGATCACGGACAAGCCGCGCCAGATTGATAGAACCAAGCAGGCAGGCACCGTAAGGCGGCAAGGGTTGCTCCCCACACGGATTGGTCGCGGCGATATCCTCGCAATAATAAAGATTGTTACGCGCGTTGATACGATCGATGAAAATCACCCCCGGCTCGGCATAATCATAAGTCGCGCGCATGATGCTGTTCCATAATTCACGCGCCGAAACGGTCTTGCATACCTTGCCCGCAAAACGTAACGGCCAGTCCTGATCGGCCCGCAGCGCAGCCATGAAGGCATCGCTCACAAGCACCGACAGATTGAACATGCGCAGCCGGCCTGCCGCGCGTTTGGCGGCGATGAATTCCTCGATATCGGGATGGTCGCACCGCATGGTCGCCATCATCGCACCGCGCCGCGCACCCGCCGACATGATCGTCCGGCACATCGCATCCCAGACATCCATGAAGCTGACCGGCCCTGACGCATCCGCTCCGACCCCGTGTACCGGTGCCCCCTTGGGCCGCAGGGTCGAGAAGTCATAGCCAATGCCCCCGCCCTGCTGCATGGTCAGGGCGGCCTCCTTCAGATGATCGAAAATGCCGCCCATATCGTCTGGGATCGTGCCCATCACGAAGCAGTTGAAAAGCGTCACATTCCGATCAGTTCCCGCCCCCGCGATAATCCGCCCCGCGGGCAGGAATTTCAGCGCCGACATGGCGCTGAAAAAACGGTCTGCCCAAATATCGCGCTGCGCTGCGGGCTCGGGCGCGGCCAGCGCATCGGCCACGCGCCGCCATGTCGCATCAAGATCCTGATCCGCCGGCGTCCCGTCAGGCAGCTTCAGGCGGTATTTCATATCCCAGATCTGTTGCGAAATTTCACTCAATTCGGGCATCGCAGGATCCATTTCCCCACTTACGGCTTTCAATCATCGGCCCTGGCGGGCGGGCATGGCATCAAACTAAAATCCACCCGAACAAGTCAGGGGCGGATGGAGGGCGGACAGGATACGCCTGATCGAACCGCCTGCTCAAGCAAATTGTTCTATTTTTGTTCCAAGCACTTATATTTCGCAATGACGCACCGGATACGGGCAGCATCGCATGATTCATTTCCTGGTGGCGCTCGCAGGTTGCGGATCGGGCGGCGCGGTATCATGGACCAGCTCCCTTGCCGCCGGCGCATATGGGGCACCGGATGCCGCAACTGTGCCACCTGCCTCCAGAACAAGCGCGTTGCTTGCTTCCTCAAGTTCCGTTTCCAACCGCCGCATGAAGTCGCGCCGCTTCAGTCCCGGCGGGATAGGCGGAAGAATTTCCAGTATGATCGTGCCCGGTCGCCGCAGGAACTGCCGCCGCGGCCAGCACAACCCCGAATTCACCGCAACCGGCACGCAGGGGATATCGAGCTGGCTGTAAAGGGCCGCGATACCGGGCTTGTAGCCGATATGCTCCCCCGGTGCGACGCGGGTGCCTTCGGGAAAGATCAGGATCGAGCGCCCATCAGCCGCTTTCGTCTTGGCCTGTTTCACCAGATGCCGCAATGCCTTGGCATGGGCGTCCCGGTCAACCCGGATCATGCCCGCACGCACAGCGAACCAGCCATAAAGCGGGATATAAGCAAGCTCTTTCTTCAATACATAAACGATATCGGGCAACAGATCGAAAAATACAATCGTATCCCACATCGACTGATGCTTGGCCGCGATCAGCGACGCTCCGTCGGGCAGCCTGTCACGGCCACGGATCTCGACCCGGATATTGCAGATTACCCGCAACCCCAGATTGACAAGCCGCGCCCATAATCTGAGCACCCCGGCCACCGCACGGCGCGGCAGCAACAGAACAGGCAACCCAAGCCCCGCCAAGAGCACGGTCAGCAGATAAAGATAAATGTTAAAAACAATCGAACGGATATACAGCACTGTCTGCCTCCCTGCGCATCTAATTCATCTGCCGTAAAATGCGCAACACCGCAATTCGTGCCGTCGCCATGGTCAATAGCGCCGCAATTACCGGCGGCAGGATGAGTACACTGTAATTAATTAAAGGCACCCCGTTTCCCGGCAGCCACAGATCCGGTTGATATTCGGCAAACCGCGCCAGCCCGAATGTAACCGCAAAGACCGGTACAGCGCCAAGCAGACCGCCCTGGATCCCCAGACCCAGGAAGTGCTTCTGAAACTGCAAGGCGGTGAAGGCATCGGTTGCGCCGATCAGATGCATCGTTTCGACCAGATGATGGTGATCACGCAAATTAGCGCGGGTGGTGAAAACGATCATGATGACACCCGCCAATATGATCAGCAGGATGACAAACCCCGCCGCATAATAGACAAGTGTGCGGATCCGGGCGGTTTTGGCCTGCCAGTCCGCGTGATCGTCCACCACGATACCCGGGAATTCGGCCTCGAGCCGCGCACGCAGAGCCGCGACATCGGCCTGCGGGGAGAGTTCAATATCGATAATCTGCGGAATCGGCAGATCGCCCACCGCATTGCCGGTGCCAAGCCAGGGTGCGAGCAATTCAGACACTGCCTTTTCATCAAGCCTTTGTGCATGAACAATATCGGGATCTTCCGCCAACACGCTCAGAACAGCCTCGGCCGCCGCATCGCCATTGCCACCGGGCGGCAATTGTACCGATGCGAGCCGCGCCACATCCCCTGACCAGCGGTCGACCGTGCCGATCACCGTCACCGCGGTCAGAATGGTCAACCCCGCCAGAAACACATTGACCGCGATGACAAGCGGCAACGCCCGGTCGCCAAGCATCTGTTTGGGCAAGATAGCCGAACGTAGAAACATCATGCTAACTCAAGAAACAGTCGCCGACAGATGCGCCGACATGATTGGCTGCTGCACAACTCCGCCCTTCCCGTCCAGATGCAATACCCCTGCCTGCGTGGCATAATCGCGCAGCAATGTCTGGTCGTGGGTCGCAATCAGCGTTGTCGTCCCCTGCCGGTTGAGCTGTGCCAGCAACCACATCAGCCGCCCACCGATTTCCGCATCCACATTGCCGGTCGGTTCATCAGCGAGCAGGATGCTGGGATTGCCAATCACCGCCCGCGCAATGGCGACCTGCTGCTTTTCGCCACCCGACAGTCGCGGCGGATAGGTGCCCGCCTTATCGCCCAGCCCCACCCAGTCGAGCAGTTCCGCCACATTCCGGTCCCGCTTGTCAGCGTCGATACCCGCAACCGTCAATGGCAGCCCGACATTCTGCGCCACCGTCAGATGATCGAGCAGCCGGAAATCCTGAAACACCACACCGATGCGGCGGCGCAATGCAGGCAGCGCCTCGTGCGGCAGTGTCGCGATATCTTCGCCAAACATCCGGATCGCACCGGATTCGGGCCGGTGATCAAGATACAGCGCACGCAGCAGGGTCGTCTTTCCCGCCCCCGATTTCCCGGTCAGGAAATGAAAACTTCCCGCCGCGAGCCGGAAATTCAGTCCCCGCAGCACAACCGGACCGCCCGGATAGGCAAGATCGACATTTTCGACCTGTATCATCTATTTCCTTTCGGCGAATCTTCACCAACAGCATAATAGCTTTTGGCGTACGATTCTTGCCTTTGCGACATGTGGTGGCCTATATAAGCCGTCCAATGAGGGATCTGGCGGCGGATGATACTTACCTGTTCAGCATGTACGACGCGTTTTCTGGTTGACCCAGCAGCGGTGGGCCGGAAAGGCCGGCATGTCCGCTGCGCCAAATGTCTGCATGTCTGGTTCCAGGAACCACCGCTCGATTTGCCCAAATCACTGGCGCTCGACGAGGCGAAGGGGGAGGCCGCACCGCGTAGACCGCAACCCCTGCGGGCCGGCGCAAACTTGCCCGCCATACCGAAAAAGCGCGGCCGCCTGCGCACCGCGCTGCCCTGGTTCGGTCTGATCGGCTTTGTCGCGGCAATTATCATTGGCGGCTATCTGTTCCGGGCTGCGATTGTCGCAAGCTGGCCGCCAGCTGCAAAACTTTACGACACATTGGGCATCGCGCCAGACGAGACTATGCTGCAACTTGTAGGGGTCAGTTTCGCGCAGAAAAACAGGGACGGGATCAGCTTTCTCGAAGTTTCGGGAAAAGTTGTAAACGAAAGCGCAAACCCTGTCCAACTGCCTGAAATATTGATCATTTTACGCGATGCACAGGGTAACATCGTCTATCAATGGCGGCATCGCACAGAAGCCGGCAGCGTGCCCGCACAAGGCGAAATCGCCTTCACCACCGCGCGCAGCCAATTGCCGGCAACCGCGCAAAATCTTGAAGTCAGGCTGGCTGAAACACCCTAGCTGCTTTTCCCGCACAGGTGATCGTGAGCAAAGATGGTAAATGGAATCTTTCCGTTAACCTCTCATTAAGAGTTCATCTATAGCTTGGAAGCGGGCAGGGGATGATACGGCGAATATGCCAGCTTATCAGGCGAAAGGTACGAGAATGGCCAAAATACTTGTGGCCGAAGACGAACGATCAGTTAGAGATCTGCTTACGTTATCCCTTCGCGGACGTGGGCATGACGTGCAGGCGGTTGCGGACGGATCACAAGCCTTGTCCGCGTTACAGCGGGACCGGTTCGACCTGCTTCTGACTGATATCGTCATGCCGATTGTTGACGGTATCGCCCTGTCCCTGAAGGCGTCACAGCAAGATCCCGAGATGCGGATTCTGATGATGACCGGCTATGCCGCGGAACGGCAGCGGGCGCACAATCTTGACGAGCTTATCCATGATGTCGTGTTGAAACCCTTCACCATGGATGAAATCGGCAATGCGGTCGACTCAGCCCTGACAAGTTGATCAAGCGCAGCGCGCAACAGGCAACGTCGCAGCATCTGCTGCACCTACCTCAGAACAAATCCAGCAACCGGTCGATATAATCGAGCTCCTCCACCGGGCGACGACGCTCGCCGGCGCGCCGTTCGAGCTCCTGCCGCAACTCAAGCGCACGCTCTACATCGAATTCTTCGGGCACCGCATCCTGACCGCCCCGTTCCCTTTGTCCGGCAGGCAACTGGCGGCCAAGCGGATCTTCGGAATCGCTAAACTCCCCCTCGCCACCTTCCTG
This sequence comes from uncultured Alphaproteobacteria bacterium, assembly GCA_937888955.1. Taxonomy (GTDB): domain Bacteria; phylum Pseudomonadota; class Alphaproteobacteria; order UBA11222; family UBA11222; genus CALAQW01. The sequence goes on along the minus strand of CALAQW010000102.1, from coordinate 16,427 downwards.
CTCTTCAGCTATGGCCCGTGCGATCGCCTCCGCCCCGTCACGCAATTGCTCCATTGCCTCGACCTGCTGATCAAGCGCCGCTTTCCTTTCGCCGCTGCCCAGGGCCGCCGCCGCATCCTCCATCGCCTTGCCAGCCCGTTCCAGGGGTTTGGGCACCTCGCCCTGCGCCGAGCCGAGCTGCCGCATCAATGTATCAAGTTGCCCGCGCAGCGCCTTCTGCTGTTCGGATAAAGACGGGCTGCCCCCGGGTGCGGGGGTTCCCTCTCCTTGCTGGCCCGACGGCGATTGCTGATAAGTCTTGTCCTGCAAGGCCTGTTGCGCGCGCATCACGTCGGCAAGCTCGTCCAGCGCCTGGGTATAGGCTGTATCTTGCCCCCCCTGATCACCACCGAAACTCATCTGCATATTCTCAAGGATCGACTGCAATTCATTCAGCAAGTTTTGCGCAGCTTCCCGCGCGCCGGCTTTTCCCAATTGCTCGATCTTGTCGAGCAACGCCTGAAGGTCGGCTGTTTCAAGCTGTTCGGCATCAGGGTTTTGCATGGGCGGCGACATACCTTCCTGTGCATCTTCAATCGCCTGATCGACCATTGCCTGGAAAAATCTGTTGATCGCCTCGCGCAGTTGCGACATTAACGCGGCGATTTCGGTATCCGGCGCACCATTGCTCAGCGCTTCCCGCAATGCCTTTTGCAGCGACCGCAACTCGTCCGCAGCCAAGGACACATCGCCATCTTCAAGCCGCAACGCAAGCTCCCACAACAGCTCCCCCACATCCTGGGCCGCCGCACGTTGATCACGCATTTCCGCCAGCCGATAACGCGCCACCCGCAAGCCGATATAAATCCGCAGATCATCGATGAACAAATCGGGAAAAAGGCTGAGCGCATCGAGCGCGGTGATCACCGTGGGGTTCTCTCCGGTTCCCAGAATCAGCTTGCGGCGCTGTTCGATCAGCGCCCGCGCGAGCGGGTTTTCAAATATGCGCTGGGGCAGGGTCAACGGTACGCTTGCCGAAAACCCGGTCTGCCCCGCCGCATCGCGTGCCACAAGCCGCAACCGCACAGGCAGCCCGGCCCAGGGGTGTGCTGTCAGATCTTCGATAACCTGCTGCTGGCCTTTCTTCTGTCCGGGCGCGGCAAGACTCAACGGCAAACGCAACAGCGCGCCATCTGATTGATCGGGATCGCTATCGCCAAGTGCGGACAAATCGCCCTCGGGCGTAAATTCGGCCCAGGCCGCGCTCACCCCATAGTCATCGGCGAATGCGAACCGGATATCCAATGCCTGCTGCATGGTCACCGAAGGTTCAGCGGCAAAGCGGATTTCAGGGGGTGTGTCGGGGATAATCCCAAACGGCCACTGCGCCACCTGCCCGAAACCATGGCGCAATTCAGCAACGCCGGCATATGGCAGCGGCAAATCCGCCGCAAAATTCCGCCTGTCGACGGCGGTCAGGTCAATCTCGCGTTCCGGCTTTTCCGCCATCGCCGCACCAGCCGGATCGGCGCGATAGACGATATGCGGTGCCTGCCCGTCCCCATAGGTCCTGACAGACAGAATGCTATTCACCGGCACCTTGTGGGCAGCTGGTGTCCGCCCGTCATCGACCAGCAAATTTGCCGCACTGCCCGCAAGGAAAAGCGGCGGCGCACCGGTATATTCGGGCGCCGTGACCCAGGCCTCAATCTGAAGCGGCACGGCAGCGGTAACATGCGGCAACGGCAAAACAAATTGCGACAGCCGACCCGGCCCATCGGGCCCGGCCGCAAAGCCCGCGGCAACCAGCATGATCGCCGCCAACATGCGCAGGCCATATCTGTCGCGATCGACAAGCCCCGGTCGCGGCAACGGCAGGCGCAATCTTTTGATCGCAGCCAGATTCCGGTTGACGTGAAGTTCCCATAATTGTCGCGCCACCGGATCCGCCGCATTCAGCGACAAGCGGTCCTCAAGCACCGCCAGCGGCTGATTGGCCAAACCATTCTCACGCTCAAGCCGCCTTGCGGCCGCATGCGCGGCAGGCCAATGGAGCGCACCGCGCCCGTGCCAGATCCACCACCCCGAAAAACCGGTCAATGCTAGAAAGGCCGCAAGATGCAGCCCGTAGGGCAAGACCGTCCAGATATCAAACAGCCCGGCCGCCAGATATATCCCCCACGCCGCAGCGACCGGCCAGAATGTGCGCCACAGCCGTTCCCAACAGATCACCGCGCGGGTGACTACCAACCGCCAGGAAAGCCCCGACAAATTTGCGGCAGCCTTTGTTCGGTTGGCGGGGGTGTCGCGCAAATCCCTAATCCGTTCTGTTCAGCCAGTCAGGCATCTGGTCCAGACCGATCAGCGCCTCGATAGTCTGCCGCGGGCGCACCACGGCAAATTCACCGCCGCGAACCAGTATCTCGGGCACAAGCGGCCGGCTGTTATAGGTGCCCGACTGCACCGCGCCATAAGCACCCGCGGATAGAATAGCCAGCATATCCCCTTGCGCCAATACGGGCATCCGCCTTGCGCTGGCAAAACTGTCACCGGTTTCGCAAACCGGTCCGACAATATCATATTCGCCGACAGCAGCGCCGGAAGCCGGCTCGGCAACCGGCCAGATCTCGTGATAGGCATCGTAAAGGGTCGGACGAATGAGATCGTTCATCGCCGCATCGACGATTGCAAACTGCTTGTTCTCGCCTGCTTTCACATAAATCACCTGGCAGACGAGGATGCCTGCATTACCAACGATCAACCGCCCCGGTTCGAGCAGGATGCGGCAGCCGAAATCCCCGAACACTTCCTGCACAAGCGCGCCGTAATCCACCGGTAGTGGCGGGTTGTCGTTGGAGTGCGCATAAGGAATGCCAAGCCCGCCCCCCAGATCAAGCTGCCGGATATCGTGACCATCGGCGCGCAGGGCCGTCGCCAATTCGCGGGTTTTGAGAAAGGCTGCACGAAACGGCTCAAGGGTTGTGAGCTGGCTACCGATATGCACATCGATTCCGACAATCCGGATCGCGGGCAGTTGCGCGGCGCGCTGATAGACCATGCGTGCCTCAGACAGCGGAATGCCGAATTTGTTCTCGGCCTTGCCGGTTGAAATTTTTGCATGGGTTTTGGCATCGACGTCGGGATTGACGCGAATGGCAATATCGGCTGTCCGGCCCAGCTCAACCGCGACCGCGCTCAGCGCCTGCATCTCCGGTTCGGATTCAACGTTGAACTGAAGAATGCCCGCTGTCAGCGCCTGAGCGAGTTCCGCGCGGGTCTTGCCAACCCCAGAAAACACAATTTTTTCCGCGGGCACCCCGGCTTTCAACGCACGCTGCAACTCCCCCGCGCTGACAATATCGGCACCCGCGCCACATTGCGCCAGCGTCCCGATAATCGCCTGATTGCTGTTCGCCTTCACCGAATAGCAAATCAGCGCGTCAAGCGCGCCGAACGCGTCGGCAAAGACCCGGTAATGCCGCTCCACCGTTGCCGTGGAATAACAGTAAAATGGCGTGCCCACCGCAGCGGCAATCGCGCTCAGCGACACATCCTCGGCATGCAACACCCCGTCGCGATAGGAGAAATGATGCATTCAACCACCCCACTCGCGCTTGACGCGCTCATCCTCGGTGGCGCCGGGTGGCGGTTCAAGGCTTCCCTTCTTGCCACAACCGGACAGCCCGAACGGCAGCAGGAGGAACACAATGAGACCGAGCCGGAGAAACCGCCGCATCAGCCTTCCCCCCGCCGCGCCGCGGCAATTGCCGCGCGCACCTGATCGGGCGCGGTGCCGCCCGCACTGCTGCGGCTTGCCACTGATGCCTGCACACTCAACACCGCCCGCGCGTCATCGGTAATACGCGGCTCCACCGATTGCAGCTCGTCCAGGCGCAACGCCTCAAGACCGACCTTGCGCGCCTCAGCCAGTTTAACGATTTCACCGACAACATGATGCGCCTGCCTGAACGGCAGATTGAGTTCGCGCACAAGCCAATCCGCAAGGTCTGTCGCGGTACTGAAGCCAAGCCCGGCGGCTGCCGCCATTTTTTCACGGTCAAATTGCAGTTCGGCGAGCATGCCGCCCATCGCCGCCAGACAAAGCTCAAGATTGTCGGCCGCATCGAACAGTTGCTCTTTGTCTTCCTGCATATCTTTCGAATAAGCGAGCGGCAGCCCCTTCATGACAATCAGCAGGGCATTCAGCGCACCGATGATGCGGCCTGTTTTCGCCCGCGCAAGTTCCGCTGCATCGGGATTACGCTTTTGCGGCATGATGGAGGAGCCGGTCGAGAAGCTATCAGGCAAAGTCACAAAGCCGAATTGCGCCGACGACCAGATCACGATTTCTTCGGCGATCCGCGACAGATGGGTTGCACAAATTGCCGCCGCCGACAGGAATTCCAGCGCGAAATCCCGATCCGATACGCCATCCAGGGAATTGCGCGTGGGACGATCAAATCCCAATGCGGCCGCGGTCGCCATCCGATCAATCGGAAAGGACGTGCCTGCCAGGGCGGCGGAGCCCAGTGGCGATTCGTTAAGCCGGACCCGCGCATCCCGGAACCGCGCCAAATCGCGACCGAACATTTCATAATAGGCCATCAGATGATGCCCGAAGGTCACCGGCTGCGCGCTTTGCAAATGGGTAAAGCCGGGCATGACAGCATCTGCCGCCTCCTCCGCGCGGTCGAGCAGAACGTCGCGCAAGGCCGCAAGCTGTCCGATTACCGCGTCAATTGCATCGCGCGTCCAGAGTTTGAAGTCGGTCGCCACCTGATCGTTGCGCGAGCGCGCGGTATGCAGGCGACCGGCCGCCGGACCGATAAGTTCGGTCAGGCGCGCTTCGATATTCATATGAATATCTTCCAATGCCTCACTGAACTGAAATTCCCCGGCATTGATTTCGGCAAGGATCGTATCAAGCCCCGAACATATTTGTGCCCCATCTTCGGCGCTTACTATGCCTTGCGCGACCAGCATCTCGCAATGCGCCCTGGAACCGGCTATATCCTGGGCAAACAGTCGCTGGTCGAATTTGATCGAGGCATTGATACGCGACATGATGTCAGCGGGACCGGCTGCAAAACGGCCACCCCACAAGGCATTCGCCGCGGGCCGTGGGACAGGGTTTTGCGCATCTTTTGACGATGATTTGGACGACATGGGTTTGAGGCTCGTTTCAAACAAATAACTGACTTATCAACCTATCAGAACAATGCCACAGAACAGGGAGTTAATTTCATGTGGAAACCCTACCCGCTGCTGAAGCGCATCGGACATGTTGCGGCGGTATACGGCATGCTTGCCATGGCTGGCAATGGCGCCGCTATTGCAAATGAGGCGACAGCCGCGCAATTACGGGTTGGGACAGTCAAGAATTTTGTCACACGCGCGGTGCCCAAACCACTGCCCCATGTTCAATTCTTCGATGCGGCGAACAATCCGCACGCATTCGATGAATATGCCGGTAAAGTCATCCTGGTCAATTTCTGGGCGAGCTGGTGCGCGCCCTGCCGTCGGGAGATGCCCTCCCTCGACCGCTTGCAGGCAGATATGGGCAGCGAACAATTTGAAGTGGTACTGATCAATCTCGACCGGTCGGGCTATGACAAGGCATCCGCATTCCTCGAGCAGATCGAGATGCAGCATCTGGACAGTTTCATCGACCCCGGCAATAAATCGGCGCGCACGCTGGGAGCGCTGGGGCTGCCCACGACATTATTGCTGAACCGGAAGGGGGATGAGATCGGACGCCTCGCGGGTCCCGCCGAATGGGATGCGCCGGAGGCAAAAGCCCTGATCCGGGCGCATCTCAACGCGCGATAGGCGAAATTGATCAACAGGCGGCAAACCAAACGGCGCGGCGTCAGCGTGTCGGCACCGGCACATCGCCGCGATAATCGTAAAAACCGCGATCTGCTTTCTTGCCGACCCAGCCGGCCTCGACATATTTCACAAGCAGGGGACAGGGGCGATATTTGGTATCGGCAAGCCCCTCATACAGCACCTGCATCACCGACAGGCAGGTATCGAGGCCGATGAAATCCGCCAGTTCGAGCGGCCCCATCGGATGATTGGCGCCAAGCCGCATGGCCGTGTCGATCGCCTCGACATTCCCGACCCCTTCATAAAGGGTGTAGACCGCCTCATTGATCATCGGCATCAGGATCCGGTTCACGATGAAAGCGGGGAAGTCCTCGGCATTGGTTGTCGTTTTGCCAAGACGGTTTGTAAATTCGCGGGCGGTCTTGAAGGTTTCCTCATCGGTCGCGATACCGCGAATCAGCTCGACAAGCTTCATCACCGGCACCGGATTCATGAAATGCAGGCCGATAAACTGCTCAGGCCGATCGGTTGCCGCCGCAAGGCGTGTAATCGAAATCGACGAGGTGTTCGAGGATATCAGCGCGTCCGCGCGCAAAACAGGACATAGCTGCGCGAAAATGGCCCGCTTCACCTCTTCCTTCTCGGTAGCGGCCTCAATGACCAGATCGACATCGGAAAATGCCGCCACGTCATTGACAGGGACAATGCGCTTGAGCGCCTTGTCCTTGTCTTCGTCTTTGATAATTCCACGGGAGACCTGACGGGTCAGATTATAGGTGATCGTATCGATCGCCTTTTTCAGACTGTCCGGATCGATATCCTGCAGTACTACATCATATCCGGCCAGGGCGCAGACATGCGCAATGCCATTGCCCATCTGGCCGGCTCCGATGACACCTACCTTTTCAATCGTCATGCTGGGATCACCTTCTTATTTGACAAGGCCTTATCCCTCACGCGCGTTTCCCGCAGAATACAGAGGCTATGGCTCTTAAAGGCCAATTTTACCCAGTTCTTCCTCAAGCTCCGGCACGGCCTTGAACAGATCCGCAACCAGTCCGTAATCGGCAACCTGGAAAATCGGTGCTTCTTCATCCTTGTTGATGGCCACGATGATCTTGGAATCCTTCATACCGGCCAGATGCTGAATAGCACCCGAGATACCCACCGCGATATAAAGTTCCGGCGCCACCACCTTGCCGGTCTGGCCAACCTGCATATCATTGGGGGCAAAACCCGCATCCACTGCGGCACGCGACGCACCGACCGCGGCACCAAGCTTGTCAGCGATCTTTTCGATCATCGGGAAGTTATCGGCCGACTGCATCCCGCGACCGCCCGAAATAATCCGTTTGGCGGAGGTAAGCTGCGGACGCTCGGATTCCGACACCCGATCCTCGACATATTCCGACAAACCGGGATTGTCTGCGGCCGCAACCGTCTCGACCGCAGCCGAACCGCCTTCGCCGGTGGCGGCAAATGCTGTCGTCCGTACCGTGATGACCTTCTTGGCATCGCTGCTCTGCACCGTCTGCATCGCATTACCCGCATAGATCGGGCGAATGAAGGTGTCGTTCGATTCCACCGCCACGATCTCGGAGATCTGCGCAACATCGAGCGCCACCGCGACACGCGGCATGAAGTTCTTGGCAACCGTGGTCGCGCTACCCATGGCGACATCGTGGCTGTCCATCAACCCCGTCACAAGCACGGCAAGCGGTTCGGCAAGGCCATTGGCATATTGCGCATCATCGGCGACAAGCACCTTGGCCACGCCGTCAAGCTTGGCCGCTTGTTCGGCAACCGCACCGCAACCCGAGCCCGCAACCAGAATATGGATGTCATCGCCCAGCCCCTTGGCGGCGGTAACGACTTTCGGCGTTACATCAGCCAATGTTGCATTATCGTGATCAGCTACTACAAGGGTTGCCATCGTCAAATCACTCCCGCTTCTTCGCGCAGCTTCGCTACCAGCTCCTGCACGGATTCAACCTTGATACCGGCAGTGCGCGCTGGCGGTTCGGTCGTCTTCAACACCGTCAGCCGCGGCGTGATATCGACCCCGAAATCTTCCGGCGCCTTTTCGTCGATCGGCTTCTTGCGTGCTTTCATGATATTGGGCAGCGACGCATAACGTGGCTCGTTCAGCCGCAGATCGACCGTCACGACAGACGGCATCGCCACGCGGATCACCTGCAGACCGGCATCGACTTCACGGGTGACTTCCAGCTTGTCGCCATCAAGCTTGACTTCGCTGGCAAAGGTCGCCTGCGAACGGCCAAGCAATGCCGCCAGCATCTGTCCGGTCTGATTTGAATCGTCATCGATCGCCTGCTTGCCCAGGATGACGAGATCAGCCTGTTCTTCCTCGGTGATCGCCTTGAGGATTTTGGCGACGCCCAGCGGTTCCACATTCGCATCCGTCTTGACCAGAATGCCGCGATCGCCGCCCATGGCCAGCGCGGTACGGATCGTTTCCTGCGCGCCTGCAGGACCGATGGATACGATGATCACTTCGCTGGCAGTGCCCGCTTCCTTCATCCGCACCGCTTCCTCGACGCTGATTTCATCGAACGGATTCATGGACATCTTTACGTTGGCCAAATCAACGCCCGACCCGTCCGGTTTCACGCGGATCTTGACGTTATAGTCGACCACCCGTTTTACGGGCACGAGGACTTTCATCTACTTCTTCTCCAAATCTAATAATCCAGATCAGGGCAATCCATGTGTCGCGTCATTGCGCTCACGCGCCCCTGCAACCTATTTCGCAGGTGCGGAAACTAATTTCCGTCTTTCCCCCTGTCAACGTATCGTCACCGAATGGACGAAAAACATTTCCAACCCGCATGCTAAAAGCAGCTTAACGGTGCTGACCGGGCTGCCATAATGTATCTTCTGCCCCGTTATCATTCAGTTTGCGGCTCATGACAAATAAATAATCGGACAATCTGTTGAGATAGCGCAACACCGCCGCCCCCACATTTTCTTGTGTTGCGAGTTCCACCGCAAGCCGCTCGGCCCGCCGGCAGACCGTGCGCGCCAGATGCAGATGCGCGGCGGCCGGTGATCCGCCGGGTAGGACGAACGAACGCAATGGCGTCAGATCCGCATTCATCGCATCGATTTCCTCTTCAAGCCGCACCACCTGCGCGTCTGTTACGCGCAATCCGGTTTCGTCCGCGCGATCCGTCTGCGCTTCGGCCGACGGGCGGCAAAGATCGGCACCCAGATCGAACAGGTCATTCTGGATACGGGCCAATGCCTGATCCGCATCACCATCGGTATAGAGCCGCGCAATGCCGATCGCAGCATTCGTCTCATCAACGGTGCCATAGGCGCAGACCCGCAGATCGAATTTCGCAACCCGCGCGCCTGACCCCAGGGCCGTGCTGCCCTGATCGCCGGTACGGGTGTAAATCTTGCTCAATACGACCATGATTTGCTCCTTCGTTGTTCAGCCCCGGCCAGCGAAATACAGTGCCGCCATCACGATGCAGATGGCGACAAATTGCGCGATCACCCGCCAGCGCATCAACCGGTTGCTCCAGCTTTGATTGAGCCGGCCGCCACGGAACATCACAAAAATACCCGCAAGCAGGATAAGAAATACAATGCCCAAGGCGAAGGGGATAAGCGTTTCGAAAAACTCTGCCATGCCGGCACCTCCTGCCAGAAAAACTGCCTAATTCAGACCGGCTCGCAACAGCTTCAGCTGGCGGGCGCTGCGGGGACGAGCCGCGCCGTCGCCGATGATTTGGCGATCAGCTCATCATCCACATTATAAAGCTCCCCTTCCAGAAAGCCGACCGTTTTGCCCATCCGCACCACACGGCCCACCGCCCGATGCGGCCCGGGCAGACCGGGTTTGAGGAAACTGATCTTCAGCTCAAGGGTGGGCGGCGTCAGCGCCATATCGGAAGCCACCATCACCGCATGCGCCATGGCCGCATCAAGCATGGCGGTCAGGAAGCCGCCCTGGATGACATTGCCCGAATGACATAAATCATCGCCTGGCTCGAAAACCATGACAGCTTCCTGCCTTTGCTTGTTTGCCCCGACGATCCCGCCGCCCAAATATTGCATGAACTTCAGATCCCGCTGCTGCAGGACCGCCAATATCTCCTGATCTGTCATAATCGCTGACTTGCACTCCAACTTCACCGAACGCCCCAGACGCCAAAAGCAAAGCTGACGCTAATAGCCGAAATAGTGGTGAGATTAAATCGATCTTTCCCGATCAACCGCGATGCGCCGCCCCCGCATCCACGGTAATGATCGTACCGCTGATATAACTTGCCCTGTCAGATGCAAGGAACGTCACCAGATCGGCGACTTCCTCAGGCTTGCCCGGACGCCCGAAAGGCAGGGCCTGCAACATCCGCTCAAGCCCCTTGGGATCGGAGCCCGCAAGGCTGCCGGTCAGCGAGCGCAACCGCTCGGTTTCAATCATACCGGGATTAACCCCGACAACCCGAATTCCGTCATCGGCGCTTTGCCCGCCAAGGCCGCGGGTAAAAGCCATCAGACTGGCATTGCCCGCACTGCCGACAATATAGCCTGCTGTCGGCTTTTCACCGCCCACGCCGATGATATTGATGATCACCCCCGCCTTGCGCTCCGCCATATGCCGATACATTTCGCGGCACAGATTGATATAGCCGAATACTTTCAGATCCCACGCCTCGCGCCAGCGCTCTTCCTCGATCTTTGTCAGGCTGCCGCCCGGTATTGCCCCGGCATTATTCACCAGGATATCGGCATCCGGACAGGCGGCGATCAGTTTTTTCGCATTGCCGCCATCACCCAGATCCATCGCATGCACGGTGACCGAAACCTGATGACGGCTTGTAATGGCGTCGCGCACTTTCTCCAGGTCCGCGCCGGTTCGCGACACAATGTGCAGATGGCAACCTTCCGCCGCCAAGCCTTCGGCCACCGCCTTGCCGATCCCCTTGGATGCCCCGGTGACAATGGCCGTTTTCCCCGCCAGATCGAGTTCCATTCCCTGCGCTCCCTTTTATGATCACGTTGACGGTGCGTTTATGCTTCTGCACCACTTGCCGGCTTTTTGCCTGCCGGATCCCGCCAACTCAGTCTGACATAGCGCGCACCGCATCGCCAGCATTGCCCGCAAGCTCCACTTTGCCCGAAACCGTCTGATGCAGCGCTTGCAGGCCGTGATCGACGATGCCCATGCCACGCAGATGCGTTACCGTATCCGCCAGATAGTCACAATTCGCGCCGCTTTGCCCGACCCCCTGACGGATCAATGCAACCTGATCGGCAAAAGGCAGCTTGCCGGCATATTGCGGGTGCGCGTGATCGACTGTGAAACAAAGTGCCCGCACAACCCGACCATCATTCAGATAGGCCGGTAGTTGCGATTCCCGATAAACGAGAGTCACCTGTTCGCGCGCAATCAGATAGTCACGTACAGCCGCCGCTTCCGCCGCTGCAATGTGAAAAGCCAGACCATGGCACGAGCCGCCACGGTCAAGACCAAAGACAAGCCCGGGCTTTTCCGGTGTCCCCCGATGGACATGGGACAAAACGCAGAACGATCGGTGAAATCCAAATATTCGGGCGCGATACACCCCCAGGCTGTCAAAGCCCGGACGCCACATCAGCGACCCATAACCGAACACCCACAAATCCTGATCAGTCACAACAACTCTCTTGCTAATACGAACTAACTTATTAGAATTTCTAATAAGTTAGTTTTATATAACCACGTCAATTTCGAAAAGTTGTAACGATGACTTGAAATACAGGAAACCATCTCCGGCGACCACTTCATACCACTATTGATTGTTTTGGACGGGTAGGATAACACCTGTAACTAATTGGATTATCGGTTTGGTTTCACAAACAGATCGGATGAGTTGCGAAGGTGACAGGCTGTGCAATTCTCAGTTGACGACCTGCCGCAGCCCTTATTGTTATTATATGGCTATTGGCAGAAAAAGAATAAAAATGGATGCCTGCCGGGGCGCAAGGACATCGATCCAGTGGATATGCGGCAATTTCTTGCCCATACCGCGCTGATTGATATTGTCGGTGACGCCACTTCACCAAAATTCCGCTTTCGACTGGTCGGCACGCATATTGTCGATGTTCACGGGTCGGAGCTGACAGGTCAATTTATCGATGAGCTTGATATCGGCGATAGCTGGCATGACGCATTGGCGCTTTGCCACTACACAACCGAGAATGGCAAACCCGCCTTCCAGGCCGGGGAATATCTGCGCAAGCATGACGACGCCCGTTTTGGTTTCGAGCGTCTGATGCTGCCACTCGCCGGTGATGGCCGGTCCGTTGACATGCTGCTGGTCGGCGCCAATCTGACACGCCTGCCCAACAACCGCTAGAACCACCAAAAACTGCACCAACTCCTGAAAACAGCCTTAAAGGCATTTCCGGGATTATCCTTGACACTGCACGATATCGGTTTTACAACGCGCCCGTTTTAGCACTCATTATGCTAGAGTGCTAAAAGATCATGGATAGGCGGCGGATGCATTGCATGAACAGGCATGCCTCGGCCGAACCTATCAAAGATTCAGGTTTATTCAAGGGAGACCAGGCAAATGGCGTTTCGACCTTTGCATGACAGAGTGCTTGTCCGTCAGGCTGAGCAGGAAGAAAAGACAAGTGGCGGCATCATCATTCCTGGCACCGCGCAGGAAAAACCCCAGGAAGGTGAAGTCGTCGCCGTTGGTCCAGGCGCACGCCGCGAGGACGGTTCCATCGCGCCGATGGATGTCAAAAAGGGCGATAAGGTGCTGTACGGCAAATGGTCCGGCACCGAGATCAAGATCGACGGCGAAGAGCTGATGATCATGAAGGAAAGCGACATCCTCGGGGTGATCAGCTGATCGACGGCTTGCGCAGCCCGGCGAACAGCCGGCGCTCGCCGCAAATCCAACAGATCAAGATAGAGAGGAATTCGGCAAATGGCGAAAGAAGTTAAGTTTCATAGCGAGGCCCGGGATCAAATGCTCAAGGGCGTCGACATCCTGGCGGATGCGGTCAAGGTGACCCTGGGCCCCAAGGGCCGCAATGTGGTCATCGAGAAAGCCTTTGGCGCGCCGCGTATCACCAAGGATGGCGTGACGGTGGCCAAGGAAATCGAACTGGCCGATAAGTTCGAGAATATGGGCGCACAGATGCTGCGCGAAGTGGCGTCCAAGACCAACGATATTGCCGGTGACGGCACCACGACAGCCACGGTTCTCGGCCAGGCAATCGTTCGCGAAGGCGCGAAATCGGTTGCCGCGGGCATGAATCCGATGGATCTGAAGCGCGGCATCGACATGGCGGTCGAGGCGGTTATCGCGGATCTGGCCAAACGCTCCAAGAAAATCAAATCTTCTGAAGAAATCGCCCAGGTCGGCACGATTTCCGCTAATGGCGAGGCCGAGATCGGCCGCATGATCGCCGAAGCGATGGACAAGGTCGGTCAGGAAGGCGTGATCACGGTGGAAGAGGCGAAAGGCCTTGAGACCGAACTCGACGTCGTCGAGGGCATGCAGTTCGATCGCGGCTATCTGTCGCCCTATTTCATCACCAATGCGGACAAGATGATTGCTGATCTCGAAGATCCGCTGATCCTGATCCACGAGGCGAAGCTGACCAACCTGCAGCCGATGCTGCCGATTCTCGAAGCGGTTGTGCAGTCAAGCCGTCCGCTGCTGATCATCGCCGAGGATGTCGAAGGCGAAGCACTTGCGACCCTGGTGGTCAACAAGCTGCGCGGCGGGCTGAAGATCGCGGCCGTCAAGGCGCCGGGCTTTGGCGATCGGCGCAAGGCCATGCTCGAGGATATCGCCGTTCTGACCGGCGGCACCGTGATCTCCGAGGATCTGGGCATCAAGCTTGAAACCGTCACCCTCGACATGCTGGGCACCGCCAAGAAGGTGCAGATCAGCAAGGACGACACCACCATCATCAATGGTGCCGGCAAGAAGAAGGACATCGAGGCCCGCTGCGGTCAGATCCGTGCGCAGATCGAGGAAACAACCTCCGATTACGACAAGGAAAAACTGCAGGAACGGCTTGCGAAGCTCGCGGGTGGTGTTGCCGTTATCCGCGTCGGCGGTGCGACCGAGGTCGAAGTGAAGGAACGCAAGGACCGCGTCGACGATTCGCTCAGCGCAACCCGCGCGGCGGTCGAAGAGGGCGTCGTGCCCGGTGGCGGCGCGACCCTGGTTTATGCTGCCAAGGCACTCGACAAGCTGGTGCCCGGCAATGACGATCAGAAGGCCGGTATCGCCATCGTGCGCAAGGCCTTGCAGGCGCCAGCGCGGCAAATCGCCGAAAATGCCGGTGTCGACGGCTCGATCATCGTTGGCAAGCTGATGGAAAGCAAAGACAAAAATCTTGGCTACAACGCGCAGACCGATGAGTTTGTGGACATGTTCAAGGCCGGCATCATCGATCCCGCAAAGGTCGTGCGCGCCGCCTTGCAGGATGCCGCATCGGTTGCCGGTCTCCTGATCACCACCGAAGCGATGGTCGCCGACAAGCCCGAACCCGCAGGCGCGGGCGGCGGCATGCCCGATATGGGCGGCATGGGCGGCATGGGTGGCATGGGCGGTATGCCCGGCATGATGTAACCCATTGCATCACAGTAAATTAAAAGGGGCCGCGATTTTCGCAGCCCCTTTTTTCTGTTCTGAACTTTTCCTGCGCGATATCCGCCGACAGTTGACCTGGCTACACAACCTTCAGCCTAGCGCGGCGATAAAGCGCTCATACAAGGCGTTTTCAGGCGCGAAGATATAGTCCGCCTGCGCGGCACTGACCTGACTGCAACCTGCCGCATGCAAGGCACTGACCACCGGATAGAGCATATCAGACCCGCATTGCAGACTGCCCTGCCGCCCGCTCAACGCGACCTGGCATCCGAACTTGCTCTGCAATGCCGCCATCGCGCCCGCCATTGCAGCCTCATCTGACGGCGTCACGAAATGAACAAGCCGTTCGGCATCCGCCCGTGCGCTGCCCTCGATCATATCGAGAATCCGGCGCAGGGCAGTTTTCGCTGCATCATCCCACACCGCATTGCGCGAGGCCGCCAGACAGGCCTGGCTGCGCAGGATAACCCCGTCATTGAGGATCTTGAGATTATTGGCGACCAATGTTGTCCCGGTAGACGTAATATCGACGATCGCTTCGGCCGCGCCGGAATTAGGCGCCCCTTCGGTTGCGCCCAAACTCTCGACGATGCGGTAATCCGCGACCCCGTGCTGCGCGAAAAAGTCACGCGTCAGCGTCAGATATTTCGTCGCCACCCGCAATCTGCGCCCGTGGCGGCGATGGAATGCCGTACTGACTTCATCAAGATCCGCCATCGAATGCACATCAATCCAGGAACGCGGCACCGCAACCACAAGATCGGCCTTGCCGAAGCCGAGCGGTTTCAGCAGCATCATGCAGGTTTCCAGATCAAGCGTTTTTTCCCGCATCAGATCTTCGCCGGTAATGCCCAAATGGACTGCGCCGCTTTCCAGATAGGTCGGGATCTCACCCGATTGCAAAAACGCGATCTCCACATCGGGTACCGCTGGCATATGGCCGACATATTCACGCCCCGAACCGCCGGAAATGGGAATTCCACAGCTTTTCAGATAGTCGTGGGTCTGTTCCGCAAGCCGCCCCTTGCTCTGGATGGCCAGTACAAGTTTACCGCCCATTACGCCTCTCCCCTGGCAAGCAACAGCCATTCCGTACGGATCGCGCCGCCAATCGCGGGAATTTCCTTATCCGCGCCAAGCTGCGCAAGCAGACGGTCATAACGGCCACCGCCGGCAATTGGCCCCGGCACCCCCTCAGCCTGGGCGCGCAGTTCGAAAACAAAGCCTGTATAATATTGCAGCCCGCGCTCGAACCGCGCGGCAAACCGCAACTGATCAACCGGCACACCGCGCTTGTCTGCCAGATCGCAACGCCGCTCGAACCGGGCAATCTCAGCGTCCAGAGCGATGCCCGCCTGCCGCGTCAGATCGCGCAATCCGGCAATCGCACCCGCACACCCGCCGCTGATATCGAAAAAGGCGTCAAACAGCGCCACAATCTCCTGCGACAGGGCGCCGCTGCGCGCATCGGCTGCCTGTTCGAGGAAGCGCACGGTAATCTCGTCGATGGTACGGCCACCGGCGGGGGCAATCCCCGCCATTTGCAGCACATCCTCGACGGCTGCTTTCGCCTGCTCACCATCCAGCGCACCCAAAGCAGCAAGAAACGCGGTGCGGTCAGCACCGGCGCCATCCGCACCGCTCAACCGATTGATCAGATCCTGCAACTGACCGGGCCGCCAGAACTGATGTTTCAACCGCAGCCGCCACCGTTCGGGCAACTGCAACTGGTCGATCAGCCCGAAAAACAATCCGACATCGCCGATCTCGATTGCATATTCAGACAGGCCGGTTGCCTGCACGGCGGCAAGGGTGACGGCCAGCACCTCCGCATCGGCGGCTTCCTTGTCGTCGATGCCAAGACATTCGACCCCGGCCTGCAGGAACTGGCAGGGGCGGTCGCGGCCGGGCGGCTGAAAGCGGAATGCGGGCCCGTTATAGCTCAGCCTTGCCGGTCCGCCGATGCCCATGGCTATGATT
>CALAQW010000101.1 GCA_937888955.1 uncultured Alphaproteobacteria bacterium | reverse complement strand
ACACGACGCTCTTCCGATCTGGATCTTGTCTTCTGGCGTGGTCATGTCGGGATTATGATGGATTCTGAAAATCTGTTACATGCGAACGCGCATCATATGTGTGTCGCATCCGAACCATTATCGCAGGCTGCCACGCGCATCGCTGCGGGTGAGGGCGGCAAGATTATAGCGGTTCGCCGGCCCGATACGCTCTGCAGAAAATAGCTGATTAAAGCGAAATCGGGGCGCCCTACATCCGCACGGCGTTGTTGTCGGTTGTTTCAAGTGCGAATGCGGCCGCCATCAATGCGCGGGTATAATCTGTTTGCGGATCATCGAAGATACGCTCGGCCGGGCCTGCCTCAACCACCTGCCCGTCCTTCATCACGATCACATTGTTGGCAAGCGCACGTACAACCTTCAGGTCGTGGCTGATGAACATATAGGCTAGCCGGTGACGTGTTTGCAATTCGCGCAGCAGATCGACGATCTGCGCCTGCACCGACATATCGAGCGCGCTTGTCGGTTCATCAAGCACGACGAAGCGCGGCGCAAGAACCATGGCACGGGCGATTGCGATCCGCTGCCTTTGTCCGCCGGAAAATTCATGCGGGTAACGGTCCTGCGCGTCCGGGTCGAGCCCGACCTCGCGCAACGCGTCGGCGACGATGGCACGCATTTCCGACCGGCTCTTCTGCTTTTCGCGTCTATGTACGGAAAGGCCCTCTGCGACGATCTCGCCGATCGACATGCGCGGGCTCAAGGAGCCGAAAGGGTCCTGGAAGACGATCTGCATTTGCTGCCGTAATTCGCGCAGTGCACGGCTGTTGCGGTCATGGATCGGTTCGCCGCAATACAGGATCGGCCCTTCCGAGGCGATGAGCCGCAGCAATGCAAGGCCAAGTGTTGTCTTGCCCGATCCCGATTCCCCGACAATGCCGAGCGTTTCACCCTCGCGCACACGGACCGAAATGCCATCGACCGCCTTGATATAGTCGGTCTGCCGGCTGAACAGGCGTTTTTTCATCGCGAACCAGACGCGGATATTTTCCCCTTCGATAATCGTGGGGGCGTCATCGGGTACGTGCCGCGGGCGGCCTTTGGGTTCGGCTGCCATCAATTGCCGGGTATAGGCTTCACGTGGATTGTCGAACAGCGCATCGGTCGGGCCGCTTTCAACGATCCGCCCGCCGGTCATCACACAGACATGATCGGCCATCTTGCGCACGATCCCCAGATCATGGGTGATCAGCAACATCGCCATGCCAAGTTCGCTTTGCAGCTTGCGCAGCAATTCCAGGATCTGCGCCTGAACGGTCACATCAAGCGCGGTTGTGGGCTCATCAGCGATCAACAGGTCCGGCTCGTTGGCAAGCGCCATGGCGATCATCACCCGCTGTCGCTCGCCTCCCGACAGCTCATGCGGATAGGCGCCGAGCCGGCGTTCCGCATCGCGCAGCCCGACCAGTTGCAGCAATTCAAGCACGCGGCGCCGGATCTCCTCCCCCCGGTAACCTTTATGCAGTTCCAGGATCTCTCCGACCTGCCGCAAAATAGGATGTAGCGGGTTGAGGCTTGTCATCGGTTCCTGAAATACCATCGAGATCCGGTTGCCGCGCACCTTGCGCATGTTCCGTTCGGCCGCGCCCATCAGTTCCTGCCCATCGAACATTATCGTGCCCGAAGGGTGGGTAGCGGCCGGATAGGGCAGAAGCTGCATGATACTGAGCGCGCAGACAGATTTTCCCGACCCCGATTCCCCGACAAGCGCCAGGGTCTGCCCGCGTGCAAGTGTGAAACTGGCCTTCTCAAGCGCCAGCACCGGTCCGGTCTCGCCCTGGAAGGCGACCGACAGGTCGCGGACTGTCAAAAGCGGCGTCTCGCTCATTTCGACCCCAATGCCTTGCGCGGATCAAATGCGTCACGCACCGCTTCGCCGACGAAAATCAAAAGGCTCAGCATGGCGGCGATAACCAGAAAGGCGGTAATGCCAAGCCAGGGAGCCTGGATGTTATTCTTGCCCTGCGCCAGCAACTCGCCAAGCGAGGGGGAGCCGGGCGGCAGCCCGAAACCGAGAAAATCAAGCGAGGTCAGTGTCGTGATCGAGCCGTTCAGAATGAATGGCATGAAGGTCAGCGTCGCGACCATGGCGTTGGGCAGCATATGGCGCAGCATGATCGTCACATTGCCGACGCCAAGCGCGCGGGCGGCGCGCACATATTCGAAATTCCGTGCCCGCAGAAATTCGGCACGCACCACCGGCACGAGCGCGATCCAGCTAAAGGCGAGCATGATGCCAAGCAGGATCCAGAAATTCGGCTCGATCACCGCGGCCAGAATGATCAGCAGATAAATGATCGGAATGCTGGTCCAGATTTCGATAAAGCGCTGGAAGGCGAGATCGATCCAGCCGCCGAAATAACCCTGTACCGCCCCCGCCAATACGCCGACAAGACTTGAAAACAAGGTAAGCGTCAGCCCGAACAGCACCGAAATCCGGAACCCGTAGATCAGGCGTGCCAGAACGTCCCGTGCCTGATCATCCGTACCCAGCCAGTTTTCCGAAGATGGCGGCGCGGGTGCGGGCACCGGCAGATCGAGATTGATGGTGTCGTAGCTGTAGCGGATCGGCGGCCACCAGAGATCGCCGCCCTTATCGGTGATCAATGCCTGCACATAAGGATCGCGGTAATCGGCTTCGGTTTCGAAATCCCCGCCGAATTCGGTCTCTACATAAGCTGTGAAAACCGGGAAATAGTAATCCCCCTCATATTGGATGAGGAGCGGCTTGTCATTGGCGATGAATTCGGCAAACAGGGTCAGGATGAACAGCGCAAGAAAAATCCAGAGCGACCAGAAACCGCGCTTGTTCGCCCTGAAATTCTGCCAGCGGCGGCGATTGATGGGCGAGAGATCGAACCAGGGCCGGGAAGAATTTCGCAAACGCACCGGCTATACCTCGCGGCTTGCGAAGTCGATGCGCGGATCGATCCACACATAGGTGAGATCACTGATCAGCGAAATCACAAGCCCCATCAGGGAAAAGATATAAAGCGTGCCAAAGACCACCGGATAGTCACGGTTGATAATCGATTCAAACGAGAGCAGCCCCAGCCCGTCGAGGGAGAATATCGTTTCGATCAGCAGCGAATTGGCGAAAAAGATGCCGATGAACGCCCCGGGAAAGCCTGAAATCACGATCAGCATCGCATTGCGGAACACGTGCCCGTAAAGCACTTCGCGTTCACTCAGCCCCTTGGCGCGCGCGGTGATGACATATTGCTTCTTGATTTCGTCAAGAAAGGAATTCTTGGTCAAAAGTGTCGTGGTGGCGAAAGCGCCGATCACCATCGCCGCGATCGGCAGCGCGAGGTGCCAGAAATAATCCACGATCCGCATCGGCCAGGACAGATTATCCCAATTCTCCGAAACGATGCCGCGCAAGGGGAACAAATCGAGAAAGCTGCCGCCCGCAAACAGGATAATCAGCAGCACGGCAAACAGAAATCCCGGTATGGCATAGCCGATGATAATCACAGCACTTGTCCACATATCAAAGCGGCTGCCGTCGCGTACCGCTTTTGCGACCCCGAGCGGAATGGAAATCAGATAGGCGATCAGCGTCGTCCAGAGGCCAAGTGAAATCGACACCGGCATCTTCTCAAGCACAAGATCGATGACGCTGACATCGCGATAATAGCTTTCGCCAAAGTCGAACCGGGCATAATCCCCGATCATCTGGAAAAACCGCTCATGGGCGGGTTTGTCGAAGCCGAATTGCTGCTCCAGCTCGGCGATGAATTCGGGATCAAGCCCCTGCGCCCCGCGATATTTGCTGGTGGTATCAGCATTGAAATTCTGCAGCCGGCTTGCCCCGCCCGCACCGCCATCGCCGCTGCCGCCCGAAAACCGCGCGGTGGCCGAAACATCGGTGCCCTGCACCTGCGCGATAATGCGTTCCACAGGCCCCCCCGGCGCAAATTGCACGAGCAGGAAATTGATCAGCATAATGCCAAGCAGGGTGGGGATGATCAGCCCCAGGCGATAGGCGATGTAGCGCGCCATCTATGGCTTGCCCTTATTGTCTGGTGCGTCGGTTGCTGCCGGCAGGGCGGTATCCCTTGTCTGCCACCAGGTTTCGATAATGCCACGATTGTAAAGCGGCGCGCGTTCGGGCCGGGCATATTTATTCCAGTAGGCGATATTATGTTCGGCCTTGTAATAGTGCGGAACCCAGTAATGGCCTGCGCGCAAGACCCGGTCAAGCGCGCGCGCGGCGGTGCGCAGCTCGTCGCGGTCGCGCGCGGCGATGACCTTTTCAATCAGCGTGTCGACGACCGGATCCTTGATACCGGCCAGATTGCGGCTTCCCGGAATTTCGGCGAATGCCGACCCGGCAAAAGCGCGCAGTCCGACACCTGGCGTATTGGCATGGGCATAGCGTGAGATCGCCATATCGAAATCGTAATTTTCAAGCCGGGATTCATATTGTGCCGGGTCGACCTGACGGATTTTGGCATCGATTCCCAGCCGCTTGAGATTGCGCAGATAGGGTGCGATCACTCGTTCGAATGCCGGTTCATAGGTCAGAAGCTCGATTGTGAGCGTGGTGCCTTGCGCATTTTTCCGCTGGCCATCCACAATCTGCCAGCCCGCAGCCTGTAACAGCGCATCCGCCTGCCGCAGCGCGCGGCGGTTATTGCCGCTGCCATCGGTCACAGGCGGAAGATAGGCGTCGGCGAAAACGGCTGCCGGCAAGCTGTCGCGATAGGGGGCAAGCAGCGCAAGCTCCGCCGCGTCAGGCTTGCCTTCCGCGCGCATATCTGAATTTTCAAAATAGCTGACCGTGCGCGTGTAAAGCCCGTAAAACAGGTTTTTATTCGTCCATTCAAAATCGAAGGCATAATCAAGCGCCTTACGCACTTGTGGGTCGGTCAGATGATCGCGGCGCGTGTTCAGAAAGAAGCCCTGCACACCCGATGGGCGCGCATCGGGCAGGGTATCAAGCACAACGCGCCCGTCCCGCACGGCGGGAAAATCATATTCGGTTGCCCAGCTTTTGGAGGTGAACTCCTCGCGCAGATCATAGGTGCCCGCCTTGAACGCTTCTAGCGAAACGGCCCGGTCGCGAAAATAATCGAAACGGATTTCGGCGAAGTTGAACCGCCCCCGATTGACCGGCAGATGCCAGCCCCAATAATTCGGGTCGCGCCGATAGGTGATCGCACGGCCAAGCATCACATCCGCAACTTTGTAGGGCCCGCTGGCCATTGGCGGGTCGACGCTTGTCTTGTTGAATTCACGATCCGCATAATAGCGGTGCGACAGGATCGGAAGCGATGCCACGATGAGCGGCAGATCCCGCGTTTCGGTCCCTGTAAAGTGGAAACGGATTTCGTGCGGGCCAAGAATTTCCGCCTTTGTCACATCGCGCAGGGGAAAGCGCAGGAAGGGGTGTCCTTCGCGTTTGAGGATATCGAAGCTGAAGGCAATGTCCTTGGCGGTAACGGGGCTGCCGTCATGGAACCGCGCCTCGGGACGCAGGGTGAAGGTCACCGCGCTGCGATCATCGGCGAGGGTCGCCGATTCCGCCACAAGCCCGTACATCGCATCGGGTTCGTCATAGGCGCGCGTCATCAGCGTGTCGAACAGAAGTGTCGGCCCGTCACCGGGAATACCGCGCAGCATCCCTTCGGCAGGCTGGCCTTTCAGGATAAGCGGGTTGAGGCTGTCAAACGATGTCGTCCCCGAGGTGCCGATTACCGCAAGCCTGCCGCCGACGGGGGCGGCCGGATTGACATAATCGAAATGTGTGAAATCGGCCGGATATTTCAGGGTGCCGAAGGCCGACAGCCCATGCCGCGGCGTCTGTGCCTTTGCCGAAACGGTAAGAAGCGCTGACAACAGGGCAAGCGCGCAGAGCAAGACGGAGGGGCTGAAGCGGGCGAATCGCATGCGACTAGTTTACCGGACAATTTTGCGAAAGCGTATCGTCAGCCATTCAGGCTGTCCTGTGGGGAAATGTCAAAGTTCGGGGATTTGGCGAGCTCAGGGCGCGCCATTGGCGTCTGTCGTCGGTGCATGCCACCATAGTTCGGGGAAACCGATACTGTAATCGGGAGCGGGGTCGGGGAAATGGATGCCCTGCCAATAGGCGATACGGGAAACCGGCGTATACCATTGCGGCACGACATAATGGCCCCACAGCAATACCCGATCGAGCGCGCGGCTCGCCGTGATCAGCGCCTGCCGGTCTTTGGCAAAGATGACCTTATCGATCATCGCATCGACAACAGGGCTTTTCACGCCCGCCAGATTCCGGCTGCCATTCCGGTCGGCGGCCGCCGATCCCCAATATTCGCGCTGCTCATTGCCCGGCGACAGGGAATTGCGCCAGGAGCCGATGATGATGTCGTAATCGAAGCTGTCCACCCGGTTCTGATATTGCGCGAGATCGACAAGCCGGATGCTGGCTTTTATGCCGAGCCGTTCGAGATTCTGAATATAGGGGGCGACCACCCGCTCGAATGTCGGCTGGACGAGCAGGAATTCCACCAGCATTTTTGTCCCGCTGGCCTGATGGGTCAGTGCGCCGTCCTGCACCTGCCAGCCTGCATCTGCCAGCAATTGCCGGGCTTTGCGTAATCCGCTGCGGTTCGTGCCGCTACCATCGGTTTTGGGTGGCTGATAGGGGGTTGTGAAAAGTTCCGGCGGCAACTGGTCGCGGAACGGTTCAAGCAGGGCGAGCTCGTCACCTTCGGGCAGCCCGCTTGCCGCGAGTTCCGAATTCTGGAAATAGCTCTTTGTGCGTGAATATTGATCATAGAACAGGTTCTTGTTGGCCCATTCAAAATCGAAGGCATGGTTAAAGGCGAGCCTGACCTTCGGGTCGGCGAATTTGTCGCGGCGGCTGTTCAGAACGAAGGCCTGCATCGGCTCGGCATTCTTTGTGGTCAGTTCTGCGCGTTTGACCTTGCCCTCACGGGCAGCGGCGAAATCATAGGCTGTGGCCCAATTCTTGGCGCTGGATTCAATTCGAACGTCGAAATTACCTGCCTTGAAGGCTTCGAGCGCGACCGTATCGTCGCGATAATAGTCAAAGCGGATCTCATCAAAATTGTTCGCACCGATATTGACCGGCAGCGTGTTGCCCCAGTAATCCGCAACCCGTTCGACCGTCATATAACGGCCCGCCTCCACCTTGCCGATACGGTAGGGGCCGCTGCCGAGTGGCGGCTCCAATGTGCTTGCCGCGAAATCGCGCTCGCGCCAGTAATGTTCGGGCAAAACCGGCAATTGCCCCATGATCAGCGGTAGTTCGCGATTCCCCGGCGCATCGAATTCGAACCGCACCGCATGCGGGCCGACTTTTTCCGCTTTCACCACATTTGCATAGTAATAGCGATAATGGGGCGCGCCTTTCTCGGTCAGCGCGTTGAAGGTGAAAATCACATCTTCGGGGGTGACGGGTTTGCCGTCATGCCAGCGTGCCTCGGGCCGCAGGTTGAATATGACCCAGGAAAAATCCGGCGGATACGCAACTGTTTCAGCGAGCAGGCCATATTCGGAGCTTGGCTCGTCAAGCGAGGATTTCAGCAGCGTGTCATAGATCAACCCGGCCCCCTGAGCGGGTTTTCCTTTCAGGATAAAGGGGTTGAGGCTGTCAAAGCCGCCAATCGCAGACAAGCGTAACGTGCCGCCTTTCGGCGCATCGACATTGACATAATCGAAATGGTTGAATTGTGGGCCGTATTTCAGCTTGCCGAATAACGATAAACCATGAACCGTCTGGCTGTCGTCAGCGGCGAGGGAGACGCTTGCAAATATGAGGGCGCAGGATATCGAGATGCTGGCAGTCAGGCGACTAATGCGGGGCCGTATCATTCCTGTCACGCTCATTCCTTTCCTGCGCTCCCCTTAGTGGTTTTTGACCTTTGTTGTCATGCCCCTTCCGACAAAAAAGGGTCCGAACCGATGTTCAGACCCTGATCCGACTAAAATATGACTGTGCCGTCCATATTTTGTGTGTCCCGTCGGACCGACGGCGACCGATTATTCCGCCGGTAAAGCAGGCTTGGCGTCGCCATTTTCGCGCAGATACAGGATGACATTCGCCCGGTCCTGCGGTTTCCTCAGCCCGGCGAAAGCCATTTTATTTCCGGGAATGAAGTCCTTCGGTTTTTCAAGATATTGATTGAGCCGATCGTACGTCCATTCACCGCCAAAGCCGGCAAGCGCATCCGAATAGCTGAAGGAATCGAGTGCTGCCAGCTCACGTCCGACGATATCGTGCAGATTGGGGCCGACCTTGTTCTTGCCGCCAGCCTCGACCGTATGGCATGCGGCGCATTTCTTGAACACCTTTGCCCCTTTATCGGCGCTGCCCGCAGCAAGCAGCGCGGCCAGGTTTTCACCTTTCGCTGCCTCTGCCGCAGATTCCATTGCATCCTGTGCATCTTCGGCGGCCTGTTTGGCGGCCTCACCCATTTCACCGTCAGCCGCGTGGGTACCGCTACCGTGTGGGAACACGATATTGCCAATTTCATTGATCGCAAAAAGCAGCAGCACAGATCCTAAAACCGCACCGGCAATCTTATTGAAAAAGAACGAATCCATGGCGTTCTCTACTTCCCCGCATAGCTTGCATTCAGATGTTGCGGACATTAGCCGCTTCCTGCCGGTCGGTGCAAGCCGTATAACGGGAAGATGTTGCAACAAATCTCCTGGAACCCGGTCAAATTATGGTTGCCAAAAACCCGATTATCTTAATTCCGGCGCGGCTTGCCTCAACGCGCTTGCCCGACAAGCCGCTGGCGGAAATTGCCGGAAAGCCGATGATTGTGCAGGTCTGGCGGCGGGCGATGGAATCGGGGGTGGGGCGTGTCGTTGTGGCGGCCGCGGAGGCGCAGATCGTCGAGGCGGTGACGGCGGCGGGGGGCGAGGCAGTGCTGACCGATCCGGATTTGCCTTCAGGCTCCGATCGTATCTGGGCGGCTTTATGTGGTCTGGACCCTGATGGCGGGCATGACAGCATCATCAATTTGCAGGGGGATTTGCCGACCAT
>CALAQW010000100.1 GCA_937888955.1 uncultured Alphaproteobacteria bacterium | reverse complement strand
CCTGCGCGACGCCGAGATCCGCCAGACGGGCGGCGGCGGCGGCGGCCGTCCGCGCGCCGGTCAGCCGCAGGCTTTCTTCCTGATCGGCTTTCACAATATCGCAAACAGACAGGACCTGGCCGGCATCCGGCCAGACGCATGGCATGACATGGGTGTCGTGCCGCACACGCAAGGGCCCCTGCGCATCAAATAATTTGATTGCGCGGGGAAAGCATTCCGCAATCCGCAGGATGAGCGCGGCATCCAGATCACCCGCAAGCAGCGAACCGAAATAAACCGCATCGCAGGAAAGGCCCTGCACCGCCTGCAGCAGCGCAGCGCCAAAGGGATCGGCCTCGGCGCGCATTTCCTGCACCCGGTCGTCAATACCGCCGGGGCCTTGCGCATTGACGAAACAGGCGGTCCGCGCACTTGGCAGATTTTCGACCCGCGCCCCCGCACGCCTGAGATCGGCAAGCAGCAGCGCCTCGTCCTGGCTTGCGATGCGGGTCAGGATCGTTACCTGGTGTCCGAGCCCGCACAGCGCCATCCCGGCATAATAGACCGATCCGCCCGGCTGCTCCCTGTCACGCCGGCCCGGCACCCGAATGATGTCCCGGGTCACATGGCCGATCAGCAGAATGCGGGCGGATCCGGCCACCCGATGATGTGGCGCTTCGGTCAATTGCTGGTCGGCTCGTTGAAAGGCGCGGTCTGCCCCTCGGGTACCGGCACCGCGAAACAGTTCAGGGTGAAGGAGATCATCGTGTAGTACCCCATCAATGTCACCAGATCGACAAGGCCCTGTTCACCGACAAGCGTGCGCGTCGCTGCATAGGTCGCATCGCACACCCGCTTATTGTCGAGCATCTCGCGCACGAAATCATAGATCTGCGCCTCTTCGGCCTTGTCAAAGTCGGGCCGTTTCCCGATGCGGATTGCCTCGATCACATCATCGGATACGCCCGCCTGACGCGCCAGCCGCGCATGCGCCCAGAATTCAAACTGCGCCGACCAGTGCCGGCCAACGGTAATGACCGCCAGTTCCAGCAGATTTTCAGGTAGTGAATTCTTGAACCGCAGGGCCGCGCCAAGCTCCTGCGCCAGATTGCCGATATCGGGACTGTACATCCAGGCATTGAACGGCCCCGGCAAACCACCCCCCGAAGCGGACAGATCGATACCGCCGCGCCCCGCGGCGCGACCGCGCGGTCCCTGGGTCACCGCATCGAAAATCCTGTTTTGCGCCGCTGTCATCCCGGCCGGCGCAACCGCTGCCAAACGCGTCATCTCATCTTCCCCTTTTCAGCTTATAGCGGTCCATTTTCCGCCCGGCATAGTCAACAGCAACCGGCGGGATGCGTAAACAGGGGCGAATGTGACCGGCAAACAGCGCCGCGCGGCTTGCGCTCGACCCCGTCAATCACTTTCAATCCAGCAAGAATCAGGCAATCCAGCAAGAATCAGGGAGAAAGATCAACCGCCCCTGTCAGCCGGTTTCCCAATCGGGCAAGCATCCTGTATGATCGCCGCATGCGATCCGGGGAAAAACTCAGCACCTGCCGATCCGCATCATGCAAAACAAGAAATCAAAGCAGCATGACCCGATGAATGATCCGGAAAATTCCCGCGCCCTGGCCCATACCGGCCATATTACAGCCAAAATGATATTCCATCATTCGATGTCCGCCTGCTTTGGCAATTATAATTTCAGAAGGTGAAGCAATGCGCGATTTACCCGTTCCTGCCCGGTTGGAAGCTTTTCTCGCCACCCTGCTACTGATCATCGGTCTGATGTCACCCTTTGCCGCCCAAGCCATGGATTTCATCGATAAAGGCGACGAGCTTTACCAGCGCGGCTATTACGAGGATGCGCTGGCCTGGTGGAAAGAAGCGGCACAGGCGGGCAGCGCCAATGCCGCCTACCGGCTTGGGGTCGCCCATAATGACGGGCTCGCCAGTGATACGCAGATCATCGTGCAGCGCGATTTCGCGGAAGCGGCCAAATGGTACAGCATGGCTGCCGAACTCGGGGATGAACGCGCGCAATTCGACCTCGGGTCACTTTACGATAATGGTCAGGGTGTGCCGAAATCCCCCGAACTGGCGGCGAAATGGTACCTCGCGGGTGCCGAACGGGGACAGATGGCCTGCCAGTATAATATTGCCACCATGTATGAGACAGGCGTCGGGGTGGAGCAGGATCTGGTTGCCGCCTATATGTGGTATTATCTGGCCGCACAGCAGGATTTCATCGAATTCGGCGGTCCCGCGCTGGAAGGGCTGGCCAGCCAGATGGACCCGCAGCAGGTACGCGAAGCCATCCTGATGGCGAAGAATTTCGCGTTCAAGGAACCTGTGCGCTGAACCGCACAAACCCAGCAATCGGCGCACGGGAACAGCATATGGGCACCAGACAGTTTGCACGCAAAACCTGCTTCCTGCTGGCTGTCGGCCTGCCGCTTTGGCTGACGCAATTCGCCCATGCCGGCACGGAACCGGGGGCAGCCGAGAGCCCCGCCGATCTGTTCGACCGGGGACTTTACGACGAAGCGATGACGCGCTGGCGCAAAGCCGTCGACACCACAAAAGATGCCGAGGCCGCGTTTCGCCTGGGCGACATCTATGAGGCAGGCGCGATCGTTGATGAAAATCTCGAAGAAGCCGCGAAATGGTATCTGATTGCCGCCGAAGGCGGCCATGCGAAGGCGCAATTCGCTTTGGCGGCCTTCT
This sequence comes from uncultured Alphaproteobacteria bacterium, assembly GCA_937888955.1. GTDB lineage: Bacteria > Pseudomonadota > Alphaproteobacteria > UBA11222 > UBA11222 > CALAQW01. The sequence continues at coordinate 6,406 of CALAQW010000100.1, read as the reverse complement.
ATCAGGCCGGCGCCGGCGTCGCGCAATCGGATGAAAAAGCCGCCTTCTGGTTCAAGCAATGCGCCGAGCGGGGCAATCCCAATTGTCAGTTCGGCCTTGGCCAATTACTCGATCAGCCAGACAGCCCCATATCCGACCCGATCGAGGCCTATAAATGGTATTATCTATCGGCCAAGAACGGTTTGATCGAATTCGATGCGGAAGAGCTTGTGGCCCTGGCGGAACGGATGGATCAGACGCAAAAGCGCGCGGCGATGAAACGCGCAATATCGTTTCGGCCACTGTCTGGCCCGACAACCGCAACCGTTAGCAGCGGCGCGGATTAGGCGTCTGTCCCGCGCAACCGGCCGACAAATTCGGGCAATCCCGTCTGGCGGTGCCGGCGCAACCTTTCCGCGGTGAGGATCGCGCAAAGGGCGTGATGCGCCTTGTCCACCGCATCATTGACGATCACATAATCATATTCGGGCCAATGGCTCATCTCGTCAGCCGCTTTCGCCATGCGCCGGGCGACGACCTCCGCGCTGTCCTGGGCGCGCGTCTTGAGCCGCTGCGCGAGTTCTTCCACAGAAGGTGGCAGGATGAACACCGCCACAAGATCCTGACGCGCATGCGAGCTTAATTGCTGCGTCCCCTGCCAGTCGATATCGAACAGCACATCCTCGCCATTCGCGAGCTTTGCCTCGACTTCCGCCGCCGGGGTACCGTAACAGTGATCGAAGACCCGCGCATGCTCAAGAAATTCACCGCGCGCAAGCCGCGCATCGAATTCGGACTGGGACACGAAGATATAGTCCTTGCCATCGACCTCACCGGGACGTAGCGGGCGGGTGGTGACGGAAACGGACATGCTGAGATCGGCCTGCGAGTCCAGTAACAGCCGCGACAGGGTCGTCTTGCCCGCGCCGGACGGGGAAGACAGCACCAGCATCATCCCGCGGCGTTTCAGATCAATTGCGCCCATCAGGCTTCATTCCACATTCTGCACTTGCTCCTTGAGCTGATCGATTTGCGCCTTGAGATCGAGCCCGATCCGCGTCAATGCCGTGTCGGGGGATTTCGAACATAGCGTATTCGCCTCGCGATTGAATTCCTGCGTCAGGAAGTCGAGCTTGCGGCCAACCGGCCCGCTGGCGGCCAGCAGGTCGCGCGCATTATCGACATGCGCACGCAGCCGGTCTATCTCCTCGCGGATATCGGCTTTGGTCGCGAGCATCGCCACTTCCTGCACCAGCCTGTCCTCGGGCAAATTCGACTGCGGCCCGAGCATTTCGTCAAGTTGCTGCTGCAATCGCTGCCGCAGCAACGTCACAGCCTCCCCCGCCCGCGATTCCGCTTGCGCGGTAAGGTCCGCCAGCTCTGCAACCTGCCCCTCGATCAAACGGCGCAGCTTCTCACCTTCCGCGATCCGGCTATCGACCAGATCCTTGAGCGCATCGTCAAAGCCGCGCAGCAAGGTTGCAACCCGCCGGTTATTTTCCGCTTCGCTTTCCTCCGGTTCAACCTGTTCCACGACACCGCGAATGTTCAACACCCCGTCAGCGGTGGAGGGGGCAAGACCGGACCGGGTCTCAAGCTCTTCCAGCATCGCCAGAATCTGCGCCAGCGCCGGTTCGTTGATGCGGATTTCGGTCTGCCCCTGCTTCCTCGTCAGCCGCAGATTGACCTGCACCGTGCCACGCTTGAGATGCGCGGCAATCTTCTCGCGCAATTTAAGTTCCAGCGATTGCAGTTCGGGGGGCAGGCGGTAACGCACATCAAGGCCACGGCCATTCACGCTCTTGATTTCCCACACCCATTGATCCTGCGCATCATCGCCCGCGGCGCGGCCAAAACCTGTCATGCTCTGAAATGCCATCTGCTTGCCTTCCGTCTATTCCGCCTGGGCCGGTGCCGCCGGATCCGTTTTACGCTGCGCGCGCTGCGCGCGCATCAATTTGCGGTATCGTGCGACATTCGCATTATGCTCGCTGAGGCTGCGCGCAAAAACATGCCCGCCATCCCCGTCCGCGACAAAATACAGCGCATCCGTCCGCTCGGGCTGCAACACGGCAGCGATCGCCGCACGGCCGGGATTGGCAATCGGTCCGGGCGGCAGCCCATCGGCCTGGTAGCTGTTATAGGGGCTTTGAAAGCGCAAATCCTGACGGGTAAGCGGGCCCGCCGGCGGCTGCCCCGCCGCAATCAGCGCATAGCGCACGGTCGGATCGGATTGCAGCCGCATACCCTTGCGCAACCGGTTGACAAACACACCGGCAACCCGCGGCCGTTCGGCGGCAACACTGGTCTCACGCTCGACGATCGAGGCAAGGATGACGGCCTCCCACGGGTTAGCAAGCGGCAGATCCGGTGCCCGCACGGGCCATAATTCGCGCAACAGGCGTTTTTGCGCCGCCTGCATCCGCGCCAGCAGATCCGCCCGGCTTTCACCACGGATAAACAGTATGGCCCGTGCGGGCACCATAAACAGGTAGGGTTCAGGCAATATGCTGCCTTCCCTGGGCGCCGCGGGCAGGGGACCCGATAGCGGCTCGGTCGCCGCGAGCCGCGCCATGATTTCGGGCACCCGCCAGCCTTCGGGGATTGTCAGCTGATGCTGGACGACCTTGCCGCTGACTAACAAAGCCATGATGTCAGCCATACTGGCGCGGGCCGGGATCGCATATTCCCCGGCCTTGAGCGCGCGCGCGCGACCGGCAACGCGCACCCCTGCGTGAAACAGCCAACCGGGCGCAACAACCCCGGCGCGCGCCAGTTTGCGGGTTATTTGTGCAAGGGACTCACCGGATTGCAGCAAAACGATCTTCGGCTCCGCATGCGGACCGTTCGCGCGAAACCGCTGCTCGCCCCAAAGATAACCGCCAATGGCGGCCAGCAGGGCGCAGGACAAAACCGCAAACAGGGCGATGAGTAGGCGCCGCCACCGCTGTCGGGCCATCGATACCGGCCTGTCCTAAAGACGCGCGCGGCTCATCACAAGCGAAGCGTTGGTGCCGCCAAAGCCGAAACTGTTGGACAGCACCGTCTCGATGGTTTTTTCCCGTGCCGAATTGGCGGCAAGATCAATCGGTGTCTCCACCGAGGGATTATCGAGATTGATGGTGGGTGGCGCCACATTGTCACGCATCGCGAGGATCGAGAAAATCGCCTCGACCGCGCCGGCGGCGCCAAGCAGATGCCCGACCGAGCTTTTCGTCGACGACATGGTCAAACCCGCCGCCGCATTACCGAACAACCGCGCCACGGCACCAAGCTCGATCTCGTCACCAAGCGGGGTGGATGTGCCATGGGCATTGACGTAATGCACATCGGAAGGATCGATCCCGGCTTTTTTCAGCGCCATCTTCATCGCGCGGAAACCGCCATCACCGGTCTCTTCGGGTGCCGTAATATGATAGGCATCGCCGCTCAAGCCATAGCCAACAATTTCAGCATAGATTTTCGCGCCGCGGGCTGTCGCATGCTCCAGCTCTTCCAGCACAACGATGCCCGCGCCTTCGCCCATTACAAAACCGTCGCGGTCCGTATCATAGGGACGCGACGCCTTTTCCGGCGTCTCATTGAAATTGGTGCTCAGCGCCTTGCAGGCGGCAAAGCCCGCAATACCGATCGGACAGATCGTCGCTTCCGCGCCACCCGCCACCATGATATCGGCATCGTCATACTGGATAAGCCGCGCCGCATCGCCAATCGCATGCGCGCCGGTGGAACAGGCGGTCACCACGGCATGGTTGGGGCCTTTCAGCCCATATTGGATGGAGACATTGCCCGAGACCAGATTGATCAGCCGGCCGGTGATGAAAAACGGGCTGACCCGGCGCGGCCCGCGCGCCGCAAGATCAATGGAAGCTTCCTCAATTCCCGGCAGCCCGCCAATGCCCGAACCGATCATCACCCCGGCGCGATAGCGTTCTTCCTCGCTTTGCGGTTCCCAGCCCGAATCCTCGATCGCCTGCTTTGCGGCGGCCATACCATAGATGATGAAATCGTCGACCCGCCGCTGTTCCTTGGGCGGCAGATATGTGTCGGCGTTGAAGGTGCCATCACTGCCATCGCCGCGGGGAACCTCACAGGCAATACGAGCCGCCATTTGCGACGCATCGAATTTGGTGATCGGTCCGGCGCCGCTTTTTCCCGCGAGCAGACGCTGCCAGCTTGTCGCCACACCATCGCCAAGTGGCGTCACAAGTCCAAGCCCGGTTACAACCACACGTCGCATGAAATGTCCTCCTGGCAGGCCCAGTGCGACTTACTGATCGCGCACCGCAAATTCCCCAAAATCATATAAGTTTCGGCAGGCTTATTATTCCGCCATTGCAGCAGATTTTCACCCTATTTTACCGGGGCGAATGCCCAATTGCCGACTGTTCCGCCAAAATTCGGCACCGTCTGTGCCTTATTATCGGTCAGACCGACAGGAACCGGGCCGCCATGTGACGGGGCAGGGCGGTTCAAACCGCCCTGCGAATTGGTGAAATTCCCCCCGGCCCGGATATCGCAGGCCAGATAGATGCCGGATTTATTTCGCGGATTCCAGGAACTTGATGGCATCCTGAACGGTCTGAATTTCCTCAGCCGCGTCATCGGGGATTTCCACGCCGAATTCTTCTTCAAACGCCATCACAAGCTCGACCGTATCCAGGCTGTCGGCGCCCAGATCGTCAATAAAGCTCGCATTTTCGACAACCTTATCCGGCTCGACACCCAAATGCTCGACGACGATCTTTTTTACGGCATCCGCGACTTCGCTCATAATCTCTTGCCCTTTTTCTGGCTCCCGCGATGCCCGCTTCCGGGAACCGCATTGTTTTGATTGGCTCGGCTGAGCAACTATCACACTTTCGCAGCCATGGCTAGTTCGGCTGACAATTCCGGCAATAAACGCCTAACTGGTTGATATAGCTCGAAATTCCTGATGATCCTTCAGATCATCGCCATGCCGCCATTGACATGCAGGGTCTGACCGGTGACGTAGGCGGCTTCCTCGCTCGCCAGATACAGAACCGCGGCCGCAATATCCTCGCTGACCCCGAGCCGACCCGCCGGGATCGCATCAAGCAGCCGCGCCTGCTGCCCCTCGTCAAGCGCATCGGTCATCGCCGTCTTGATCATGCCCGGCGCAACGCAATTCACCGTGATGCCGCGGCTCGCCACTTCCTGGGCCAGCGACTTGGTCATGCCGATCATGCCAGCCTTGGAGGCGGCGTAATTTCCCTGACCCGGATTACCGGTGACGCCCACCACCGAGCTGATGCCGATGATGCGGCCGAAGCGACGCTTCATCATGCCGCGCAGGACCGCCCGCGACAATTTGAAGGCAGAGGTGAGATTGACCGCAAGCACCGTGTCCCATTCCTCATCCTTCATGCGCATGAACAGATTATCGCGGGTGAGGCCGGCATTATTGACCAGAATATCGATCTGGCCGAGCGCCGCCTCGGCGGTCTTTGGCAAATCCGCAACCGCCGCCCCGTCACCCAGATCGCAGGGCAGCACATGGGCGCGCTCGCCAAGCGAGGCGGCGAGTTCCGCAAGCGCGTCTTCACGCGTCCCCGACAGCCCGACAGTCGCGCCGCGCGCATGCAATTGCCGCGCGATCGCGCCGCCAATGCCCCCACTTGCCCCGGTAACAAGCGCGGATTTCCCGTCCAGCTTAAACATACAACTTTCTCCCTGATACCTGGCCCGGCATCGATGTCTTGAGGTTCTGCCTTCTATAACCCTGCGCCCTGCCACCGGTTGCGGCAAGTCACGAAATTTCGCGCATAAACTATTTCAACAGATTGAATGGGTTGGGAATCCCTGTCTTGTCAAGCACCAGACGCGGCGGTTCGGTATTCTGCTGCCGCGCCTCATAGCTGTCCGCCTTTGCCTGAAGATGCAGCCAGAAATCCACACTGGTCCCCAATATCTCCGCAAATTTACGGGCAAGCGGCGCGTCAACCCGCGTGTCACCCGACAGCAACGCATCCATCTCGCGCTGGCTGAAATCCAGCCGGCTGCCAAACTGCAAGGGCGTGATGCCCCGTGGCGCGAGAAAATCCTCAAACAGGACCCGGCCGGGGCCGCGTGGCGGCGATGGCATTGCTTTTTCGCTCATGGCATCCAGATTAATCAAGGCGGTGGCGGCTGTCATCGCGCCACTATAAACAATATTACTCGGTTTTTTGTTTTTATAACGGGGTTCCATGACGACGGACAGTTGCGCATATATTCTCACGATTTCCTGTCCTGACAGGCTCGGAATCGTTGCCGCCGTCGCCAGCGCGCTCGCGGATGCAGGATTGTTCATCACGGATTCGCATCATTTCGGCGACCCCGATACCGGCCGCTTTTTCATGCGCACCCGGTTTGAAACGAACCGCGCCGGGGTGGCAGGCCAGAACGGGTACAGCAAATCGTTCAG
>CALAQW010000099.1 GCA_937888955.1 uncultured Alphaproteobacteria bacterium | reverse complement strand
TCGCCATAGCCAAGCTTGTGCGATCGCCGAGCGGGCATGGATCGATGCGCTTGGCGGTATTACGGCGGGCAGCGATGCGCGTGCCGCCGCACTTGCCGCATTTGCTGAAACCGGGTTGCCGGACCGGCGGCGTGAAGGGTGGCGTTGGACCGATCTCAACCCGTTGCGTGAGGGCGGCTTCACGACGCCCGCGCCGAGATTCACAGGTACGGTGGCATCCGATCTATTGTCGGGTCCGTTTGCCATTTCGCGTGGCTTCCGGCTGGTGTTCGTCAATGGTTACTTCCGGCAGGACCTGTCGGATATCGCGTCGCTGCCTGATGGCGTGACGCTCGGTTCGCTGGCGGAAGCCGGGGAACAATGTGTCTCTTTCGGCCGTGATATCGGCGGGGCGGATACGGGGTTCAGCCTGCTCAATCAGGCCGGTGCGACCGATGGGGCGCTGATCCGGGTCGGGGCGGGCGTTACATTGTCCCAGCCGGTGCATCTTCACTTTGTGAACATGGATAGCGGCTGCCATATGCAGACCCAGATAAAAGTCGAACTGGGCGCGGGCGCGCGGGCATGCTTGCTTGAAACCCATCGCGGGGCGGCGGGTACAGCCTGTTTCACCAATCAGCTTGCCACCGTAACCCTTGCGGAGGGTGCGCGGCTTGACCATTACCGGTTGCAGGAAGAGGCTGCCGACAGTTTTCATTTCCGCGATTTGCGTGCCGCACTTGCCAGACAGGCGGGTTATGAGAGTTTCACGCTGACAACCGGTGCGCGCCTGTCGCGCAATAGCGGTTTCATCCGTTTTGACGGCGAAGGGGCGCGATGCGGCTATCACGGGGCTTATCTGCTGTCGGGGACGCAACAGGCAGATACAGTGACGCAGCTTCAGCATGTGGCCCCCGACTGCACCAGCGCGCAGAATTTCCGCGGTGCGCTTGATGATCGTGCGCGCGGCACCTTTCAGGGCTGCATCACGGTGGAAAAACCGGCGCAGCGCACAGATGCGCGGCAATCGATCAAGGCATTGCTCCTGTCGCCCCGGGCCGAGCAGGATGCAAAGCCAGAGCTTGAGATTTTCGCCGATGACGTCAAATGCGCGCATGGTGCATCGACCGGAAATCTTGACCCCGATGCCCTGTTTTACCTGCGCGCGCGCGGCGTTCCGCAGGCGCAGGCGCGGGCCTTGCTGATCGGTGCATTCGTTTCGGAGGTTTTGGACGATCTTGCGGCGGCGACATTGCCGCCAGACGAGGCCGGGCAATTGAAAGACAGTTTGCATGCGCGAATGCAAGCGTGGCTTGCTGGGAATGGTACAGGTGGCAGATGAGTGAGCGTGGCGTAGCCGAACTTCCGGTCAGCGGAAATCCGAAATTCGATGTCGAACGGGTACGGAAGGATTTTCCGATCCTCGACACGCAGGTGCACGGTAAACCACTGGTCTATCTTGATAATGCGGCCTCGGCCCAGAAACCGCGCGCGGTGCTTGATGCGGTGCAGGAGATGTATGCGACAAGCTATGCGAATATTCATCGCGGGGCGCATCATCTGAGTACGCTTGCGACTGACAAATATGAGGGTGCGCGGGAGACGGTGCGTCATTTCCTCAATGCGCGCGATGTGTCCGAGATCATCTTTACGAGCAATGCAACAGCGGCACTTAACCTGGTCGCAACAAGTTATTTGCGCCCCCGGATCGAGCCGGGTGACGAAATCGTCCTGTCGGTGATGGAGCATCATTCCAATATCGTGCCGTGGCATTTCCTGCGCGAGGAAAAGGGTGCGGTCTTGAAATGGGTGCCGGTTGACGGGCAGGGGGAGTTCCAGCTCGACGCCTATGAAAAGCTGCTGAGCGAGCGGACGAAACTTGTCGCGATCACCCATGTTTCCAATGTGCTTGGCACCGTCACGCCGGTTAAGGAGATCGTTCGCCTTGCCCATGCGCGGGGGATACCCGTGCTGATCGACGGCAGCCAGGCGGCACCGCATCTGCCTGTCGATGTGCAGGATATCGATTGCGATTTTTACGCCTTTACCGGCCATAAGGTTTACGGACCGACCGGCATCGGCGCGCTTTACGGCAAGGCGGAACTGCTTGCGGATATGTCGCCATTTCTGGGGGGCGGCGAGATGATTATGCAGGTTACCCGCGACAAGGTCAGCTATGCCGAACCCCCTTACAGGTTCGAGGCCGGCACGATGCCGATCGTTCAGGCAGTGGGGCTTGCCGCCGCGATTGACTATGTCACTGCGCTCGGCCGGGCGCAGATCCTGGCGCATGAGCAGGATCTGCTCGACTATGCCACCGCGCGGCTGTCGGAAATCAACAGTCTGCGGATTTACGGTCAGGCGCGCGAAAAGGGGGCGATTATTGCCTTCGGGCTTGAGGGTATTCATCCCCATGACGTGGCGACAGTGATCGACAGGTCAGGGGTGGCGGTGCGGTCGGGACAGCATTGTGCCGAGCCCTTGATGGAACATCTTGGTGTCACGGCAACCGCGCGTGCTTCTTTCGCGCTTTACAATACGCGCGAGGAGATCGACATACTTGCGCGCGCGCTTGAAGATTGCCGTAAACTGTTTGCATGATGAGCGGAACGGAAAAGGATATGGATATTCAGAACGGTATGCCGTCGGCCGACGAGGCAGTGGACAGCAGCCCTCAGCACAAGGTGGACCCCTACAAGCTGCACGATCCGATCGTGGCAGCCATCAAGACCGTGTTCGATCCTGAAATCCCGGTGGATATCTATGAACTTGGGCTGATCTACAAGCTCGATATCGACGAGGCAGGCCAGGTCGAGGTGGAGATGACGGTCACCGCGCCGGGCTGCCCGGTGGCGGCCGATATGCCTGGCTGGGTGCAGGATGCGGTGCGGACGGTGGATGGGGTGCGTGGCGTCAATGTGCGTATGACATTCGACCCGCCCTGGGATCCGTCACGCATGTCCGATGAGGCGCGGGTCGCGCTTGATATGTTCTGAGGGGCGGAAGCAAGGAGACGGTTATGGATATCATCGACAGCACTGCCGCGCCGGCACGGCGCGCGCGTCCCAAAGCCATCACCCTGACGGATCGCGCCGCGGCGCGGGTGAAGGAAATTATCGCGCGATCGGACAAGCCGGTCGTCGGGGTCAGGCTCAGCGTAAAGAATACAGGCTGCGCTGGGCTGTCCTACGGCATGGAATATGCCACCGAGACCGACCCGCTTGACGAGATTGTGGAAGATAAGGGCGTCACAATCCTGATTGAGGCAAAGGCGGTGCTGTTTCTGATCGGTACCGAAATGGATTATGAGACCGATCGGTTTGAATCCGGTTTTGTATTTAATAATCCCAATGCGGTCGATACCTGCGGCTGCGGCGAATCCTTCCGGGTGGAAACTGCCTGAGCCGCGCAATTGAGTGTCAGTTCATCCTATAAACTGTTTGTTGCCGACCTTTTTGCACCGTTCGGCGAGGTCAATGTGCGTGCCATGTTCGGTGGCGGCGGGATCTATCATCAAGGGGTGATGATGGGGCTCATCGCCGATGAGCAGATCTATCTCAAGGTGGATGAAGAAAACCGTCCCGCATTCGAGGCGGCGGATCGGCCGCCCTTTATTTTCGAGCGCAGCGACGGGCGGCAGATTGCGATGTCTTTTTATCTGGCGCCCGATGATATCTTTGATGATCCGGATGCGCTGATCAGCTGGGCGGCGGGGGCGTTTGCCGCCGCCCGCCGCGCCGCGGCACGCAGAAAACCCGGGAAACGGCGTGGCTGATCCTTCGCACGCATTCCTCAGGGTTGCTTGAAGGCTTCGATCTCGAAAATCATTTCGAC
>CALAQW010000098.1 GCA_937888955.1 uncultured Alphaproteobacteria bacterium | reverse complement strand
CGAATTCAAAGCCAGTGAGTGCAGAAATTACTTCACTGCATGCGGGTATGAACCGGAGTAATATGAAGCTGCTCTAGGCCGCCCGCCAGCACTCACGATTCCGGCCACCGCCGGTGCAGCCAGAGCCACTGCCCCGGGTAACGGCGGATAAACGCTTCAAGCTGTGAATTATATGCGGTAATCGCGGCCAGCAAATCAGCGTCGCGATCATCGCTTTGCGCAACATAGACAGGCTCGCCAAGCACGATCTCAAATTGCGCGCCTGCCGTTCGCCGGATCATGGCGGGCAGGATCGGGCAACCAAACCGCCGCGCAAGCTGCGCAGGCGCAGGTGCACACATTGCCATACGGCCCATAAAGGGTGCTGCGATCCCGTCATTCATCTTCTGATCGACAAGCATGGCGACGCTTTTGCCCTGCTTCAACCATCCGACAAGCTGCCGTGCGCCGGTTGCTCCCTTCGGGGCAAGATCGGGGGTTACATGACGTGCGCGCAAATCCGCAATCAGCGCATCGACCAGCACGTTATTTGCGGCCCGGTAGACCGCCATCACCGGTATACCCTTGCGCGCTGCGGCAATTGTCTGCAATTCCCAATTGCCCAGATGCCCACCGACGAAAATCACGCCCCGCCCCTCCGTGAGCAGATCGTCAAGCCGGTCGAGATTCCTGACAAGGATCCGCCCCCCCTCCCGATAGGGGTCGAACTTGTCGAGATGCGCATATTCCGCGGCAGTCCGGCCGAGATTTTCCCACATCTCGCGCGTGATCCGGGCAAGCGCTTCATCCGTGATATCCGGAAATATAAGTTTGAGATTATGCGCGGCGCGTTTATTGACCCCGAGTTTGGGGCCGACGACGCGCGCAATCGCCCCGCCCATCGCCGATGCGCGCTCAACTCCCAACAGACCAAACCCCCAAAGCAACAGGCGAAGGATGGTGGCCTCAAGCCGCCATTTTACGGGAATAGCCTCAACCATTCCCCGCCCCTCCCTTATGGGCTGTCTTGTCATGCAAAAGCCGCATGAAACCGGCCATGTCGGCAAACCGCATTTCAAGCGGCACAACAAACACCTCGCTGCGAAAGGATTCCGGCAGCCGCACACAATCTTTGGCGGTTGTAACAAGCTGCGCGCCGCATGCCGCTGCATCGGCCCGCAACTGCGCGCACTCCGCTGTCGTGAAAGGATGATGATCAGGGAATGCGCGCGCGCCGACAAGTTCCGCCTTCAACCCGTGCAGCATGTCGAAAAACTGTTGCGGATGACCAATACCGCAAAATGCGAAAACCCGTCGGCCTTCAAGCTGTCCAGCTGCCAATGCCGGCTGGCGGGAAACCGCGAATGCCGGCAACGCGGTGGTGGCAACAGTTTCTGTCTCACACCCGTCCTGCGCATCGACAAGCAGCAACGCATCGGCCCGCCGCAGCCCCAGCCGACGCGGCTCACGCAACGGTCCCGCAGGGATGACCCAGCCATTGCCCAGCCCGCGTTTCGCATCAACCAATGCAACCGAGAAATCCTTGGCCAGATGCGGGTTCTGCAATCCATCATCAAGAATAAGAAACTCAGCCCCCGCATGAATAGCGGCCCGCGCCGCAGCATATCGCTCACGCGCCACCCAGGTTGGCGCAGCTTCAGCAAGCAATAATGCCTCATCACCAACATCCGAACTGTCATGGCACGCGGGATCGACAGCCAAAGGCCCGCTCAGCCTTCCACCATATCCACGGGTCAGAACATGCACCGCCGTCCCTTCGGCGCGGATTTGTTTTGCAATTGCGATGACAGCAGGCGTCTTGCCCGTGCCGCCGGCCACCAGATTGCCGACACAGACAACCGGAACCGAAACGGCACGCGGCGTGACGAAGAGCTGCCGCAACCACCCTGCCAAGGCATATAGCAGTGCCAGCGGCGACAGCAGCCAGGGCCAGAGCTTGTCCAGACCTCTGCCAGGATGAGCCGGTGTTCGGGGATACCAGAATTCAGGGGCCTGCATTATCGGTCCCGCGCCAATACAGGCTGCAACGCAGCGCAGACAATATCCAGCACCCCCTCGCCCGCGCTATCCGCGTAGGTTTGCGCCGCCTCGCCCATCGCGCACGCGCTGTCACCCTGCAACAGCTTATCAAGCGTCTGCTCAAGCATATTCCAGTCCGCCACCTGTTGCGCCCCACCGCATTCCGCCAAGGCCGGATAGATCATCGCGAAATTATCAATATACGGACCATACAGGATCGCACGGCACAGCCGCGCCGGTTCAAGCGGGTTTTGCCCCCCATGGGGCACAAGGCTGCCGCCCATGAAACAAATCCGGCTCAAGCGATAAAAAAGCCCCATCTCTCCCATTGTATCACCAAGAAACAGATCCGTATCCGGGCGCGGGAGCTGTCCTGTACTCCGACGCGCAACGGATAATCCGGCACCGGCCGCCATTGCAGCGATCGCATCCCCGCGGCTGGCATGCCGCGGCACGATAATCGTCAGCAGGTCCGGATAGCGCCGCCGCAAATTCAGATGCAATTCCACAGCGCCCTCTTCTTCACCTGCATGGGTACTGGCGGCGAGCCAGACCGGGCGCGACCCGATCGCACCGGACAGGTTTTGCAGCCCATCCTGTTCGGCAGGCAACGGCTCTGCCGCGCGTTTAAGATCAGCAATGCACATCGGTTTCGGAATTTTCAAATCCGTCAAATATTCCGCGACCTGACGATCACGTGGCACAATCACGGCAAACCCGGACATAAGCTGCCCGAAAGTCCCCGAGAGCTGCCGCCACCGGCGATAGGATCGCGTTGATATCCGCGCATTGACAAGCGCCATGGGTATGTCGCGCGCAGCGGTCGCCATCATCAAATTGGGCCAGAACTCAGATTCCACCCAAATGGCCGCGTCCGGTCGCCAATGATCCAGAAAGCGTCTAACGGCCCAGGGAAGGTCAACTGGCACATAATGATGTATCGCCCGCGCCGGCAGTCGTTCCGCCAGGATTTGCGCTGAGGTGACGGTGCCGCTTGTGATCAGTACATGCCTGTCCGCCCTGTCCTGCAACAACCGCGCGATCAGCGGCAGGACAGACAGACATTCCCCCACACTTGCCGCATGCAGCCAGACAAGCTGCCCGTCCGGGCGCGCCCGTCCCGCATGCCCCATCCGTTCGGAAAAACGTTGCACATCTTCCTTGCCGCGCCGTCGCCGCCATCGCAACAGGAGATAGATAATTGGCGCCGCGACCCAGATCGCCAGACTATACAGCCGCAATATCATGATGCTGCATCAACCGCCGCGGGTTCCGCAGCAGGCGTAATTGGCGGCAAACCGGCCAGTCTGTCAGCCTCCTCGCTGACCTGGTTCAGGGCTGCCTCAACCCGCTTTCGCGCCTGCGCCAATTGCACGGCATCAAGCTTGCGGTCGATATGAACAGGCTCGCCCCAAACAAAAAAACCTCTGGAAAAAGGCAGCGATAGCAGAAACCGGTCCCAGCTACGCAAGACACGGCATCTGGTTGTTGCCGCGGCGACTGGAATGATGGGGACGCCGGACAGACGGGCAAGCGAAACAACCCCCTCGCTCGCATGCATGCGCGGCCCGCGCGGCCCATCAGGGGTGATACCGACATAGTCGCCAGCCGCAAGCGCCTTCAGCATCGCGCGCATGGCCGCAGCCCCGCCCTTATCCTTGTCCTTACCATCGCGCGCCGCGGACCCACGAACAGCGCCCAGCCCGAAATGGCCAATCGTCTTCGCAATCAGTTCGCCATCACGATGAAATGAAATCAGCATTTTCATTTTTTTGTCGCGCGGCCAGCATTTGGGCATCATCAACAGCCGCCCATGCCAGAATGCGAGGATAAACGGCTTGCCCGCCTGCCAATGGGTTTCTGCGGCCCCTTGGCCTGTCACCTGCCACCGGCTTGTTATCCAGACGAACCGGATATATTGCGCCGTACACCAACAAGCCAGGCGGCGCAGCCAGTCTGATTTTACAAGTTTCTTGATCGGGTCCATGGGGCAGGCAGACCCGCGTCAGTGCAACGTTACAGGCTGGGCAGAACGCTGCGCACTGTCGGCGGCTTGATCGCCCATATCGAATTGCGTGCGGCATAGCCGCGCATAGACCCCATCCTGCATCAGCAATTGTGCATGTGTACCGGTTTCGACGATCCGCCCATCAACCATGACATGAATTCTGTCGGCATTCATAACGGTCGACAGTCTGTGCGCGATCACCAGTGCCGTCCGCCCGCGCAATAATTTATCGAGCGCCGCCTGCACCAGCCGTTCGGATTCCGTATCCAGCGCGGATGTCGCCTCATCAAGCAACAAAATCGGCGCGTCTTTCAGCATTGCCCGCGCGATGGCAATCCGCTGCCTTTGGCCGCCGGACAATTTCAACCCGGATTCGCCAACGATCGTGTCATAGCCATCGCGCAGCAGACTGATAAAATTATGCGCATCCGCGGCACGCGCTGCCCGCTCAATCTCCGCATCCGTGGCGTCTTGCCGGCCATAGGCGATATTTGCGCGGATCGTATCGTCAAACAGAAACTGCTCTTGCGTCACAACAGCCATCCCCGCACGCAGCGATTGAAGCGTAAACTGCTTCACATCATGGCCATCTATTTCAACAGCCCCTTCCGTAACATCGTAAAAGCGTGGAATAAGGTTCAGGATGGTGCTCTTGCCCGCACCGCTCGGCCCGACAAGCGCGATTGTTTCACCCGGAGCGATTTCAAAATCGATCTGCCGCAAGGCTGGGACACCGCCGCCATAGGAAAAGCTGACATCGCGAAATCTGATGCGGCCTTCACTGATTTGACGCATTTCCGCTGTGTCTTCATCCTTAACTTTGGGCGCGATATCAAGCACAGCAAAACTTCGCGCCGCCGCCGCCAACCCTTCCTGCAAGGCGGTACTCAGGGTCGCAAGGCTTTTTAACGGTTGATAGGCGAGCATCATCGCGCCGAGAAAAGCGACAAAATGGTTCAGTTCCATTTCCCCGCTGATCGCCCGCGCGCCGGCATAATAAATTGCCGCCGCGATCGCAATTCCGGTCAATGCCTCTGTAATTGGCGAGGCGGCGGAACGCGCCCGCACGCCACGCATGATATGTTCCAGCCGCAGATTGATCGAATGCGACACACGGTCGATTTCGTGATCTTCCCGCCCATAGGCACGAACCACCCGCACGCCCTCTAACGCTTCCGCAAGCATTGTCGACAGATTGCCCGTTTCTTCCATCCCGTGGGTAACGGATTTGCGCATCCTGCGGGCAAGCTGGCGCACGAAAACCGCAACTGCGGGCAAAACGAATATCGCGATGAATGTCAGCCAAACATCCTGATAGAACATCACGCCAATCAGAAAAAGCAGCGTCAGGAAATCCTTCGCGATACCGGTAATCGCGCGACTGACAGCCTCGCGCATCAGCACCGCATCATTCAGAAAATGGGCAATCAACTTGCCACTATGGTTTTCGCGCAGCCAGGCGACATCGGCATGCATCAAATGATCGAACATCCGAATTTGCGTATCGGCAACGATACGCTGCCCGACATAATTCATCAAAATGTTCTGCCCGAAAGAGGCAAGCGCCTTGACGACCATAACCAGAAATACCGCCGCCGGGATCAGGCTTAACATCCGCGCGTCTTTTTCCAGGAACAGATATTTGATCGCGGGATCAAGCAATTGCGCGGTCGCGGCAGTGGTTGCCGCCACAATCGCCATTAAAACAGCCGCAATGATCAATCGTCCCGCATGCGGCCGCAAATGATCGGCAATCAACCGCCGCACAAGCGCATAGGTCGTATAATTGTCTTGTGCAGTCGGCGCTGCCGACACGTCGGCAGACGACGCATTGACTGCTGCTTTATCGTCTGAACTTTCCGAGATTGTCGTCACGATCGATTGTGCCACTAATTTCCTGGACAATATGCGGTGTAAAACGCGAATTGCTACCTTACAGCAGCACTAAAGCTAGTGCGCATTTTACACAATAGTTGATGCAGGTGTTGGAGTTGATGCAGGTGTTGG
>CALAQW010000097.1 GCA_937888955.1 uncultured Alphaproteobacteria bacterium | reverse complement strand
CGTTCCGCGCGATGCGGCCCTTCCTTCTGCTCGTCAGTGCCACCGGTCAGCAAGGCAACCGGCGCCATGATCGCGGTGCCGGTATAGGGCACCGGCGCACAGGTCCGGCCCAGCGCTTCCTGAATAATCATGGCGTCGAGCATCTTGAACTCGGCCCCGCCATATTCCTCGGGAATGATCACGCCGGGGGCGGCGAGATCCACAAGCCCCTGCCAGATTTCCGCGTTGAAGCCGGTCTTCTCGGCCGCAAGCTCGCGAATCCGTTCAAGTGGCAGCAAATCGGCGGTAAAGCGGCGGACGGAATCTTCCAAAAGCCGCTGATCTTCAGATAATCCGAATTCCATTATTTGCCCTCCGCCACTTTCGGTTCGCGCGGCATGCCGAGCCCGCGTTCACTGATGATATTTTTCTGAATCTGCGACGTGCCGCCGCCGATGATAAGCCCCAGATCGAACATGTTGCGCCATTGCCATGACCCATGACTGCGCAGATGTTTGCTGCCCGAATAGAGGCTGCCCAACTCACCCAACGCATCAAGCGCGATATCCGACAGCTCCCTGTTCAAGGTCGTGCCGAAATATTTCACGATCAGCCGCGACACACCGGGATCCTCATTCTTCAGGGTGCAGGTGAGCAGCCGCATGGAATGGAATTTCAGCGCATGCACCTTGGCCTGCGCCGCGACCAGCCGGTCACGGTAATGCGGATTATCCATCAACCGCTTGCCGTCCATCGATTCGGTTTCAAGGATACGGACGATGCTTTCGACACGGCCCATAGCCTGTGACGGATCGCCCAGCATGCCACGCTCATGCTTCAGTGTCGTATTCGCGACCTTCCAGCCTTCACCACGTTCGCCGACGACATTTTCGACAGGCACGCGGACATCGGTCAGGAAGGTTTCATTGAATTCCGCCGCACCGGTCATGGTGACGAGCGGCCGCACCTCGATCCCCGGTGTCTGCATATCCATCAGGATATAGGAAATACCTTCATGCTTGGGGGCATCGGGCTCGGTGCGGACAAGGATAAAGCACCAGTCAGCGAAATGGGCCGAGCTTGTCCAGATCTTCTGGCCATTGATCACGAAATGCCCGTCTTCGACATAGGCGTTGGTGCGCAGCGATGCCAGATCGCTGCCCGAACCGGGTTCGGAATAACCCTGACACCAGTAAATTTCACCGGTGATCGTCGGTTCGATAAACTTCTTCTTCTGCTCTTCCGTGCCGCGCTCAAGCAAGGTCGGCACAAGCATGGCGATGCCCTGCCCGCTCAAGCCTGAATTCACATTGGCTTTGGTGAATTCTTCCTGGATGATCACCGTCTTCAGGATGTCAGGCTCGCCGCCGTAACCGCCATATTCCTTGGGGATCGTACGGCAGGTATAGCCATTATCGATCAACAGCCGCTGCCATTCCCGCTCGCGCGGGCCGGGATGCTGCATCCCCATCCCCGGTGCGGGCGCCTTGTCCTTGTTTTTTTCAATGAATGTGCGGACTTCCGACCGGAAGTCATCATATTCCGGGCCATAACTCAGATCCATCGGACCTTCCTCCCTGTTGCAAATCTTGATCAGAGTTTTAGCACAGCGAAGGGGCTAACAATCAACCGCATTTATACGAAATGCGCGCCGCTGCATGATGAGCGTTCGCATCCGGGTGCGAAAGCTGCTATAATTCGTGATCATAGATATTGATAGCGTACCGTCCGGCCCGGAATGCGGCCGGCAATTAATGGGAGGAGTTCAAGCAATGCACGATCTGGTTATTCGTGGCGGCACGATCATCGACGGGTCCGGCGGCGACCGGTATGTCGGCGATGTCGCCATCGACGACGGCACGATCACAGCCGTAGGCACGGTGTCTGGCAAGGGCAAAAAGGAAATTGACGCGACCGGCCTTCTTGTGACGCCCGGCTTTGTCGATGTGCACACCCATTATGACGCGCAGGTTTCCTGGGACAAGATGGTTTCCCCGTCCTGCTGGCACGGCGTCACAACCGTTGTCATGGGCAATTGCAGCGTTGGATTCGCCCCGGCCAAACCGGAAATGCGCGAACAGATGATCGAACTGATGGAAGGTGTGGAAGACATTCCTGGCGCGGCCCTTACCGAGGGGCTCGACTGGGCATGGGAAACCTTCCCCGAATATCTCGACGCGATCGACCGGATCCCGCATGCGATTGATATCGGTGCGCAGCTGCCGCATGCCGCATTGCGGGTTTACGTGATGGGCGAACGGGCCATCAAGCGCGAAGCCGCAACCGATGAGGAAATCGCGGAAATGGGCCGCATCGCCCGCGAGGCGATGGAAGCCGGCGCGGTTGGCATGTCGTCCTCGCGCACGATCCTGCACAAATCCATCAAGGGCGAAATTATCGCTTCCTATGGCGCGGACAAGAAGGAACTTGTCGGCATCGCCAAGGAAATGGGCAAAGGCGGCAAGGGCGTGTTCGAAATGATTTCCGATCTGCGCGATGTGGATGAGGAATTCTCGATCTTCCGTGAAATGGTCGCTGAAAGTGGCCTGCCCATGTCGATTTCCATGGCCGAAAGCGACAGCAAGCCTGATGGCTGGCGCGAATTGCATGCCAAGATGGAAGAAGCGGCGAAGGAAGGGCTGACCCTGCGCGGCCAGGTGGCGCCCCGCCCCATCGGCATCCTGATGGGCCT
This sequence comes from uncultured Alphaproteobacteria bacterium, assembly GCA_937888955.1. Taxonomy (GTDB): domain Bacteria; phylum Pseudomonadota; class Alphaproteobacteria; order UBA11222; family UBA11222; genus CALAQW01. The sequence goes on along the minus strand of CALAQW010000097.1, from coordinate 2,811 downwards.
GCAGGCGACCTTCCACCCCTTCAGCAGCAATCCGAGCTATCGCGAAATAGCCGATTTGCCGCATGACGAAAAGGTTGCGGCAATGCGTGATCCGGCGCGGCGTGCGAAGATCATCGCGGAAGAGCCGGATAATCCCAGCATGGCATCCGCCTTCCTCGGTGCCCTGCATCGCGTGTTCCAGCTTGGTGATCCGCCCGAATATGAACCGCTTCCCGAAGACAGCCTTCAGGGCCGCGCCGAACGCGACGGAATCGACCCGAAAGAGCTGTGCTATGACGCGCTGCTCGAAAAGGACGGCAAGGAGCTGCTCTATGTTCCTTTTGCGAACTATGCGTTCGGCAATCTGGATACGGTGCGCGAAATGCTGCTCAGCGAGCATACGGCACCAGGTCTTGGCGATGGCGGCGCGCATTGCGGTGCGATCTGCGATGCAAGCTTCCCGACCTATCTGCTGACCCACTGGGCGCGGGACCGCAAGCGGGGCGAGCAGTTGCCGCTTGAATTCCTGGTGAAACGGCAAACCCGCGATACTGCGGTTCTGGCGGGCTTCCTTGATCGCGGGCTGATCCAGCCTGGCATGAAAGCCGATATCAATGTCATTGATTTCGACAATCTGTCGATCCGGCCGCCGGAAATCATCTATGACCTGCCGACCGGCGCACGCCGCCTGATCCAGAAAGCCGAAGGCTATCGCTACACGGTCAAGGCCGGCAAGGTGACATTCGAAGACGGCGAATCCACCGGCGAATTCCCCGGTCATCTGGTGCGCGGGCAGCAGCCGGCTCCGGTGGCACAGGCCGCCGAATAACGAGACAAACCTCTACACTGACATCCCAAACCGGGGGCAATTCCGCCCCCGGTTTTTTTATGCGCGATGCGCGCGCGGCGCGGATTGCAGTCTAACTGTCGAGATACAGCCCAAGCCCGACAACCCCCGCAAGAAACAACGTGTTGAGCAGCAAAATCAGCACAGGCCGCCAGCCAACTTCCGCAAGCTTCGCGAAAGAGGTCTTGATCCCCAGCGCAGCAATTGCCGCCAGCAGGCACCAGCGCGAGACCGCGCTGCCCGCCTGCGTGACTTCCGACGGCATAACCTCAAAACTATTCAGGGTTACAAGCCCTAAGAAAAGCCACAGAAACCAGGGGATATTCGGTATTTTGCGCCGTATTTTACTGCCGGTCGCATTGCTGTGTCCGGTCGATGAAGCCGTCGCGGCCTGAACAAAAATCAAGCTCAGACACAGCACAACCGGCACCAACATCGCCACACGCAGCAGTTTGACGATAGTTGAGGTATCGCCAGTGAGTTCCGAGATGATGTAGCCCGCGCCCACGACCTGCGCCACATCATGAATGGTGCCGCCGAGGAAAATACCCGCTGTGACATTGTCCATGCCAAGCTGCGTGACAAAAGCGGGATAAAGCACCATTGCCACGGTCGACAGCGTCGTAACGCCGATAACAGTGACGATCGTATTTTGCTCCAGCCGCCGCGACTGCGGCATCACCGATGCGATGGCGAGTGCCGCCGACGCGCCGCAAATCGCAACCGCCCCGCCGGTTAACACTCCCTGCTCGCGCTCCAGCCCCAAAAGACGCGCCGACATGATGCTGAACAGGATCGTCGCGATTACCGCACAAACAACAATCGCAAAATTACTGAGCCCCAGCCCGGCAATCTGATCGAACGTTACCCTGAGCCCGAGCAACCCCACCCCAAGCCGCAGGACGCCGCGTGCCGTCAGGTCAATTCCCGGGCGACATCTTTCATCTTCCGACAGAAAGTGAAACCCCATCCCCAGAAGCAGGGCAAACAGCATGACCGGACCGCCATAGTGATCAGCGATCCAGGCCGCGGCCAGACCCACGACAATCGCGATCAGAAGACCCGGTGCGAGCTGGCGCACATAACGTAACAGACCGCTGAACGACCATTCAGGCGGCGGTGGCGGGGCGTCGATCAGCCCTTCCATCGCATCCCAGGATAAGTCGCTGCCAGTACGGGAGTTCCCTGCCATCTTATTTTCCACAACTCATATGTAGTTTTTGGGCAGACTAACCGCATCGGGTTGCTTTTTGCAATTCTGTCTCTTTCATCCCGCGCACGGGTGAGGCACTATGCGGGCTAAGCGGATGTGTCGCGCGGCCCGCGTGCGCATGACGATCAAAAATCAACAATGGGAGGTAAGCCGATGAAAGTCTGTTGGTTTCATCTGATGCCCTATACCGAGCTTCCGGACGATTTTACCCAGAAGCATGACTCCGTCTGGGTCGATATCGACTCGCGCCTGTTCGATCCGAAACGCGCGCATCACATGTATAACGACTTCATGGATGAGCTTGAATTCGCGGCCAGTTGCGGATTCGACGCGATTTGCGTGAACGAGCATCACAATAACGGCTATGGGCTGATGCCGTCCCCCAATATCATCGCGGCAACGCTTGCGCGCCGGACGACCGAAAGCGGCCCCGCGATCTGCATCATGGGGAATTCGCTTGCACTGTATAATCCGCCGACCCGCATCGCCGAGGAAATGGCGATGATCGACTGCATTTCCGGTGGCCGTCTGATCGCAGGCTTCCCGGTCGGCACGCCGATGGATACTTGCTATGCATTCGGGGAAAACCCGTCGCACCTGCGCGTGAAATATCGCGAGGCACATGATCTGGTCATGCAGGCCTGGACCAATCCGGACACTTTCTCCTTCAATGGCCGCTACCACCAGATTCCTTATGTGAACATCTGGCCGCGCCCGGTACAGCAGCCCCACCCCCCGGTCTGGATTCCTGGCAATAGCTGAGATAGGAATA
>CALAQW010000096.1 GCA_937888955.1 uncultured Alphaproteobacteria bacterium | reverse complement strand
GTCACAGGGCACAGAAACCCGCATGCGGAGACAGAAGCCCTGCACCGCGCCGGTACTGCTGCGCGCGGCGCGGTGGCCTATGTCACCCTTGAACCCTGCGCCCATCACGGGCAGACGCCCCCCTGTGCGCAGGCGCTGATTGATGCAGGGGTCAGCCGCGTCGTCGCGGCGATGCAGGACCCGGATCCCCGTGTTGCGGGCAAGGGGTTCGCGCTGTTGCGTGAGGCGGGGATTACGGTGCAGACAGGGGTCTGTGCGGAGCAGGCGGAGTTGTTGAATGCTGGCTTTCTGTCGCGTTGCCGGCATGATCGTCCGGTTGTGACGCTGAAAGTCGCAACAACGCTTGATGGCCGGATCGCAACCCATAGCGGTGAAAGCCGATGGATCACGGGGGCATCGGCGCGTGCACGGACGCATCTGTTGCGCGCGACCCACGACGCCATCATGGTTGGCAGTAATACAGCGCTCGTCGATGATCCCGAGCTTACCTGCCGGCTTGCCGGGCTGGAGGCGCGTTCACCTTTGCGGGTCATCGCCGATGGCCGAATGCGGTTGCCATTGACGTCAAAATTTGTCCGCGGCGCTGCGACGCAGCCAAGCTTGATGTTTATCCGCAATGATGCGGACCGGTTGCGCGCTGGTGCTTATCGCGATGCCGGGATCGATGTGGTCAGGCTGCCTGCGGGGAACGATGGACATATGCAGCCTGATGCGATGCTGCGCGCGTTGGGCGAGCGGGGCATTAATTCCGTTCTGGTTGAAGGCGGTGCGGTTTTGGCGGCTACCCTGATTGGTGCGGACCTTGTTGATCGGCTTGTCTGGTTCCGTGCGGCAAAGCTGATCGGCGGTGACGGCATTGCGGCCATCGCGCCGCTGGGGCTCGACCATCTTGCGGATTCGCCGGTCTTTTTGCGCGAATCGGTGGCGCAATTTGGCGAGGATCTGCTGGAAACCTATCGGCGACGCCAGTACAACTGAGACATGTTTACAGGAATCATAACCGATGTCGGGGTGCTTCGGCTGCGTGAGCAGCGGGGCGATACCCGATTTGTGATCGATACGGCCTATGATGTGGCGCGCATCGATATTGGTGCATCCATCGCCTGTTCGGGTGTTTGTCTGACCGTCGTCGATAAGGGAAACGAGGCAGGCCAGAATTGGTTTGCTGTCGATGCCTCGGCTGAAACACTGGCGCGCACCAATCTTGGCGACTGGCAGCAGGGACGGCGGATCAATCTCGAAAGGGCGCTGAAAATCGGCGATGAGCTTGGCGGTCATATTGTCAGCGGTCATGTGGACGGGATCGCGGTGATCGAGGATATCCGGCCCGAAGGCTCTTCCCTGCGCTACAGCTTCCAGGCGCCTGCGGAGCTGCGCGGCTTCATTGCGGAGAAAGGCTCTGTGGCGCTTGATGGTGCATCCCTCACGGTGAATGAGGTCAGCGACGCCCGATTTGGCGTCAATATTATCCCGCACACCCAGTCGGAAACGACGTTCGGGACCATGAAAATCGGTGATCGCGTCAATCTCGAGGTCGATACGCTGGCGCGCTATGTCGCGCGTCTGAAGCAAGTGGAGGGGCTGTAATGGCCGATATGACAGTCGCGGGTGAACTCACCCATGATGAGTTGCAGGAATTTTTGTCGCCCATCGAGGATGTCATCGAGGATGCGCGCAACGGGCGCATGTTTATTCTCGTCGATGACGAAGACCGGGAAAATGAGGGCGATCTTGTAATCCCGGCTCAGATGGCGACCCCCGACGCGATCAATTTCATGGCGAAATACGGTCGCGGGCTGATCTGTCTCAGCATGACGGGCAGGCGCATCAAGGAGCTGGGGCTGCCTTTGATGGCGTCCAACAATCAGGACCGGCACAAGACAGCCTTTACCGTATCGATCGAGGCGAAGGACGGTGTCACGACCGGTATTTCCGCGCATGACCGGGCGCATACGGTGGCGGTTGCTACCGATCCCACAAAGGGGGCCGGCGATATTGTGACGCCGGGCCATATTTTTCCGCTGATGGCGCGCGATGGCGGGGTGCTGGTGCGCGCAGGCCACACGGAAGCAGCGGTCGATGTCGCACGGCTTGCCGGTCTTAACCCGGCGGGTGTGATCTGCGAAATCATGAATGAAGACGGGACGATGGCGCGGTTGCCCGATCTTGTCGCCTTTGCGCAAACCCATGGGCTGAAGGTTGCGACCATCGCCGATCTGATCGCCTATCGCCGCCGCCATGACAGGATCATCCACCAGGCTGTCGAAGCCGAGCTGGACAGCATGTATGGCGGCAAGTTCAAGCTCTATGTCTACATCAATGTTGTGGAATATGCGGAGCATCTGGCGCTTGTCAAAGGCGATATCAGCGGGCCCGAGCCTGTGCCTGTGCGGATGCACGCTATTAACGTGTTTGACGACCTGCTCGGCGCAAAAAGCGGTCATACCGGGCTGTTGCATGGTGCGATGAAGGCTATCGACGATCTGGACCGTGGCGTTATCGTCCTGATCCGCGATACCAAGGCGACGATTGTTTCCGATATCCTGATGCGCGGCGCGGGTGGTGGCGGTACGGAACTGCGCGACTATGGCGTGGGCGCGCAGATTCTTGTCGACCTTGGTGTTAAGGACATTAAGTTACTGTCCAACAGCAGCAACCGGCATATTATCGGGCTTGAAGGTTACGGGCTGCGGATTGTCGATATGATGCCCATCACCCCGATGGACTAACGCGACAACGGACAAACGGTTGAGCCGGGCCGTTCATTTGTGACCGGCTTGTCAGGGCAGGCGTTCTGCCGGTTCGGGCCGCATGGCGTGGACGCGGATGCACCGCTTTAAAAGGAAACGACACATGCAGACACCGCCACGCATCATGATCGTCGAGGCGCGGTTTTACGAGGATATTGCCGATGCGCTTGCGGCTGGCGTGCTGGCCGAACTTGATGCGGCAGGCGCAAGCTATGACCGCTATGAAGTTGCCGGCGCCTTTGAGCTGCCCGCTGCGATACGGATTGCCATGGGCGCGCGCAGCAATGCGGGGGTCGCCCCGCAATATGACGGCTATATCGCGCTTGGTTGCGTGATCAGGGGCGAAACAACCCATTACGAGACGATTTGCGCGGAATCGGCGCGCGGCCTCATGGATCTGTCGATTGAACATGGCATTGCGCTTGCGAACGGTATCCTGACGGTTGAAAACAGGGAGCAGGCTTGGGCGCGCGCATCGGTCGCCGACAAGAATAAGGGGCGCGATTTTGCCCTTGCATGCTTGGGGATGATCGACTTGCGGCGGCAATTCGGTGCGGATTGAGAAAAATGCCAACCCCTTCTGATGAAACCGAAGCTGTCGCTGTCGCCGAATTTGCAGTCAAACCGCCCCGATCCGTGGCGCGGCTGGCTGCTGTGCAGGCGCTTTATCAAATGGAAATGGGCGGTGCGGATGCCAATCGCGTGATTGCGGAATTCATCGCTGTCCGGTTCGATCAGGAAATTGAGGGCATCAGCTATCCACCCGTTGACCGGAGCTGGTTTGCCTTGCTTGTCCGCGGCGTCGTCGGCCGGCAGGATGAGATTGACGATCTGATCGCCGCGACGGTAAGCCAGGATTGGTCGCTTCCCCGGATCGATGCGACATTACGTGCAATTATCCGGGCTGCGACCTTTGAATTGCTGTGCCGGCCTGATGTGCCGCTGAAAGTGATCATCAGCGAATATGTCGATGTGGCACACGCCTTCTTTTCGGGCAGTGAGCCTGGATTTGCAAACAGTGTGCTTGATCGGTTGGCACGCGCCGCGCGACCTGAATTCTTTACAACCGATGACCGGCCGAAGAAAAGCTGAGGCCGCGCTGCGACCGCATGCGACGGCGGCCACCGGGATAGCTTCACCGGGGTTGCAACAATGACAGGTGCTGGCGAGTTCGATCTGATTGCGCGCTATTTCGCGCCGCTGGCGGCGCGCGATGCGAATAGCTTCGGCCTTACCGATGACGCCGCCATCATTCCCCCCGAAGCCGGGCATGAGCTTGTCGTGACAGCCGATATGGCGGTCGCCGGCCGGCATTTTTTTACCGATGACCCACCTGACGCCATTGCGCAGAAATTATTGCGCGTCAATCTGTCGGATCTGGCGGCCAAGGGTGCGCGGCCGCATGGCTATATCCTGACAATTGCGCTGCCACGGCCGGTTTCAGAAGCGTGGGTGGCGGCGTTTGCCCAGGGTCTGGCGGATGATCAGGCGCGCTTTGACATCGGGCTTTTGGGGGGCGACACGGTATCGACCGATGGCCCCATCTGCCTGTCGCTTACCGCGATGGGCTGGGTGCCGGCTGGGCGGATGTTGCGTCGTAATGGCGCGCAAGCCGGCGATCTTGTCTTTGTGTCAGGGACGCTTGGCGATGCAGCGCTGGGGCTCAAGCTGCGGCAGGGAAAGGTCGCGCCGGATTTAAGCGAAGCGGAAGCGGGACATCTGCGCGCGCGTTATCTGCTACCGCGACCGCGTACAGCATTTGGGCCGCGCCTGATCGCCCATGCAACCGCGGCGATTGATATTTCAGACGGGCTGGCCGCAGATCTTGGTCATATCTGCCGGCAATCGCAATGCGGGGCGGAAATTGCCCTCAATGCATTGCCGCTGTCCGATGCCGCGCGTGCCATGCGCCACAAAGCTACGGCTGACTGGTCCGATATCATTGCGGGGGGCGACGATTACGAACTTGCCTTTACCGTACCGCCTGAGGCAGAGGGAAAAGTTATATCAATCGCGAAGGAGGTTGGTGTAACCATCAGTCAAATAGGCATAATCACAGAAGTTAAGTCCCTCCGTTTCCTGGACGGAGATGGTGCGGAGCTGCCGCTTTCCAGCACAGGCTTTCAACATTTCTGAGCTTGAAGTTTCAGCCGCTTTGGGGTTGGGCAGGCGGTCGCTGATACCGGTGCCTTATCTGAGATAATACACGGCTTCTTAAGATCGTTACGACAGTATGGCCGCTATGATATCGCCGCCGAAAAACCACCTTATCGCTTTTTGTATCCTCGTGCTGACGGGCTTTTTTCTGGCCGGTTCCCCGGCCCGGGCTGAAGAGCCCGCCGAAACAGCGCCAGCACCGATCTATATTGATCTGCCCAACCTCGCCGCACCCGTGATGAAAGGGCGCAGGGTTACAAAATATCTTCTGCTGACATTGAAGATGGAACTCGCCCCCGATGCGGATCCCGAAGCAGCCAATGGGAAGATCCCCCGCCTGCAGGATGCATTTCTGCGCGAAACCTACCTGATTGCGCGCGAGAATAAATCCTCCGGCAATGTCGATGTGCTGACGCTGCGCGACAGGCTGCTGGAAATTGCGCAGCAAATGATGGGGGAGGGTACAGTCACCGGATTGCTGTTCGTGCGTACACAGTCGGTTCGCGCCTGAATGCGCGGCCTGACACGCGCCTCTAGCGCGTGCCGATGCTCAGGGATACCAACTATGATTACAATCTGT
>CALAQW010000095.1 GCA_937888955.1 uncultured Alphaproteobacteria bacterium | reverse complement strand
TGAAGACTGTCGATACAGGAGTTCAGACGTGTGCTCTTCCGATCTCCTGTATCGACAGTCTTCAGGCGCAAGGCATGTTGCTTGGGGTCGCGACCGGAAAGTCGCGGCGCGGACTTGACGGTGTTCTGGCGCAGCACGGACTTGGCGATTGTTTTATAACGCTGAAAACCGCCGATGATGGACCAAGCAAGCCGCATCCGGAGATTTTGCACCAGGCAATGTCGGAAACCGGGATCGATCCCGACCGTACGATCATGATCGGCGATTCGACATTCGATATGGCAATGGCGGTCAATGCGGGTGTGCATGGGATTGGTGTCAGCTGGGGGCATCAGCCGGTCGATCAGCTTATCGATGCGGGGGCGGCGCAGATCGTGGAAGATGCAGCAGACCTTCTGCCACGGATCAGCGACTATCTTGGCGGGGAAGCGTAAGGGCGCGTCATTAAAGTGCAGGCAGGACAGTGAAGCGTTTTTATACCGATGTGATGACCGTTGAGGTCGAGGACGGATTTGGGGTTACCCTTGATGGACGGCGGATCCGGACACCCCTGAAACGTGCGGTCAGCCTGCCGACCCGGCGTTTGGCGCATGCACTTGCGCAGGAGTGGGAAGCGCAACAGGATGTCGTGGATCTCAAGACAATGGGGATCAATCGGCTTGTCAATATCGCTATAGATGAGGTGATGCCGGACCCTGCCCGCCTGGCAAGTGAGATCAGCGCCTATGGAGGGAGCGATCTTGTCTGTTATCGGGCAGATGCACCAGACGAGCTTGTGCAACGGCAGGCCGGCGCCTGGGATCCATTGCTTGCCTGGGCGGCGGAAGAATTTGCGCTAAAACTCACTGTCACAACCGGCGTCATGCCGGTCGCTCAGGATGGCGACAGTCTTATGCGGCTGTCCAGGGAGGTTGCCGCATTCGATGCTTTCACACTGGGTGCGATGCGTGATGTGGTTGGTATTTGCGGGTCCCTGGTCATCGGCCTTGCGCTGCATGCGCGTTTCCTCGACATTGATGCGGCATGGGCGGCCGCGCAAATCGACGAGGACTGGCAGATCGAAAAATGGGGTGAGGATAGCGAGGCGATGGCCCGGCGTGCCAATGCCTTTGCCGCATTACAGCATGCAGATCACCTGCTGCGCCTGCTGAACGATTAAAGCTTGCCGCAAACGCTGGAAACCCATGATCAGAGATGCTATGTCAGCCTGCGCTTTGGCATAAACCGGCCTTTGTGCGGAAAACAGGCCGGTTCAACAACAGCAATATCTCACAGGGCCCGGAAGATTCATGGATACGATTTCGCAACTGGAACAAAAGCGTGAAGCGGCACGAATGGGGGGCGGTGAACGCCGCATCAATGCGCAGCATGCAAAAGGCAAGTTAACGGCACGCGAACGGCTGGAGCTGTTGTTGGATGAAGGTTCGTTTGAAGAGTTCGATATGTTTGTCGAACATCGCTGCGCTGATTTCGGGATGGCGGATGACAAGATCCCCGGTGATGGCGTTGTCACCGGCTGGGGCACGATCAATGGCCGGATCGTTTATGTGTTTGCCAAGGATTTCACGGTTCTTGGCGGATCGCTGTCGCAGGCGCATGCGCAGAAGGTGTGTAAAATTCAGGATATGGCCCTGCGCAATGGCGCGCCGGTTATCGGTTTGATGGACGCCGGTGGTGCGCGTATCCAGGAAGGGGTGGATTCGCTGGGCGGATATGCGGAAATTTTCCAGCGCAATGTGCTTGCATCGGGTGTGATCCCGCAGATTTCGGTGATTATGGGGCCGTGTGCCGGGGGCGACGTCTATTCCCCGGCCATGACCGATTTCATCTTCATGGTGCGCGACACCTCCTACATGTTCGTAACAGGCCCCGATGTCGTCAAAACCGTTACCCAGGAAGAAGTGACGGCGGAACAGCTGGGTGGTGCAAGTATCCATACGACGAAATCCTCCATTGCCGATGGGGCATGGGATAATGATGTCGAGACATTGGCGCAAATTCGCCGTCTGATGGACTTCCTGCCGGCGAATAACCGGGCCGAGGCACCAACCCGCCCGAGCTGGGACAAGCCTGACCGGTTGGAAATGTCGCTCGATACGCTCGTGCCCGATAATCCGAACAAACCCTATGACATGAAAGAGCTGATCCTGAAGACGGTCGATGAGGGTGACTTCTTCGAAATTCAGGAAAATTTCGCAAAAAACATTGTTACGGGTTTCGGCCGTATCGACGGTCAGCCGGTGGGTATTGTCGGTAATCAGCCGATGGTTTTGGCCGGTTGTCTCGATTCGGATGCCAGCCGCAAGGCTGCGCGGTTCGTTCGGTTCTGCGATTGCTTCAATATCCCGATTGTCACCTTCGTCGATGTGCCGGGCTTCCTGCCGGGCACGTCGCAGGAATATGGCGGCCTGATCAAGCATGGTGCGAAGCTGCTATTTGCCTATTGCGAGGCGACGGTTCCGAAAATTACCGTCATTACCCGCAAGGCGGTTGGTGGTGCTTATGTGGTGATGGCTTCACGGCATCTGCGGGGCGATCTCAATTTCGCCTGGCCGACGGCGGGGATTGCGGTGATGGGCGCACAAGGGGCGGTGGAGATTATCTTCCGTGATGAGCTTGGCAACCCTGAACGGATTGCCGCCCGGACCGAAGAATATGAGAACCGTTTCCTGAATCCCTTCGTTGCCGCGAACCGTGGTTATATCGACGAGGTGATCATGCCGCATTCAACGCGCCGGCGGATCAGTCTCGGCTTGCAGCGCTTGCGCAACAAGCAGCTTGAGAATCCGTGGAAGAAACATTCCAACCTTCCCCTTTAAGACAACCAGCAGAATTAGAAGAATATGTTTTCCAAGATACTGATTGCCAACCGGGGTGAGATCGCCTGCCGTGTCATTAAAACCGCACGCAGGATGGGCATTGCAACTGTTGCTGTATATTCGGATGCAGATGCCGATGCGCTGCATGTGAAAATGGCCGATGAGGCGGTGCATATTGGCCCGCCGCCAGCCGCCGAATCCTATCTGCTTGCCGATAAAATCGTTGAAGCGATCAAGGCGACGGGGGCGGAGGCTGTACATCCGGGCTATGGCTTCCTGTCCGAAAATGGCGCATTTGCCGAGCGACTGGCCGCTGAGGGCGTTGCTTTTATCGGGCCGAATGTTCGCGCGATCCAGGCGATGGGCGACAAGATCGAATCCAAGAAGCTTGCTGCGGAGGCCAAGGTTAATACGGTTCCCGGCTTTCTGGGGGTTATTCAGGATACGGATGAGGCGGTGAAAATCGCCGAGGAGATCGGTTATCCTGTGATGCTGAAGGCATCCGCGGGCGGTGGCGGCAAAGGGATGCGCGTCGCCTGGGACCGCAAGGAGGTGCGCGAGGGATTTGAGGCAGCCGTTGCCGAGGCCATATCGAGCTTTGGCGATGATCGTGTTTTCATTGAAAAATTCGTCACCGAACCGCGCCATATCGAAATACAGGTGCTGGCCGATAAATTTGGCAATACGATTTATCTCGGGGAACGCGAATGTTCCATTCAGCGCCGTCATCAGAAAGTGATCGAGGAAGCGCCCAGCCCGTTTCTTGATGAGGAAACCCGCAAGGCGATGGGGGAGCAGGCTGTCGCGCTTGCCAAAGCGGTTGATTATCAGTCTGCGGGTACCGTTGAATTTATTGTCGATGGCGAGCGGAATTTTTATTTCCTTGAAATGAATACCCGCTTGCAGGTCGAGCATCCGGTTACCGAACTGATTACCGGTATCGATCTGGTCGAACAGATGATCCGCGTCGCTTATGGCGAGAAATTGTCGCTCACCCAAAGTGATATCAAGCTTGACGGCTGGGCTGTCGAAAGCCGTGTTTATGCGGAAGACCCCTTCCGTAATTTCCTGCCATCGATCGGCCGGTTGGAGCGCTATCGCCCGCCTGCGGAAATGTCAGCGGATGGCCGCACGGTCCGCAATGATACCGGCGTGTATGAGGGTGCGGAAATTTCCATGTTCTACGATCCCATGATCGCGAAGCTATGTACCCATGCGGCCACCCGTGAGGCGGCGATTGCGGCGATGGGTGATGCGCTCGACGAGTTCTATATTCGCGGGATCCAGCACAATATTCCGTTCGTTTCCGCTGTGATGTCACATCCGCGTTTTCGTGAAGGCCGGCTGACCACGGCATTTATCGATGAAGAATATCCCGATGGTTTCCAGGGAGCGGAGCTTGGCTCTGAGACAAGGCGGGAGCTCGCCGCGATTGCAGGGGTTGCCTGCTTGATGGAAAAAAATCGCGCACGGCAGATTTCCGGTCAGATCGACAAGCGCTATCAGACAGCGCGCGGCGCGGATTGGGTCGTGACCCTTGATGGCGAGAATTACCCTGTTGAACTGGCGATGGTTGATGGAAAATACCATGTTCTGTTCGAAGGCGGCGATCTGCTTGTCGTGGAGACGGACTGGACGCCGGCCTCCGCTGTCATGGATGTGCGCGTTGCGGACCGGCGTTTGCGCGTGCAGATCGACCGGCAGCGCGAGGGCTTTTTGCTGACCCATGGTGGCGCAACGCTCAGTGCGGTGATGCGTACCCCGCGCGCGGCTGAGCTCTATGCGCTGATGCCCGAAAAAGTCGTGCCGGATATGTCGAAATATCTGCTGTGTCCGATGCCAGGGCTCGTGATTTCAATTCCCGTCGAAGTGGGACAGGAAATCAAGGCCGGCGAGACGCTGGCGATTGTCGAAGCCATGAAAATGCAGAACATTCTGCGTGCCGAGCGTGATGGCGTGATTGCCTCCATCGAGGCAGCGGAAGGCGATAGTTTGGCGGTCGATGAGATCATTATCGCATTTGAATAATCGCTGACCGCATCCCGCCAGACTAACTTTATCCGTCATGATGAGGAGAGGCGGTGGGGAGCGGTATGTCTTTAAATTGCCTGGCTTTGTACTTGCGGCGCAGTTTTCGTGCGGCGCCTTTCCTCGGCATGATGTTGCTCTGCGCCAGCTTGCTGCCGGTCTCGGCGTGGGCGGATAGCCGTTTTTTTGGCGGTGATGACATTGCGCTTGCTGCACCTTTGCAAGGTGATGCAGTCATCCTTGCACGCGATATCCGGATCAGTGCACCGGTTGATGGCAGCATCGACGCAATCGGGCAGTCTGTACGGCTCAACGCGCCGGTCAGCGGGGATGTGCGGCTTGGCGGTCAGGACTTGCGTGTCAATGGCCTGATCGAGGGCACACTTGATGCCTATGGCATGCGGATTGTTCTGGGCGCGGCATCGCGGATCGAAGAACAGGTGACATTATCGGGAAACGATATTGTCATTCAGGGACGTATTGATGAAAGCCTGACTATCGAGGGGCAGCATATCCTGCTCAATGGCCGGATCGACGGTGATGCGAAGATCAAGGCCGCGCGACTTGAAATCGGGCCGGATGCGCGGTTGAGGGGCCAGATTATCTATCAGGGCATAGCGGCACCAATTATCGATCCTGATGCGCGGATTTCCGGCGATCTCGCCTGGGGTGGTGATCGCGAGGATCGATGGTGGCCTTCCCTGCGCGACTGGCTGAGTGGTATGCCGGCATGGCGCGAAGGCGAGCGTTATTTTGCTTTCTACGCGGATGCGCAGCAGATTGGCAGGGGCGGGTTGATCGCACTGCTTTTGCTCAGTGCCGTGATCACATTGCTGTTCCCCGGTGCATCGGCTGAAATTCAGCAATTGCGTCATGCGGGCCCGCTGCGCGCATTTTTGGTGGGTTTGCTGTTGATCGTGTTTTTCCCGATTGCCGCGTTTCTGATTATGGGAACGATCTTCGGGATCGTGATTTCACTTTTCCTGATGCTTGTCTATTTCGCGCTGCTGCTTGCAGGCATTGTGGCGACAGTCATCTTTCTCGGAGGGATGCTACTCGAACGTGTGGGCGAGCGCAGGGAGCAGTTTATGTGGCGGCTGGGGGAAGTGGGCGCGGGAGCGGTGGCGCTTTGGTTGATTGCGCATATCCCGCTTATTGCGATGCCGTCATTGTTTCTGCTGCTGGCGCTGGGGGTAGGGCTTGCAACGCTTGCGGTCAATCGCCGGTTAACTGAAGCTCGCCTGGGGGTGGGTCGCCCGAAGCATGATGCGGGCAAACCCGCAAACAGCAGCACGGAAATAACACCGGACAAGGGCGACAATGATCCGCCCGTCGCCCGCTAATCGTCAATGGCAGGACCAAAGACCCGTTCGAAACTTGTCCGCAAAGCCATATCAAGTTCAGCCATGCTTGCGATAATCCCGAGTTTGGCAAGACTTGTAACACCATGTTCGGCGATACCGCATGGTACAATGCCGTCAAAATGCGACAGATCGGGCTCAAGATTCAGGCTGATCCCGTGAAAGCTGACCCAGTGCCTGACCCGGACGCCGACTGCTGCAATCTTGTCTTCTCCGGATTTATCCTGACGCCTGACCCAGATGCCGACCCGCCCCTCGCGACGTTCCCCGATCACATTGAATTGGCCTAGCGTGTCGATAATCCACTGTTCAAGATCACAGACGAATTTGCGGATATCGGACCCACGCTTCTTTAAATCCAGCATGACATAGGCAACACGCTGCCCTGGCCCGTGATAGGTATATTGTCCGCCCCGCCCGGTCCGGTAGACGGGAAACCGGTCGGGATCAAGCAGATCCTCAGGCTTGGCGCTTGTGCCGGCGGTGTAGATGGGGGGATGTTCGACAAGCCAGACAAGCTCGCTCGCATTTTGAGCGCGGATTGCGGCAACCTCATCCTCCATATGCGCCACCGCACCCTCATAGTCTGTCAAGCCGGGGCTGATGTGCCAGCGGATTGGCGGCGTTTGCGGGCCCGTGTCGGCTGGTACCTTTTGACCGATGTCACAGCTGTCAGCCATGTAAAACCCTTCCCCGCTTAACCAGTTGCTAACCGCATTTGGCGATTATTGCTTAACTTCCGATGCACACCAACATGTAGGTTTCATTGCCGTGAAAGCAATCGACAGCGTTAAAGTTGAAGTTTCCGTCGTTTTGGGCCGTGCGGTGATGCCGATCCACCAGCTTCTGAAAATGGGGCGCGGTGCGGTGATCGAGCTTGAGACGCTGCAGAATGATCCTGTCATGGTCTATGCCAATAACCGCCGGATCGCCAAGGGGGAGATTATGATACAGGGGGATGGAATCGCTGTCTCGATCCTTGATCTTGTGAACAGCGAATAGCCGACCCTCGTCGTCACCTTGGTGATAGTGCTGCGCGCATCGGTACGGAAAGATTGCGCAGATTGCCCTTTCTTGTTTAACCTTCAGGGAGGATGCCGCGCGAGCGGCAGCGTTAGGGGAGGGTGAGGCATGGCGATGCTACTGCTCGCGGGTGGTTTTTTTATCGGTATTCATATTCTGATTTCAGGCACCGCGTTGCGTGGCGTCATTGTTGCGGCGATTGGTGAGCGGCCATATCAGGCGGTATTTTCCCTGTTATCGATTGGTGGCATTGTCTGGCTTGTACGCGCTTACGGTGCGGCGGCGCATGAGGTCATCTGGGTGGCGCCGCCGGCGGTTCAACTTGCCGCGCTCGCGCTTGTCTTTATCGGCTTCTTACTTGTGGTGATCGGTCTTACGACGCCGACACCGACAACAGTAGGGGCGGAAAATCTGTTGCAGCGCCGCGAAGCCGTGCGTGGAATCACCAGAGTCAGCAGGCACCCATTCCTGTGTGGGGTCGTGCTGTGGGCGCTGGCGCACATCGCGGTTAATGGGGATCGCGCGTCGATTGTTTTTTTCGGCAGCTTCTTTTTGTTGGCGCTGATCGGCCCGTTCCTGATCGACAGAAAGCGGCGTTTGCAATTCGGAGAAGACTGGCAGCGATTTGCCGAGCAGACCTCAATCGTGCCATTTGCCGCGATCTTGCAGGGGCGCAACAGCTTTGCATTGGCTGAAATTGGTTTATGGCGCATCGCATTGGCGGTAGCGGTATTTGCGGGCTTCTTTTATTTCCATCCCGCATTGTTCGGCGTTGGCGTGATCTGAACCTATTCGGCCGCCTTGTCGTGCCGTTGATAATCATCTTCAAAGCGGACGATATCATCTTCCTCCAGATAGCTGCCCGACTGGACTTCAATCACGCTCAGGGGCACACGGCCGGGGTTTTCCAGGCGGTGTGTACAGCCAAGCGGCAGATATATGCTTTCATTTTCCGCAAGAAGATGCGTTTCATTGTTGCGGGTCACCCGCGCGGAGCCTTTGACGATCACCCAATGTTCGGCGCGGTGATGGTGCATTTGCAGCGATAATTGTGCGCCAGGCTTGACCATGAGATGTTTCACCTGGTGCCGCTCGCCTAAATCCAGGGTCTCGTAAAAACCCCATGGCCGATAGACGCGCTGATGCATCTGGTGTTCGCGTCGGCCGTCAAGCTTCAGCGTGTCGACCACTTCCTTGACCTGTTGAACCTTGTCGCGCGCGGCGACAAGCACGGCATCTGCGGTCT
>CALAQW010000094.1 GCA_937888955.1 uncultured Alphaproteobacteria bacterium | reverse complement strand
GCGCCGCACCCGAAAACACCGCAAACCCAAGCGGCAATCCCGATAATATCGTGCGGTTGCGAAGCTTTCTGCCAATCGCTGCCATAATGATTTTTCCCTGCACTAAAGCGTCGCAGACAGGCTGAAAAAGAAACGCGGCTTACGGCCATGGTCGCCACGGGTGGCGACGCTGCCGGTCAGCGGGTCAGCTACCTCAATATAGCCCGACACTCTGTTCATTACGTTAAAGCGTGCGCCAAGCCCGGCCGAAGCCGCCGACGCGCGTGCTTCGCGGGTGGAGTGGTCGATCCGCCAGACCGAACCATTATCGTAGAAGCTGTAAAGTTGCAGAGAGCGTAGATATTCGCTTTCGAAAGGTACCGCATATTGACCTTCGATCCGATAGGCGACGCCGTGGTCGCCGGTATATTCCGACGGATCATAGGCCCGGCCAAACGGGACGCCGCCGATCCCGAACTCTTCAGAGGCGAAAAGTTGGGAAAAGGCATATTGACCGGTGGCGCCAAGGATGGCCCGGAAGGGGCCCTTGATTTGCTGAACCCGGACCAAATTCATGGTGAGCTTCGTGAAATCGGGACGGCCGCTCGCGCGTGTGCGGCGGGCATTGCCAGAATCAGACGCATTGAGAATATCAAGGCCCTGGCTCAGTTCCAGATCGAGCAGGCTGATCCCGCGCAGCTTGTCCACCATATCGCCCGAAACGCCAATGCGTGCGGCCCGTATCCGGTCCTCCGACAACAGAGTGTCACGCAGGTCGGTTGATGAATTTTTGTAGTTAAGCGTGCCGCGAACGCTCAAATTCTTGCGCCGGGTTCGGATAATCGGGTGGGATGCAGACAGTGTCAGCGCGCGGTTCTGGCCCTCCACATCAAATGGCTTCAGGTTGGAGCCCGGTGAGGACCAGCTGATATTACCCGACAGGCCGAGAGTCGTGCCTTCCGTGCCGATCGGCTGCGTATAGCCAAGCTGGAGATATTTCAGCTCATCGGTATCCTGGGTCACGATGGATTGTCCCGAAACCCGTTCGAACCGGCCAAGAAAATTGTTCAGTCCACCGCTTAGCTGCACCTGCCCGGGGCCAACGAATTCGGTGCCTCGATTATCCACGGTTCCGGTCACATCCCAGCGGTCTTCGACAACTTGCAGAATAAGGTCGGATGCCCCCCGCGTTTCGAATGACGGGATCAGGACGGCTTTCGCGCGGATTCCCGGTAAGTCATTGATCAGCAGGACATATCGTTCGAG
The DNA here is from genome assembly GCA_937888955.1 of uncultured Alphaproteobacteria bacterium. Taxonomy (GTDB): domain Bacteria; phylum Pseudomonadota; class Alphaproteobacteria; order UBA11222; family UBA11222; genus CALAQW01. Next base: position 1,510 of record CALAQW010000094.1, on the reverse strand, counting down.
TATCTTGTTGTTGAGCGGTACCGATGCGAGGATTTTTTTCGCATAGGCCTCGATCAGCTCACGGTCGCCCGAAATTGTTCCTTCCAATTCGACTGTTGCGATAAACCCTTCGACGATTTCAATGGCAACGACGCCATTTTCCACCCGCTGCGCAGGCGGCATGGCGCGGGTCAGAACATAGCCATTATTGCGGTAATGCTTCGCGATGGCCTTTGAAATTTCATACAAAGTGCCAAGTGATATCTGCTGACCGAGATATTGCTGATAAAATTGTGACAGGGTGCCGGCGTCAAAAACCGTATTGCCGATCAACTTGATCTCATTCAATTCGAAGCGGATTTTGTTTGCTTTTTCAGGCGGCAGCGGATCATCCCCGTTCGGCAACAGCGGTTCGGGAACCGCACGGGGCATTTGCGGTGTTTCAAACCGCTTTTCGATCCGGCCTGGCTCGACACTGCTTGGCAGTTGTTGCGCATAAGCCGAGATGCTTTGCGGTTCGGCACCTATCAGGAATAAAAGTCCCGCCGCCGCGATACTGCGCAATTTGCGAATGGATAAGTTCATACTCAAAAAGCGTCCTCAAAAGCGTTCTGGCTAATTGGATTGACTGAATGCGTTTTCAACATTGGGCAGCCAATCCTGCGACCATTTCTTGAATTTGGTCATGATAACTTTTTTGCGCGGATCGGCGGCGATGGCGTCTGCTGTCCAGTCTTCGAACCGCCACACCTTCTTGCTTTCCGGTGCACGCAGGATCGCGTCGGGATTCCAGCCGATCGAGACCCGCAAAGTCTTGCTGCGATTTGCAAAATGATAGCGCGCACCAATCATCGTCAATGGCAGGAAATAGCCGTTGCGTTTGCTGACCTCGAGCAGCGATGCATAGCGTTCGGACGATTCTCCGTCGCCGGTCAGTGCTTCCGCACGCATATGCCAGCATTGTTGAACATTGCCTGCCTGATTGGCGAGCGTTTCCTCATAAAAATAATAAGGGCGTTCGCAATAGGGGTAAGGTTTGAAGCCTGTATGCTTCGTGGCCCGCGCGGTGCGAATATACATTGCCTGCCGGACGATTTTGCCGCGTTCCAAAATCAGCCCCACCTTCGCAGTGGGAAATTCCGGGTCATCGGATTGATTGATGTAATACACCGTCCATACACCCGCTGGCAGCGGCATCGTAAAGCCGCCGACGGATACCGAATCCTGAATGGTTTCGCCTACTTCCAGCGCCGCAGCCGGTAAACAGAAAGCGAATAAAGCGATAAAAACCGATAATACCGCCGTCCGGATCCGTTGCCCAAAACGGTTTGCGCTTCCAACTGCCATTTCGATTCCCATTTTCGTCATCAGCCCCATGTCGGGGATACGGATCAACAGCCGCAGCCGGCCTCTCTCAATTCTTCCGTTTCATCCATGATTTCCAGCAGCTCTTCCTCGCCATCCTGAGGTGAATCACTCCCGCCGCCAGAACCGCCACTATCCTCACCCCCCACGGTATTTACCGTTTTTG
>CALAQW010000093.1 GCA_937888955.1 uncultured Alphaproteobacteria bacterium | reverse complement strand
GCCACTTCGCGGTTTTGGTCCTGCGGCATCTGCCACGGTTTGGGCGGCGCATCAGGCGGCGCCTCATTGCTGCCCAAATCAAGACGCCGGGCGACAAATATCTGCCCCTCAGCGTTGATCAGACAGATACCGACACATTCACGATACTCAGCGGGTGGGGTTTCGCTTGGCGCGGGGACCGCATCATTAACCGGCATCGGCCTCTCATCCATTGTTACGGCAATCCATCAATTGCGATCCTTTTCCATTCTGACGCGAGACGCACAAGCTAGCGCACCCCGGCAGATACCGGCACAAGCACAATACCACGCTGCGCAAGCCCGGCTGCCCATGTCGTCAATGTTTCAACGGTTACCGGATAGGGGGAGCCGACGCCAACGGCGAAGCCACGATCAATCGCCACCGCCTCGAGTTCGGCCAATTGCCGCCCGATATAGGCGGCATCCGGTTCGACATCGATCCGACGGTCACTGACGATAAACGGCATATCGATCTGCCCCGCCAGGCCTGCAATCATACTGCGGCGGCTGCCACTGTCATCAACGATCATCAGCCCACGGCCTTTCAATTCCGCGACAATTGGTGCCAGCGCAACCTCAGCCGTGAGAAATTTGGCGCCCAGAAAATTAATAACGCCGACATAACCGGTGAACCGGCTGAGCAGCCATTCCAGCCGGCTGGTATTTTCCTCGACTGAAAGCTCGGTCAGCAATGCGTAAGGACCAGGGTCGTTTTCAGGAAAATCATGCGGTTCCATGGGCAGCTCCAGCAGGACTTCATGCCCATAGGCGCGCGATTGATCAATCCAGTCCTGCAACCGCTGAACATAGGGTGTATAGGCCAGCGATATTGCGGGCGGCAGGTCTTTCAGGGCTGCGCTGGTCGTCGCCCGGCTCAACCCCATGCCGCCGATGACGATCGCCACTTTGGGGCGCGGATCGCTGCTGTCGAAAGGATGCGCATAGACATGCCAGGACTGCGCCCCGTCCTCGGCAATTTTCGGCAATGGGCCGACTACTGACTGCTGCACAAGCGTGGGATCGGGTACCGGACCGAGCTGCAATCGCCCATCCGCGGTCCGCATCGCAGGCAAAATTCTCAGCGATGACTGAGCGCGATTCTGTCCCGCGTCGCTGACATCGCGCTTATCGGTCGCGGGCGGCGTTAAAGCGCCATCCAGGGAAAGCTGCCCTTCGGACAGATCCAATATGGTTTCGGTTTCCCCCAATGACAAAGACACAGCGGCAGGCGGTGCAGACGGTGCCGACAAGGCCAGCCACGCAATCACACCACCCAAAGCAGCGAGCACGATGAATGTCGCGATCAGAACAGGACTTGTTCCGCCACGCGGCTGTTCTTCCGCTTCCAATTCATGCTGTGCCGTTTCGGCTGCAGGATTGCGCGACCGGAAAGCTTTCCAAAAGGCTGCCAAAATTGAATGCCTGTCGGTTGTACCGAAAGTCGCTAATTTACCGCACGGTCGTTAACAAGGGAAATCCCTCGCAGCAAATCCAATGCATAAGCGAGCTGATAATCGTCAACTGCCTGGGAATCCGTATCTGCTGCCGTCTTGTCCGCATCGGGATTTTCCTCATCAAGATGACCACGCAAATCGGCCTCGCTGCGCCCGCCGGTATCCTCCAGCGGTTCGACCTTGGCTTGTGCGACTTCGATATCAGGTTCAATACCCTTGGCCTGGATCGAACGGCCCGACGGGGTATAGTAGCGCGCGGTCGTCAACCGCAAGGCCCCCTTGCCGCCCAGGGGAATGATCGTCTGCACCGAGCCCTTGCCAAAGCTTGATGTTCCGAGCACGATGGCACGGCGATGATCCTGCAGCGCACCGGCAACGATTTCGGATGCGCTGGCCGAACCGCCATTGATCAGCACGATGATCGGTTTGCCGCTGCTGATATCGCCTTTCGAGGCATTGAAGCGCTGAATATCCTCTTCATGCCGGCCGCGCGTCGATACGATTTCGCCACGATCGAGGAATTCGTCACTGACAGCAACCGCCTGATCGAGCAGGCCACCGGGATTATTGCGCAAGTCAAGGACGACGCCTTGAAATTCGCTGCCGATCTCCTGCTTCAGCGCGGCGAGCTGCTCCTTGACGCCTGAATCGGTCTGTTCGTTGAAAGCGGAAATCCGCAGATAGGCGATGTTACCTTCCCGCCGCGACCGTACGGATTGAATAGTAATGACATCGCGGGTGATCACAACCTCGAATGGGTCGGCCTCGTTTTCACGCGCGACGGTCAGCCGTATATCCGTGCGCACCGGTCCGCGCATCCTGTCGACCGCCTCGCGCAATGTCAGCCCAAGCACAGCTTCCCCATCAAGATGCGTGATATAATCGCCAGATTGCAGCCCGGCACGCGCCGCCGGCGTATCGTCGATCGGCGCAACCACCTTGATCAGGCCGTTTTCCATTGTAACTTCAATGCCAAGCCCGCCAAACTCGCCCCGGGTCTGCACCTGCATATCCCGATAGCTTTCCGCGTTCAAAAAGCTCGAATGCGGATCGAGCGATGACAGCATGCCGTTGATCGCGGCCTCGATCAGTTCCTTGTCCTCGGCTTCGACAACATGGTTGTTGCGAATGCGTTCAAACACATCACCGAACAGATTAAGCTGTTCATAAGTATCGGATTTGGCCGCGTGGGCTGCCGGGCCGGACACAACAAGAAACGGCAGGCTGAGAACAAGCGACAGCGACACAACAAGCGCAAATCGTATTTTCCCATTCATCTGCTTTATCCTGTCGCCTGTTGTTCCTGTTTCGATCATTATCCGCTTACCTCAATCTTGCGCGATGCAATCCACGGGGCCGGATTGAACGGTTCCCCGTCTTTGCGAAACTCAACATATAGTGCATTGCGCTTCTGCTGGCTCGCAGCCTCTTTCACGTCAGCCGTTCCGGCCTCCGTTCCCATCCTGCCAATAGGCTCCCCGGCAATCACATTTTGTCCGGTTTCCCCGTATATATGGCTCATCCCGGAAAGCAGTATATGATACCCGTCCCCGACTTCCAGGATCAATAGTTCGCCATAATCGCCAAACCGGCCGGCAAATGCCAGTTTTCCATCAAATGGCGCAACCACTTCGGCGTTACTGCGTGAAATGATGCGAATGCCGTGCAATGTTCCGCCAGCGCCATCCTTGCCGCCGAAAAATTCGGCGATCCTGCCAATCACCGGCTGCAGAATCTGGCCGCGCGATTCGCTGAATCGGCGGCTTGAAATTCGTGGCGGATGCAGCGCCGCAAGGGTCGGCTTGACTTCGGGAACCGCGCCGCCGCGCCAGGAAGGCCGTCAGCCAGCCGGAGAGGTTGGGGTTGGGGCTTGGGCTTGGGCTGGGGCATCGGCAAAGCGGCGAATTGCGAATGACGTTCACGCAATTTGCTGAGCAGATCGCGGGTATCGCGGGCTTGTGCCGCCAATTGCGCGATTTCCTGGGCTTCGGCTTTGGCGCTTGCGGATAAATGCGCCCGCTGCTTGTCCTTTTCCGCCAGCAACGCGGTCAAACGCTGCTTCTCCGCATGCAATTCGGGCAGCAATTTCTGCAACGCGTCTTGCTTGCTGACAATCGTTGTGCGCAGCCGGTCGAGCGCGGCAAGCTCTGCGCGCAGTTCCGCCGCATCCTGCTCCAGCATGCGGATCATCGCGCCAAGCAGCATCGTCCCGCGCAATTGCTGCCGCACCCCGTCAGGTTCGACCATCAGCAAGGCCGGCGGCCGCTGCGACACCCGCGTCAATACCCCGAGCATTTCGCTCAATTCACCTTGCCGGCGGTCGAAACCGGCCGTCAGCGCATGCTGCTCAACCCGTAATGTCTCAAGCTGGGTTTCGTGATCGGTCGCGACCTGTTCCTGATTGCGGATCTGTTTGGCCGTCGTGACGAGCCGCTGCTGCAATTGGGTCATATCGCTGCCGATGGCGCGCGCGGCCTTCTCAAGCTTTTCCTGCTGCGCGGTGCGGCGGGCAATTTCAGCAGTCTGGGCAACCGCAGAACCGGCAAAAGCCCAACAGGTTATAATTGCCACCGCTGAAGCCATAGCAGAGCCTGGAAACGGGCAGACCGCCCATTTACCCCCTTTTGTGCCCCCCCTTTTGCGTTTGTCAGTCATGCAGCTATCACTTCAGCAAAATGGTACTTCTCGGTCCGGCCGTAAAATATCGCCGGTTCAGGGCAGGGCGCAACATTGCACTTGGTTAATAATAGAGAAGATGCCGCGCTCACGCCCGATGATAGGGATGATTAGCAAGAATGGTTACTGCCCGGTAAATCTGCTCGCTTAACATCGCGCGCGCGAGCATATGCGGCCAAATCATTGCGCCCAGCGACAGCGACCATTGCGCGCGCGCGCGAAGCTCGGGCGCAAGCCCCTGCGCGCCGCCGATTACAAAGGCGAGGTTCCGGATCCCCTGATCGCGATGTCTGGCGAGCGCCTCCGCGAATGCCTCGCTGCTCAACTGCCGGCCTGCCGCATCGAGCGTCACGATCAGCGCACCCTCGGGAATTTGTGCCGTCAGCAGTTTCGCTTCCTGCGCGGCCCGTTCCGCATCGGTGATGTTGCGCTTGCGCGATTGCCGATCCTCGACGGAATGGATCGTCACCGGACCAAGCGCCAACTGCGCACCCAATGCCGTACTGCGTGCGCCATAGGTTTCCGACAATTGCGTTTCCGGTGAATCCCTGCCTGCGCGGCCAACGGCGATTATATCGATACGCATGACAGATCAGGCGCAGGACGCAAATGCAAGAGCCGGCAGGTAACCGGTAATCGCAACTATCACCATCTGCCTGCCGGATCGGCCGCGCTATTAAACTCAGATCGCGGCGCGGCCGTCGACAGCACGATCCGCTCCCGCATCCGCGGGGATAACCACCGACCAGAGTTTTTCAAGATTGTAAAAATCCCTGACTTCGGGACGGAAGACATGCACCACAATATCGCCCGCATCGATGACGACCCAGTCGCCCTGATCACGGCCTTCTATCCGGCAGCTGCCGAAGCCCGCAAGCTTTATCCGTTCCATCAGATGGTCGGCAATCGCGCCCACCTGCCGGGCTGAACCGCCGCTCGCTACAACCATAAAATCGGCTATCGAGGTTTTCCCCTCAAGATCGATCGATACGATGTCGATCGCCTTATCTTCTTCGAGGGAATGTATTACGATCTTCAGCAGATCGTCGGTACTTCGGGGTTTGTCGCCCCCCGCAATCGCGTTCATCGGTTTCAGGACCTGTCCTCTATGGCAATTGACGCTATGGTGAGAGAAAGAATACGCCCGGTTCGGTGTCAGCGCAATGACAGTGTGGCGGATTCTTCACCGGCCCGGATGGCGGTCGCGCTGGCAGGGTGAAGCCGGCAAGACAAAAAGCACCAGGCAGGTGGCGGCAGATCGGCCAGAATGTTCGCACGCACAGGGGGAATCCGCGCATTGGCATAGCCGGTTGCGACCTTGCCATGCAGCGCCCGAAGTCCATAGCCGGGCCGGTCAAGCACGGCAATCGGCATCAGCGCCATGATTTGCCGCCAGTGCCGCCAGGCCGGCATCTGCGCCAGATTGTCAGCACCCATCAGCCAGACAAAGCGGGTATCGGGTGCACGGGTGCGCAGCGCGGCCAGGGTATCGCAGGTATATTGCGTGCCAAGCCTGGTCTCAAGATCGCTGACGCGGATACGCGGATGCCGGGCAATTCGCCGTGCCGCCGACAGACGGGTCGGCAGATCAGCCATGTCGGCGGCGGATTTCAGGGGATTTTGCGGTGACACAAGCCACCAGATCTGATCGAGCTGCAACCGCCGCAAGGCCACAAGGCTGATATGCCGGTGCCCGTCATGGGCGGGATTGAACGAACCGCCAAGCAGACCGACCCGCAGCCCGCTGAACCGGCCCATGCCCGCCATGATGCCCCCTCGCTCAGGGACGGGTCTGGCCACTGCCCCGCACGACATATTTATAGCTGGTCAGTTGCGCCGCGCCGACCGGTCCGCGCGCATGCAGTTTACCCGTCGCGATACCGATCTCCGCCCCCATGCCGAATTCGCCGCCATCGGCAAACTGGGTCGAGGCGTTATGCATGACGATGGCGCTGTCGATCCGGGTCAGGAATTTTTCCGCCGTATCGGCGTCATCGGTGATGATGGATTCGGTATGCTGGGATCCATAGCGCTGGATATGCCGGATCGCCTCTTCGACCCCATCGACCACGCGCAAGGCAATGATCGCGTCCAGATATTCCGTCGTCCAGTCGGCTTCCGTCGCGGGTTTGATACGCGGATCGAAGGCCTGCGCCTCCTTGTCGCCGCGCACTTCACAACCAGCGGCAATCAGATCCCCCGCCAGCGCCGGAAGATGGGTAGCCGCGCAGGCGCGGTCGATCAGCAGGGTTTCCGCCGCCCCGCATATGCCGGTGCGGCGCATCTTGGCGTTGAGCACGACCTTACGCGCCATTTCCAGATTCGCCTTGCCATCCACATAGACATGCACCAGGCCGTCGAGATGCCCCATCACCGGCACCCTTGCGTCCTTCTGCACCCTTTCGGTCAGGCTGCGGCCGCCGCGCGGCACAATGACATCAATATATTGCGTCATGCCGCCCAGCATATAGCCGACCGCCGCGCGGTCGGTCGTGGGCACCAATTGCACGGCGCTTTCCGGTATCTGCGCAGCCTTCAGCCCTTCCACAAGGCATTCGTGAATGGCCCGGCTTGAAAAGAAGCTTTCCGAACCGCCGCGCAGAATGACCGCGTTGCCCGCGCGAAGACACAGGGCGGCCGCATCGGAGGTGACGTTGGGGCGGCTCTCATAGATGATCCCGATCACCCCCAGGGGCACGCTGACCCGCTGGATATGCAGGCCGTTGGGCCGATCCCATTCCGCCACGATCTGGCCGACCGGATTGGGCATGGCCGCCACCTCGTCCAGCGCGCGGGCCATGGCGCCGACACGCGCGTCGTCCAGTTTCAGCCGGTCCAGCATGGCGGCCGCCAATCCGGCCCCCTGGGCTGCGGCCATGTCTTTGGCATTGGCCTGCAGGATTTTGTCCGATCGCGCGCGAATAGCGGCGGCGGCGGCGGTCAGCGCCTTTTCCATCGCCCTGCCATCGCGACTGGCGAGATACGCCGCGGCCTCGCGCGCCTTCTTCCCCATCTCATTCATGATGGCGGCGATTTCGTCCGCCGGGAGATTGCGCGCGGCGTTCTTGCCGCCACGGCTTTCTTCAATACTGGCGATACTCATGGCTGCGCTCCTCTGGACGGCCTATCCGCCTGTCAAAACCAGATCGTCTCTATGGATCATTTCCGTACGTCCACGATAGCCCAGAATCCGTTCAATTTCACTGCTTTTATGCCCGGCTATGCGCAGGGCGTCCTGTGAGTCGTAGGCGCAGAGACCGCGTCCGATCTCGCCGCCATCCGGGGCCAGAAGCACCACGGCGTCACCGCGGCTGAATTCTCCCGTTATCTGACGCACTCCGGCAGGCAGAAGACTCTTGCCGGCCAGCAGCGCATGCACGGCCCCTTCATCCAGGGTAAGGCGTCCCGATGGCACCAGGGCGCCGGCGATCCACTGCTTGCGGGCGGCGGCGGGAGAAGCCTGGGGCAGAAACCAGGTGCAACGGGCGCCCTCGAGAAGCGCCTTTACGGGATGCAGAATCCGGCCATTGGCGATCGCCATAGCGCATCCGGCGCCCGTGGCGATTTTTGCCGCCGCCAGTTTGGTGATCATGCCGCCGGACCCGACGGCGGAATTCGACCCGCCCGCCATCGCCTCTATCGCGGGGGTGATGGCGGCCACTTCCGGAAAATGATCCGCTAACGGATTAATTCCCGGATCGGCGCTGTAAAGCCCGTCGATGTCCGACAGCAGCACCATGCAGTCGGCGCTGATCATTTGCGCAACCCGCGCCGCCAGGCGGTCATTGTCGCCATAACGGATTTCGGTGGTCGCCACCGTATCGTTCTCATTGACGACCGGCACGGCCCCCAGTTTCAGCAGCGTATTGAAGGTATTGCGGGCATTCAGGTAACGCCGTCTCTGTTCCGTGTCCTCCAGGGTAAGCAAGATCTGCGCGCAGGCCAACTGCCTGGCGGCCAGCGCCGCCTGATAGGCGTGGGCCAGATGCACCTGGCCGGCCGCGGCGGCGGCCTGACTTTCCTCCAGCCGCAGGGCTTTGCCCCGCAGCCCCAGAATGCCACGCCCCAGGGCGATGGCGCCGGAAGAGACCAGCGCCACCTGCGCGCCGCTCTTGCGCAATTCCGCCACGTCATCGATCAGCGCATGCAGCCACTCCCCGCGCAAGGCGCCGCCTTCCTGATCGGCCAGCAGCGCGGAACCGATCTTGATGACAACGCGTTTCGCCCTGGCCAAACGCTTCGTGGCGGTCTCCTGTGCGCCCATCTTCTTCAGGGGCTCCATGGTGTTTCGTTTGGGGGCTTTTCCACTCGCGATTCCTCACGCGCGCGCCGTATGGCGGAATGCGCGGCGCGCAGCGCCTCCTGCACGCCCTGTCCGGTCGCGCCGGACATGACCAGAACCTGCGCGCCGCAGGCTTTCTCCAGCGCCGCTTTCTTGCGGCGGATCTGCGCCGGGTTCAGAGCGTCGCATTTGTTCAGAACCACGATTTCCGGCTTTGCAGCGAGTTCCGGACTGTAGGCCTCCAGTTCGTGACGAATGGTGCGATAGGCGCGCACGATCTGTTCCTGCGTTCCATCGACCAGATGCAGATTGAGGCGGCAGCGCTCCACATGCCCCAGGAAGCGGTGGCCAAGCCCCGCCCCCTCCGATGCCCCCTTGATGAGGCCGGGAATGTCCGCAAGCACGAATTCCCCGCCATCGCTATACACGACCCCCAACTGGGGATGCAGGGTCGTGAAGGGATAATCGGCGATTTTCGGATGTGCGCGGCTGACGGTGGCCAGAAAGGTCGATTTTCCCGCATTGGGCAGGCCGATCAACCCGGCATCCGCAATCAGTTTCAGACGCAGCCAGACCCACATTCCCGGCCCCTCCTGGCCTGGATTGGCGTGGCGTGGGGCGCGGTTCGACGGACCCTTGAAATGCGTATTGCCAAATCCGCCATTCCCCCCGCGCAGCAGACGGATCTTCTGCCCCGGTTCGGTCAGATCGGCGAGAAGGGTTTCCTCCTCCTCATCCCACACCTGGGTGCCTGCCGGAACCTTCAGGATGGCGTCGGCGCCATTGGCGCCATGGCGATTGCGCCCCATCCCGTGCACGCCCGTGCCGGCCTTGAAATG
>CALAQW010000092.1 GCA_937888955.1 uncultured Alphaproteobacteria bacterium | reverse complement strand
CAGATCCTTGACCTTGGCGCTTGCGAGCTTGAAATCCATCTCGCCGGTATGCTGCTCTTTCAGCTGCGCCATCACCTTGCCCATATCCTTGAGGCCTTCGGCACCGACAGTTGCGATTGCCGACTGGCAGGCCTCGGAAACCTCCGCCTCATCCATCTGGCGCGGCAGGAACGCCTCGATAATATCAATTTCCTTGCGCTCCTGCTCAGCCAGTTCAAGCCGGGCTGCCTGCTCATATGTCTCAGCTGATTCCTGACGCTGCCGCACCATTTTCTGAAGAATTTGCAGCACATCCTGATCGGACAGGCTCCTATCTTCAGAACGCAGCGCTATCTCCCTGTCCTTGATCGCGGCGATGATTAGACGGAGCGTCGAAATACGATGTGTATCCTTTGCCCGGATGGCATCTTTCAGCGCATCACTAAATCTGTCACCCATGAGATTTCCTGTCAGAGTCGAAAAAACCGGCTTCAAACAACCGGTCACTGCACTCTAATCCAAACCCGCATTTCATTGCAAATCTCCTCACATATCGTAACCATCTGATAAATAAGGAAAAAAATTTATTGGATAGGGCGTTGACGATGCCATTTCGATTGGCTTATTGTCCCGCAACTTTGCCCATATCACGCGGGTTTGCCGGCACGCAGGCCCTTTGTCGCCGCGTTGGAGCATTCAAATTAAATGTCGTTAAAGGAAAATTTTGTCCCCGAACCTTGGTCGCAAGGCTCGGAAACCCGAGTCACGGCCGTTTTAGTGCTTGCCGATGGTACAGTTTTTGAGGGGTACGCTCGGAAACCCGAGTCACGGCCGTTTTAGTGCTTGCGGATGGTACAGTTTTTGAGGGGTTCGGGATCGGTGCAGTGGGCGACGCGGTTGGCGAAGTCTGCTTCAATACGGCAATGACCGGCTATGAGGAGATCCTGACCGACCCCTCTTATGCTGACCAGATCATCACCTTTACCTTTCCCCATATCGGCAATGTCGGGGTCAATGATGAAGATCAGGAATCCGACAAGCCGGTCGCGAAAGGCATTATCCTTCGCGAAGCCATCACCGCCCCTTCCAATTACCGTGCACAGTCTGATCTGGGCGCCTGGCTGGAGCGGCAGGGAATTGTCGGAATTAGCGGTGTCGATACACGCGCGCTGACACGTCTGATCCGGGATAAAGGCATGCCGCATGGCGTGATCTGCAACAATCCGGATGGCAAGTTCGATATTGCGGCGCTGACCAAGAAAGCGGCAAGCTGGCCCGGCCTCGAAGGTGCGGACCTGGCGGTTACGGTAAGCCGCAGGGAAAAGACCGAATGGGATGCCACCCGTTGGGAATGGGACAAGGGCTATGGGCGACAGGCAGCGGCACGCCATCATATCGTCGCCATCGATTATGGCGTGAAACGGAATATTCTGCGTTGCTTTGCCAATAGCGGCTGCCATGTGAGCGTCGTTCCCGCCACCGCAACCGCGGAAGAAATTCTGGCGCTCAATCCCGATGGCATCTTTCTGTCAAACGGTCCAGGCGACCCCGCAGCCACCGCGCGCCACGCAGTTCCGGTAATCAAGGCGCTGATTGATGCGGGCAAGCCGATTTTCGGCATTTGCCTTGGTCATCAGTTGCTGGCGCACGCCTTGGGCATACCGACGCGAAAAATGCCGCAGGGCCATCATGGGGCCAATCACCCTGTCAAAGACCTGCAGACAGGCAAAGTTGAAATCACCAGCATGAATCATGGCTTCACGGTCGACCGGGACGATTTACCCGCCGGCGTCGTCGAAACGCATATTTCGCTGTTCGATGGCACGAATTGCGGGATCGCGGTGACCGGCAAGCCGGTTTTCTCAGTGCAGTATCACCCGGAGGCGAGCCCCGGCCCGCAGGACAGCCATTACCTGTTCGATCGTTTTGTGGCGTTGTTGGACTAATCGATGTCAGGACGCGCACATCGCCAGGACGCGCAAAGCTTCAAATTTCCATGCAATAGTTCGGTAACGCATGCCCAAACGTAACGATATCAACTCAATTCTGCTTATCGGCGCAGGCCCGATCGTCATCGGCCAGGCTTGCGAATTTGACTATTCGGGCACGCAGGCCTGCAAAGCCCTGAAGGAAGAAGGATACAGGATCATCCTCGTCAATTCCAATCCGGCGACAATCATGACCGACCCGGAACTGGCGGATGCGACCTATATCGAACCGATCACGCCGGAAATGGTTGCAAAGATCATCGCCCGCGAACGGCCCGACGCGCTGCTGCCGACGATGGGGGGGCAAACCGCACTCAATACAGCGATTGCACTGGCAGAGGACGGCACCCTCGCGGAATATGGCGTCGAACTGATCGGCGCGGACCGCGAAGCCATCGATATGGCGGAAGACCGGATGAAATTCCGCGACGCAATGACACGTATCGGTCTGGCGACCCCGCGCTCGACAATTGCCCATAACCGGGACGAAGCCGAAAGCGGCCTAGATACAGTCGGGCTTCCGGCCATTATCCGCCCTTCCTTCACATTGGGGGGAACCGGTGGCGGTATTGCCTATAACCGGGAGGAATTTTTCCAGATCGTCGAACGCGGGCTTGATGCCTCCCCGGTCACCGAAGTGCTGATCGAGGAATCTGTGATCGGCTGGAAAGAATTCGAGATGGAGGTCGTGCGCGACAAGGCGGACAACTGCATCATCATATGCTCGATCGAGAATGTTGATCCGATGGGCATTCATACCGGCGATTCCATCACGGTCGCGCCCGCGCTGACCCTGACCGATAAAGAATATCAGATCATGCGCGACGCATCGATTGCCGTGCTGCGCGAGATCGGTGTGGAAACCGGTGGCTCGAACGTGCAGTTCGCCGTCAATCCCGCCGATGGGCGGCTTGTGGTGATCGAGATGAACCCGCGGGTATCGCGCTCCTCCGCGCTGGCCTCGAAGGCAACGGGTTTTCCCATCGCAAAAGTCGCCGCCAAACTTGCCGTCGGTTATACGCTTGATGAACTCGACAATGATATTACCGGTGTGACGCCCGCATCATTCGAGCCGACAATCGATTATGTCGTCACGAAAATCCCGCGCTTCACCTTCGAAAAATTCCCCGGCACCGATACGCATCTCAATACGGCGATGAAGTCGGTCGGGGAAGCAATGGCAATCGGCCGCAATTTCCAGGAATCGCTGCAAAAAGCATTGCGTTCCATGGAAACCGGGCTGACCGGTTTCGACGATATCGTTTTTGACGGGCTTGGCGAAGGCGATGACCGCAATGTTGTGCGTGCCGCGCTTGCGGAACCGACATTTGACCGCCTGTTGCGCGTGGCGCAGGCATTTCGCCACGGCCTTACCCTCGACGATATCCAGTCTAGCAGCCATTTCGACCCATGGTTCCTGCGTCAGATCGAGGATCTGGTCGCAACCGAGGCGCGCATCCTTGCGCATGGCCTGCCCGGCGATGCTGCAAATTTCCGGATGCTGAAAGCCAAGGGCTTTTCGGACGCCCGGCTTGCGAAATTGGCCCGCTGTTCAGAAGCAGAGGTTCGCAGACAGCGGAATGCCTTGCAGGTCAACCCTGTTTACAAGCGGATCGATACTTGCGCGGCTGAGTTCGAGGCCCGCACCCCTTATATGTATTCGACCTATGAACGCCCAGCCGTTACAGACGACGCCCCCGATTGCGAGGCGATGCCAAGCGGTCGTGACAAGATCCTTATCCTTGGGGGCGGACCGAACCGGATCGGCCAGGGGATCGAATTTGATTATTGTTGCTGCCATGCCGCGTTTGCGCTTGCGGATGCGGGTTACGAAACGATCATGGTCAATTGTAATCCGGAGACTGTCTCGACCGATTACGATACGAGCGACCGGCTCTATTTCGAACCGCTAACGACGGAAGATGTGCTGGAGCTGATCCGTGTGGAGCAGTCGAAGGGCACCCTGAAGGGCGTTATCGTTCAGTTTGGCGGACAAACGCCCCTGAAACTCGCATCAGCACTTGAAGCTGCCAATATCCCCATCCTCGGCACCTCGCCCGACGCTATCGATCTGGCTGAAGACCGTGAGCGCTTTCAGCAATTGCTCCAGCGCGTGGATCTGCGCCAACCCGATAACGGTATCGCCCATAATCCTGAAGAGGCGATAGCGGCAGCCGACCGGATCGGCTATCCGCTGGTGATCCGGCCATCCTATGTGCTGGGCGGCCGGGCAATGGAAATCGTTCGCGATCAGACGCAGCTTGAACGCTATATGAACCAGGCGGTGATCGCATCAGGAGACAGCCCGGTCCTGCTTGACAGCTATCTGCAGGATGCGATCGAGGTGGATGTCGACGCCTTGTCAGACGGCGATCAGGTGTTTGTCGCGGGAATCATGGAACATATCGAAGAGGCGGGCGTGCATTCCGGCGACAGCGCCTGTTCCCTGCCCGCCTACTCCCTTGATTCCGAAACCCTTGATGCCCTTAAAGGGCAAACCGAGATCCTTGCGCGCGCATTGGGCGTTGTCGGACTGATGAATGTGCAATTCGCCGTCAAGGATGGCGATATCTATATTTTGGAAGTCAATCCGAGAGCCAGCCGAACCGTGCCGTTCGTCGCCAAGACAATCGGTCAGCCAATCGCCAAAATCGCCGCGCGCATCATGGCTGGCGAAGCGTTGAAAGGGTTCAACCTTTCAGATAAAAAGCTTTCTCATGTTGCTGTAAAAGAAGCCGTTTTCCCGTTCGCACGCTTTCCGGGCGTTGACACATTGCTGGGGCCGGAAATGAAGTCCACAGGCGAAGTTATGGGGCTTGACCGTAACTTTGAAACGGCCTTCGCAAAAAGTCAGCTTGCCGGTGGCACGCGGATCCCGCAATCGGGAACCGCATTTTTCTCAGTCAAGGATCGTGACAAGCAGGCGATGGTCGCCCCCGCCAGGGAATTACAGACAATGGGCTTCAAATTGATCGCCACGCGCGGAACGGCGGAATTTCTGGAGCAGGCTGGCCTCACAGTGACCCGTATCAACAAGGTCCTGCAGGGGCGCCCGCATATCGTCGATGCCATCAAGAATGGCGAAGTGCAGCTTGTCTTCAACACGACCGAGGGCGCGCAGGCCATCGCGGATTCATTTCCGATCCGCCGCAATGCACTGATTTACAAAGTCCCCTACTATACGACTGTCGCGGGCATCCGCGCGGCGGTTAAGGGGGTCGCAGCAAATCGTGCTGGCGCGCTTGAAGTCTATCCGCTGCAATCCTACACTCAATAAATTGCACAAACAGTTGCCGAATCCTTGTCGGCAACAAGCTGCGCGACACATTACTGACTTACGGATAAAACGGTTCCCGATGGAAAAGATCCCCATGACCGCCGCTGGTTTCGAAAGTATCGAGGCGGAACTCAAGCAGTTAAAAACGGTGGAACGCCCTTCTGTGATCAAGGCGATCTCGACAGCACGCGAGCATGGCGATTTGTCGGAAAATGCCGAATATCACGCCGCGAAAGAGCGTCAATCCTTTATCGAGTCCCGGGTTATGGAACTTGAGGACAAGATCAGCCGTGCGCAAGTCATCGATATCAGCACATTGTCGGGCGAAGACGTGAAATTCGGCGCCACCGTCAAACTCGTTGACGAAGATACCGACGACGAAACGGTCTATCAGATCGTGGGCGAGGTGGAAGCCGATGTTAAATCGGGCCGCATTTCCATCGGCTCGCCGCTGGCCAAGGCGCTGATCGGCAAAACCGTCGGCGACAGTATCGAAGTGAATACGCCCGGCGGCGGTAAATCCTACGAGATCCTGGAAGTCAAATATATCTGACCGGCAAACACGATAGCCGGACGCCGGGCCGCGCATTCAGGCCATGCGATGAAACGGCTGTCGCAAACGGCACGTGACTATGTCGTAACCGCTGCCAGAAACGCCTTTCTACAGCGGAGTTTGCGCGGCTAACAGGATTGGGGGGGCAGGCCAATGGATGCGGTATTTTATGCCTTTCTGGCTGGATTTCCAGTCATGCTGCTGCATTTGGGGGCAACGCTTTTTCTGCTCGCGGCGGGGCTGTTTGTCTATATGAAGATCACGCCCTATGACGATCTTGCCCTGATCCGCAGCGGCAATGTCGCCGCCGCGATCTCGCTGTCGGGGGCATCGCTCGGCATCGGCATCCCGCTTGCCTTCAGCATGGCGAACAGCATCAGTCTGCTTGAAGTTATCATCTGGGGATCGGTCGCGCTTGTCCTGCAAATACTTGGCTTCCGGCTGACGGATCTGATCATGCGGGATCTGCCGGGGCGCATCGTCAATGGCGAGATGAGCGCCGCGATCCTGCTTGTCTCGGTGAAACTGTCGATCGCGGTGATCAATGCCGCCGCGCTCTCAGGCTAGGCAGCCGTCTTGCGCTGGTTCGACTATCTCGCCCTGACCGCGATTATTGTCGCGGCCACCGCGCAGTTCCTGACCGGAAGTGACGGTGCAGCCCCACCTTCCGAAACGCCACGCCGCCCTGCACCGCAGCAATTTGCCGAGCAGCAGGATGATATGGTCGGAAATACTGAAACCGAACCGCGGCTGCCGCCTCCGTCAGTACCGCAAAATTCCGTGCCTGACCTTGGTCAGGGTGTGGTCGAGGAAAAATCTGCGCGAACCACCTCCACCGGATCGGCATTTCCAATTCTTTCCGATGGTACCTGGCTCACCGCACGGCATGTTGCGCAAGACTGCAAGAAAATCAGCTTGCGGCTGGGCAATCATGCGGTGCCGGTTTCACGTCGGGTGCTGCACCCTTTTGCCGATATTGCCATTCTGAAAACAAAGGCAGCCGTTACCCCTTTTCCCTTCGCGTCGGGATCTGCGCCGCTTGGGACGGCTTATCATATCGGTTTTCCAAAGGGGCGGCCCGGTGTGGTTGCAAGCGGTTTCCTGGGCGAAATGACCCTATGGCACAAAGGCCGGCATAATTATCGCGAAAGGGTGCATGTCTGGGCGGAAAGGGTTCGCTATCCACAACGGCAAGGCTCGCTCGGCGGGCTGAGCGGCGGGGCCGTTCTCGATCCCGAGGGCCGTATCATCGGTGTCACGCAGGCGGAATCGCCACGCCGTGGCAGAATCATGACCGGTATGCCCGAACGGGTGTCAGAGATCGCTGGTTTTGCCGCGATTACCCTGCCTGCGGCCGGCGGTGCCAGCACACCGATCGCACCAGAAAAATTCGGCGAAACGGGATTTGCGCTGATCAATGGCTACCGTATCGCCAAAGTCCTGTGCCGCGTTTGAGCTGGAAGCGCCGTATCAAGTCCCCGCGCCAACACAGACTAAAGGGTAGGCTAAAGCGCAGACTAATATGGCCGGC
This sequence comes from uncultured Alphaproteobacteria bacterium, assembly GCA_937888955.1. Classification (GTDB taxonomy): domain Bacteria; phylum Pseudomonadota; class Alphaproteobacteria; order UBA11222; family UBA11222; genus CALAQW01. Next base: position 1,937 of record CALAQW010000092.1, on the reverse strand, counting down.
TGCCACGCAGGGAAATCCGATGCATCACCCGCTTGTGCCCGTGATAGTCATTAATCGGGTTATGCTGCACCGCGCGATTGTCCCAGAAGGCAATTGAACCCGGCTCCCAGCGAAACCGGCAGGTGAATTCCGGGCGGCACAAATGCGCGAACAGATAATCAAGCAAGGGCTTGCTTTCCTGTTCGGTCATATCCTCAAAGCGCACCGTATGGCCATAATTCACATAGAGCAGCTTGCGCCCTGTTTCGGGATGCGTGCGGACCACAGGATGAACCCCGATTAATTCTTCGCCGGGCACAAGCTTTGCGTCGGTGGCGAGCCGGTCCTCGCGCGTGGCCGTTACCTCCGCCTTGGCGGAACTGTTGACCGCGCGCAGCCCCGACAACAGACGCTTCAACCCATCGGACAGTTGTTCATAGGCAAGATACATATTGGCAAACAAAGTATCCCCGCCAAAGGGGGGCAATTCCCTTGCAACAAGCACCGCCCCCATCGGTGGAATGTCGGTATAGGCCGTATCGCTGTGCCACAAGCCGCCGAAATTCACCCGCTCATGGGGCAGCTTCACAACCGGCACGATCTTGGGAAAATCAGCAAGCCCTGTGATCATCGGATAATCCTCAGGCTCGGAAAAATAGCTTGCGAACCTTAAATGATCCGCCGGTGTAATATCCTGATTGCGAAAGAAGATGACCAGATGCTCAAGCAAAGCAGCGCGTATGTCGGCAATCTGCTGTTCACTCAGGGGCTGTGACAGATCGATACCGTCGATCTCCGCCCCCAACGCTCCCGATACAGGCGATACGGTAATCATGCCACGCCTATCTCCTCCCTGCTGCGGCCCGGTCGTCATTGTTATCAGCGCCACGCCAATAATTAGCGCTATGCCGGGTATTTATCCGGGTATTTATTATGACTAGCGAATTTCCCGTCTATGCGCCATGCGATATAGTGACCCGACCTTCATTCCATTCAATCGCCAGGATGACACTCCCCGTTCCGTGACTATCCCTTTCCCCCCAACCGAAACCTCATCTTAAGATGCGCGCGAAACATCCGCTGGCGGACTGGCTGCTGCTGATGGCGCTTGTCGTTCTGTGGGGCTCCTCCTTCGCGCTCAACAAGATCGCGCTGACTGCCATTCCACCTGTAAGCCTTGTCGCTTACCGTCTGGGCCTTGCCGCTGTCCTGCTTGCCGGGGCGGCATTCTATTTACGGCATTCGCTCCGCTTGCACTGGCGGCAATGGTGGTTCTTTCTGCTGCTGGCGCTGATCGGCAACTGCATTCCTTTCTTCCTGATCAGCTGGGGACAGCTTGTGATCGACAGCGCGCTGGCCGGCATTCTGATGGCGATCATGCCGCTGATGACGTTGCTGCTAACGCATCTCTTCCTGCGTGAGGAGGCACTCGGCGCAGGTGATGCAATCGGGTTCGCACTTGGCTTTGGCGGGATTATCCTGCTTGTCGGGCCTGATGCGCTCGACCGGCTTGGCGGTGATACGCTGCTGGCGCAGCTCGCGGTGCTTTTTGGCGCGGTCTGCTATGCGGTGAATGCCGTGCTTGCGCGCTTTAACAGGGAAAACCGCCCGGTCGTGACATCCGCCGGCGTGATGATCGCGGCAACCCTTGTCATGGCGCCGGTTGCGCTATGGCACGATCCGATTGGCAAACTCGACATCGGATTTGCACCGGCACTTGCAGCAACTGCGCTCGGCATGCTTGGCACAGCGCTCGCCACGCTTGTCTTCTTCAAGCTGATCGACAGTGCTGGCCCGGCATTCCTGTCACTTAACAATTATCTGATTCCCGTCTGGGCGGTGATGATCGGCGCCGTCTTCCTTGACGAACAGCTTGACTGGACCGCCTATGCCGCCCTGGCATTGATCCTGATCGGTATCGGCCTCAGCCAGTTCACCGCACGCCGCAAAGACATTCC
>CALAQW010000091.1 GCA_937888955.1 uncultured Alphaproteobacteria bacterium | reverse complement strand
CTGACGATCTGCAAACGATATAGATCGTCACGGCAGGCAGATGCTGTGCCGCCAAAGCCGGTAACGCGGCGATTGCGATGCTGGCTGCGCCCGCGCCTGCAAGCCCGAACAAGAAATGGCGGCGTGATGGCATAAGTCTCTCCCGATGATCTGGATCATGTCATTGTGGCCCGCCGGGGGCGGTTGTTCAAGCATGGCGGGTGACAAGCGATCTGTTGCTGCGTAAGCTTTTCAAAAATAAATGGTGAGGGGAGGAGCAAATGACACCGAGCGGCGATATCGATGCAACCAGCGGCAAACATCTGCGCGGCAAATATGCGATTGTAGGGGTGGGAGAGACCGCCTATGTGCGCGGATCGGGGCGGACGACGCGCGCGCTTGGCACGGAAGCCGTGCGCAATGCGATCGCCGATGCAGGGCTGAAGCCAGGCGATGTGGACGGCATGCTGTCCTACAGCTTTAACGATTCCACTTTCTCGCCGGTGATTGCGGGCGAGCTTGGGATCCGCCCCAATTTCTATATGGATGTCTATGGCGGCGGGTCGAGCACCGAGGCGCTGATCGGTATTGCCATCGGGGTGATCGAGGCGGGCATGTGCAATACGGTGGCGATCTACCGCGCCATGAACGGCTTTTCTCAGGTCCGCATCGGCGGCACCGGCGGCAAGGGGACGGTTGCGCCCTTGAGCGGCGATGGGCTGTTCACCCGTGGCTACGGGCTGATGAGCGCGGGGCAGATGTTCTGTCAGTCATTCATGCGGCATATGTATGATTACGGCACCACGCCCGAGCAAGTGGCGATGGTGAAGGTGATCCATTCCGAACATGCCTCCAACAATCCGAAAGCCTATTACAAGAAGCGCGTCACCGTTGATGATGTGATCAACAGCCGCATGATTGTAAAGCCGCTGCATTTGCTTGATTGCTGCGTCGAAACAGATAACGGCACCGCGATCATCGTCACCCGGATCGACCGGGCGCGCGATTGCAAACACACGCCTGCTGTCATCCAGTCCGTGGTCGGGCGTTGCTGCAAGCCGCGCGCCGACATGCATTATCAGGCTGGTCCGATCTCAACGGTTGCGGGGCATTACGCCAAGGATATTTTGTGGCCCAATGCCGGGGTGGGGCCCGAAGATATCGACATTACCGGTTCTTACGACGCCTTCACCTTCACCACCATGCTGCAGCTTGAGGATTACGGCTTCTGCAAGAAGGGTGAGGGGGGCGATTACGTGTCAAACGGCACCATGCGGCTTGGCGGCAAACGGCCCAACAATACGTCGGGCGGGCATCTATGCGAGGGCTATACACACGGCATCGCCATGGTGATCGAGAATGTGCGGCAGCTACGCCAGGATGTCGACGATAGCTGCCCCATTGGGCCCGATGGCAAGCGTCAGCACACTTATGACTATGCCGAGGGGGGCTGCCGGCAGGTGAAGGATGTGGAACTCAGCGCCAATCTTGGCTGGGCGACGCCGGGGCAGGGATCGTCGCTTGTCATGGCGCGCGGCTGAGGAGGGCGGAAAATGAGCAATAAAGCCGAATATCTGGGAATGCCGGTCCGCATCAGCGATCTGGACCATGAAAACCGGGACTTCTTCACCCATTGCGGGTCGCATCAGCTGCATCTGCAGAATTGCGACGATTGCGACATGCTGCGCTATCCCCCGACCACCGCCTGTCCCTTCTGCGCCAGCCCCGATGCCACCTGGAAACCGGTGGAAGGCAAAGGAACGCTTTATTCCTATGGCGAGGTGCATCATGCGATCCAGCCGCAATTCCGCGGCCATGCGCCTTATCTACTGCTGCTTGTCGAACTGGATACGCAGAAAGGCCGACCCGGGGAATTTGACGGCATCCGCCTGACCGGCAATCTGGTGACGCCGGATGGTGAACTGGCCCCGCCCGAGCTTGTCAAACAGGTCGGTATCGGCAGCCGGTTGCGCATCGTCTATTGCGATATGGGCGATGGGCTGGCCACCCCGAACTGGACCATCGACGAGGATGCGGAGCAGCCCGCAACCCCGTGGCGCTACGTGATCGAGTGAGGGGGCGGACGGAAACTAAAAAGCCGGACCTGTGATGGGCCCGGCTTTTATTCGGTAGAGATATAAGTTGTTTAGCGCTTAGTGCTGCCCACTGGGGATGTTGAGGACAAGCCCGTCCAGCGCGTCGGTAATGTCGATCTGGCAGG
>CALAQW010000090.1 GCA_937888955.1 uncultured Alphaproteobacteria bacterium | reverse complement strand
GGGGGGGGAAGGGGGGTGCCGGGCTAGCGGCTATTTTCGGCCCAGCCCGCATGCAGGCGGGCGGCAAGGGCGGAAAGCGCGCCCGCCGCGATGGCGCTGCGCATCTCGGCCATCAGGTGCTGGTAATAGGCCAGATTGTGCCAGCTCAGCAGCATCGCGCCCAGAATCTCCTTCGATTTGACGAGATGGTGCAGATAGGCGCGGCTGTAATCGCGGCTTGCGGGGCAATCGATTGCGGGATCAAGCGGGCTTTGATCTTCCGCATGCCGCGCATTGCGCAGATTGAGCACCCCTTGCGAGGTGAAGGCCTGCCCGGTGCGGCCGCTGCGCGTCGGCAGCACGCAATCGAACATATCGATCCCGCGCATGACCGCGCCAAGCAGGTCGGCGGGCTTGCCCACCCCCATCAGATAGCGCGGCTTGTCCTGCGGCAGATGCGGCACGGTGGCATCGAGCGTATCGAACATGGCCTGCTGCCCCTCGCCCACCGCAAGCCCGCCGACCGCATAGCCGTGAAAGCCGATCTCCTGCAACTGGGCGGCGGAGCGGGCGCGCAGGTCGGGATAAACGCCCCCCTGCACGATCCCGAACAGCGCATGGCCGGGCGCATCGGCAAAGGCGGTTTTGCAGCGCGCGGCCCAGCGCATCGACAGGGCCAGCGAGCTTTCGGCCACCGCATGGGTCGCGGGAAACGGGGTGCACTCATCAAGCACCATGACAATGTCGGAACCGAGCAGGAGCTGTATGTCGACACTGCGTTCGGGGGTGAGGTGATGTTTCGCCCCGTCCACATGCGAACGGAAGGTCACCCCCTCCTCGCTCATCTGCCGCAATTCGGATAGCGACATCACCTGATAACCGCCCGAATCGGTCAGGATCGGATGCGGCCAGTTCATGAAATTATGCAGCCCGCCAAGCCGCGCCACCCGCTCGGCCGAGGGGCGCAGCATCAGATGGTAGGTATTGCCAAGCAGGATATCGGCGCCAAGCGCGCGCACCGTGCCCGGCAGCATCGCCTTCACCGTGCCCGCCGTGCCGACCGGCATGAAGGCGGGGGTGCGGATCTGCCCGCGCGGGGTGGTGATAACGCCGCTGCGCGCCGCCCCGTCCCGCGCCAGACAGGAAAAGCCGAACGCCCCGGCCCGCCCCGCGGGTTCCGCTTCCGTGGTTGTCTGGTCCTGATCGTCCTTGCCGCGCGTCATGTTGCATCCGTCCGAAAAAGCAGGCTGCCATCCCCATAGGAATAAAAGCGGTACCCCGCCGCAATCGCATGCGCATAGGCGCCCTGCATCGTCTGTAGCCCGCAAAAAGCCGCGACCAGCATAAACAAGGTCGAACGCGGCAGGTGAAAATTGGTGATCAGCGCATCGACCGTGCGGAAACGATAGCCCGGCGTGATGAAAATATCGGTCTCGCCCCGCCAGGGGGCAAGCGCGCCGGTCGGGTCCGCCGCACTTTCCAGAAGCCGCAGCGCCGTGGTGCCGACCGCGACCACCCGCCGGCCCGCCGCATGCGCGGCATTGACCGCCGCGGCCGTCTGCGCGCCCACCTCCCCCCATTCGGCATGCATCTTGTGGGCTTGCGTATCCTCGGCCTTGACCGGCAGGAAGGTGCCCGCCCCCACATGCAAGGTGACAAAGGCATGGCCGATGCCGCGCGCAGCCAGCGCTGTCATCAGGCGGTCGGTGAAATGCAGCGCCGCGGTGGGGGCCGCGACCGATCCTTCCTGCCGCGCAAAGATCGTCTGATAATCGGCCCTGTCCTGCGCGTCGACGGGGCGTTTGCCGCCGATATAGGGGGGCAGCGGCATCTCCCCGCATGCCGCGATGGCGGCATCGAGCGCGCGGCCCGCACAGTCAAATCGCAGGCTGACCTCACCCCCCGGCCGCACCGCGCGCAGCACAGCCGACAGGCTGTCCGATAGTGTGATGACATCCCCCCGACGCAGCCGCTTGGCCGGCCGCGCGAAGGCATCCCAGCTGTCGGGCCCTGTCCGTTTATGCAGGTTGAGGCTGATTTTCGCGACGCTGCCGGTGCCGTCGGGCTGTATGCGGCGGCGGTGGCCTGTCAGGGCGGCGGGGATGACGCGGGTATCGTTGAAGATCAGCAGATCGCCGGGATCAAGCAGATCGGGCAGATCACGCATGCCGTGATCGCGCCATTCCCCGTCGCGCACCACAAGGCAGCGCGCCGCATCGCGCGGCCGCGCCGGGCGCAGGGCGATCCTGTCTTCAGGCAGGTCGAAATCAAACTGATCAACGCGCACTAAAGATGTGATTCATTTTTTGCCACAACAACTCTAGATACAAATATTTTAGTGTATTATTGGCTACTTGCCGGTAATTTTACAACTTGAGAAAAATAAGACGCATCATATCCTGAGTTAGCACACATAGAATATACTGCCTCACTTTTAGCACTCTCTGGATCTACAGTGCCTAGTGCTATAAGTGTTGCGTTAACTGACGTGGAATCCCGCGAAATGGCGGCCAAAAATGGAACATCACCAGTGTATCCCCCATAAGAATTTTTGGCGTTTACCATACCGCAATATTGAGAAATTTCCTGATCAACTTTCCCTAATTTAAAGAGTGCAGAGTTAGGGTCTTTCAAATTTTGTTTAATCGCCTGAATAATTTTGGTTTTCTCTGCAGCGTTTAAATCGCGAAGTGCACGGTCTCTATTTTCCATACCTGCCACGCGCAGCCGGACGATCCTGTCAGGATCGCTGACCTTGCCGTTCTGGCGCT
>CALAQW010000089.1 GCA_937888955.1 uncultured Alphaproteobacteria bacterium | reverse complement strand
TAGCATTGCGCGGGCAGCTCGATCGGCACGCATATAAGAGAAGGATCAGCGGCGCCGGTCACGCCGTGGTTTTGGGTGCAAGTTGCCGCACGCGGCTTTCGCGCCAGGTAATGAAGATACCGCTGCCCACGATCAGGGCTGCCCCCACCCAAACCCAGAAATCGGGAAAATCCCCGAACAGGATGAAGCCGAACAAAGTCGCGCCGACAAGCTGCCCATAGGTGAAAGGCGCGATCACGGCAGCAGGGCCGAACTGCAACGCCTTCACCACGCAGTAATGCCCAAATCCGCCAAAAAAGCCGAGCGACAGAAACAGCACAATATCCCAGGCGCCGTCGCCATCCATCGGCGGCCAGCGCCAGTCGAACGGCGCGATGAAGCTGATCACTGCAAGCCCGACGAAAGCGGTATAGAGGATCGTGGTTTCCGGGCTGTCGGCGGCCGAAATCTTGCGCGTCAGCAATTGATAAAGCCCGTAGCAGAATGCACTCATCACCGGCAGCAACATCGCCCAGTGAAAACCGGCGGCCCCGGGCCGGATGATGATCAACGCGCCAGTAAAGCCTGCCGCCACAGCAAGCCAGCGGCGCCAGCCAACCTGTTCACCGAGCACCGGTCCCGCCAAAGCGGTAACAAAGAACGGCGACACGAAACTGATCGCCGCCGCCATCGGCAGGGAGATATAGCCAAGCGCTGTGAAATAGATTGTCGTCGAACCGAAAGCGAGCAGCGACCGCATCGCCTGAATACCCGGCTTGACCGAGTAAAAAAGGTTCCGCCCGTATCGCGGCATGAACGCTATCACCATATAGATGAAATGCCCTGCATAGCGGGCCCAGACGATTTGCGTGATACTATAATCCGTAGACAGATATTTTACTGCCGCGTTCATGACAGGAAACAGGCTGACCGCGAGGCACATGAACAAAATGCCCTTCAGGACCTTTTCCTGCAGCGGCGCGGCATCAGAAGGTTTGGTAACAGATGACATAGACAGAAAGCGAAACCCAAAAAATTCAAGGGCAGCGCCCGATATCAAACGATCCGCCACCCGTAGCGGGCGGGATGGCCAAACCGGTGATCATGCATGAAAGCCTGTCGGCAATATTCGTACGAACCACACCCATGCATCGCGCCCCGCCTGCAAACTACCTTAGTCCCACGGCAAAGACGAGCGTAAACGGTTCGCGGATCCGCACCGTCCGATTGTCAGAAGTGACACATTTAATAACAAACGTTATCGCGCGCATGGGCTCGCTATCTGCCCGGTCGGGGAGAAACGACATATTGCAAGTAAGACAATAATCGGATGCGCGGCGGCAGCCGACGGAACAGCCACCACGACCTTTATCGCTTGCTAATCAAACAAGGCGTCGATATCCGCCTGGGTCGCGGACTCTGCATCCTCACGCGCCGGTCCGTTGAGCAACAGATCTTCCTCAGATTTTGCCTGGACTTCTGGCAGTGGGATCGCCGCGAAAATATCGGTGCCGCCCCAAATTTCCATCATCCGCGTCACGCGTTCCTCGATGAACATCAGGGCTGCAACAACTTTCGAAATACGCTGACCGGTAATATCCTGAAAGTTACAGGCCTCATAGATCCCGATCACCTGCGCGCCGACATCCTCGATCGTCGCCCGTTCTTCCGGCGAAGAAGCCTGCAATTCCAGCGTTTCCACCAATTTCTCGATGGATTCGCAATTTTCCAGAATCGTCTCCGTGGCCTTCTCCGTATCACCGACAACCGCATCGAGTTCATGGGTGACATCGGAAATCCGATCCGCATCCTTGCCATTGTAGCGCAGTGCCGCGATTTCCTGTTTCGTCGTCTCGATCGCTTGCGACAAAGCGATGATCTCGGCTTTCAACGTCGCCGCCTCGTTCAATTCGGCGCGGTAGCTTTCAATTTCCGCCTGCGCCGCCTGACGTTCAGCGCTGAGCTCCCCGTCCACAGAAGATTCCGCATCCGACAACAGATTGGCCGCATTCGATACCGCTGCACTGCCTTTGGAGATTTCCTCGCGCAATTTCTGGATCTCAGCCAAGATCTCGTCATGGGCATCGGATCCAGGATGCGCGAATTTCAGCCTGGTCTCGTTCGTCGCTGCCGGGTCGGCATTCCGCAAGTGCCTGATTTCGGCGCTGAAAAGCCGCTTGGTCGTCTCAGTCATAAGAATTGTTCAGTCTGTTTTTTCGCCGCTATGGCCGTATCCTGGGCAATCTTTCCTAAAATCTGGTTGATAAGCAGAGAAAGTGGGACTGACCGCAGAAGCGGTGTTTGGCAGTCGCGCCGCCCGCAATTGCAGCATATACTGCCGCGCGTAGTGACGGCAGCAATGGCGTTTTCCATAAAACAAACAGTTTCTTCGGGGAGGTTTTTTCGATGGGCAGATTAGAAGGCAAAGTGGCGACCATTACCGGGGCAGGGGCCGGAATCGCACGCGCCGCGGCACATATTTTCGCGCGCGAGGGGGCAAAGGTCGGCATCCTGGAACTGAAAGAGGATCTGGGCAAACGCTGCGAGGAAGAAGTACGTGCAGCCGGCGGCGAGGCAATCTTCATTCAGACCGACGTCACGGACGCGGACAGTGTGAAAAACGGCATAGACGCCACCGCCGCCCATTTCGGCAAGCTCAATGTGCTGTTTAATTGCGCCGGCGGCTCGATCGCCGCGGACAAGAAGGTCCATGAAGTCGATATGGATGTCTGGGACTTCACGATGAATTTCGATCTCAAGGGGCCATTCCTGTGCTGCCGCTATGGCATTCCGCATCTTATGAAGGCAGGTGGCGGAACGATCGTCAATGTGTCATCGGCCGCCGCCCTGAAGGGCAGCTTTCCCGCCATGGTCTATTCCACCGCGAAAGGGGGCGTGATTTCTCTCACCCGCTCACTTGCCGGTCAATATGCGCAAAACAACATCCGGACGAATGCGATCTGCCCCGGTGTCATCCTGACCGAACGGGTGATGGAGCGTTTCGGCGTCAATCTGGAAGGCACCGATAACGAACAATCCAAGGCGGCAAGCGCGACGGGAATGGCACGCTATCCATTCGGGGTCGGCAAGCCCGAGGATATCGCCAATGTCGCGCTGTTCCTGGCATCAGACGAATCGCGCATGATCAATGGCGCAAGCGTCCCAGCCGAAGGCGGCATGTCAGCCTATTAACCGGCTTCGCCGTTAATCTGAAAAACAAACGGCCCCGCGCGATAATAATCAGCGCGGGGCCGCTTACATTCAGCAGGATAGGCAGCAAACAAACGCCAGGTCAGTCACCCCCTGCCCGGGCCTTGGCCAACATTTCCGCATCTTCCTGCTGATAAATCGCCTTTTCCTTTTCGATCAGCACATCAGCAAGAAATTCATACGCCTCTCCCCAGGCCGCCATCACCTCATCGGTTGCCGCATCGCCCAGCACATCCTTGATCGCCTGTAACAGGCAGGCACCGATCACCGGATATTGTTCGGCAATCACGCGGGTATCGGTATGTTTATGGGCAATATGCGCAAGCGGGCCTTCAAGCGCATCGAGCTTGTCGATATTGAGCGCATAGGCGCAGACCGCTTCCGCCAGCCGCGCCGGCTGCGGCCCGCCATCGATCGGATGCTTCATCCATGTATTGACAAAAAAACGCTTGAATTCGGGCCGCGCGGTGAATGCAATGTCATACATGCGGCTGGTAATCGCTTTGCCATGTTCTTTTACCGCCGGGGCTGTTGCCTTGATAATTGCCTTGGTTTCTTCCGATAACGCCATTGTTACGCTCTTCCTTTGAAAGGCAGAAACGGCCGCCTGATGGCGACCGTGTTCCGCATATAAGTCGATTATGCACTGCCGCTAGAAACGGTACCCAAGTCCGACGCTGAAGGTCCAGGGATCAAGATCCACATCCGCGCTCAAGGGTCCAAGCGCGCTTGTAATACGCACATCGGTATCGAGCCAGTAACGTTTCGCATCCAGGTTCAACATCCAGTTATCATTCAGCCCATAGTCAAAGCCCGCCTGCACCGCATAGCCGACGGCATTGTCATAATCGATACTGGTCACGGCACCACCAGGTGCATTTTCATCCCAGAAAACAGTGTAGTTCACACCCGCACCGACATAGGGGCGGAATGTCCGGTCAGGCCGGAAATGATATTGCAGCAACAAGGTCGGCGGCAGCAAATTGACCTCGCCCAGATCGACATTGCCAACCCCGGTCAGCGCCGAATCGACATTATGGTTACTGATCAGCAACACAAGCTCCGCCGCAATGTGATCGGTGAAGAAGTAAGTGATGTCGAGTTCGGGGATAACCACATCCTCCACATCGACAGAACCGGTCACCGGCCGGATCGAGGCATCCTCGTCAGGCAGAATGGAGGTCGCCCGGACCCGCACCTGCCAGGGGCTGCGCGCATCGGACTCCTGTGCAGCCGCTGTCGCCAGAGGGAGGGCCGTAAAGGGCGCGGCAAGTAATCCGACAACCATCGCCATAGCCCGCAAATCCATTTTCTTCCTGCTCATACGCGTCCCTACCTTCCATCCAAGACACCCGGCCATTCAGTGCGCTTGTTGTCGGACGGATCGACCCGCATAACTTTGATCTGGATCAATTTTGCGCTGCTGCGGCAAATTGCCCACATTGCGGCAGAACTGGCACAGGCAGGGGAAAACAAAAAAGCCGCCGCCACAAAATGCGGCAGCGACTCTTGTCGGACCATGTCCCGGCGCGGGTGAGACCGTGCCCCGGGCTGTGGTTTTCGGGTCAGCGCCCTTCGAAATCGGGTTTGCGCTTCTCCTGAAACGCTTTCACCGCTTCCTTGTGATCATAGGTGTCCGACAACACCCCCATATGCGAGGAGATCGTTTCGAGCGCCTGGAACATATCGCTGCGCAGCCCGTCATAGACCGCCTTCTTGGTCATGCGCATGGCCAGTTGCGGCCCGCGGGCCAGCCGTTCGGCAAATTCGCGGGTATAGCTTTGCAATTCATCATCGGGCAGGACTTTGGACACGATGCCAAGCCGTTCCGCTTCTTCCGCGCTGACGAAATCGCCGGTCCACAACATCTCAAGCGCCTTGGTCAGCCCGACCAGCCGGGGCAGCAGAAAAGCGCCGCCATCACCGGGCGCAAGCCCCACATTCACATAGGTTTCGGCAAAACGCGCGCTTTGTGCCGCAAAACGCATATCGGCATAAAGCGTCATATCCATGCCCGCGCCGGTTGCCGCGCCATTCACCGCGCAGATATAGGGTTTTTGCAGCTGATCCACCGCGCGCGCCACCGGATGCACCTTGGTCTGAAGATAATGTTTGAGATTATTGGCGGGCTCTTCCTTGCCCATGGTCGACAGATCGCCGCCGGCGCAGAAAGCCTTGCCCTTGCCCGTCAGGATCACGACCGAGACATCGTCACGCATCTGACACTCGCGCAGCGCATCGGCCCAGATTGTCAGCATTTCGTCGCTGAACGCATTGCGCGTTTCAGGGCGGTTGAGTGTGAGTGTGGCGATCTTGTCTTCGATCTCGAACAGCATATCGGACATGGGCTTCCTCCTTATCGGTTTGCGCCTTTCTACGCCGTCGGCGCCATCTGTCTCAAGTCTGTTGCATGCGCGCCGGCCAAACCGCCTATTCCCTCGCATCGCGACTTGCACTAGCCTTCCCCGAAAAAGGGAGCGGAACATGGATGCAGCAGCGCCACTGACAGGCATTACGGTTATCGAACTGGGGACAAGCGTCGCCGCCCCCTACGGCACCATGATCCTTGGTGAGATGGGGGCCGAGGTGATCAAGGTCGAACATCCCGATGGCGGCGATGCGGCGCGTTCCTGGGGACCACCGACCGATGATCATATCTCGATTGCCTTTGAAGCCTTCAACCGCGACAAGAAATCAATCACCATCAACCTGTCCGATCCGGACGAGCGGGAAATTCTGCGCCGGCTGATCGTCGAGAAGGCGGATGTCTTTCTGCAGAATCTGCGCCCCGGCGTGGTCGCGGATCTCGGGCTTGGGCCTGACGCGTTACTCAAGGAAAATCCGCGCCTCATTTATTGCAATATCGGCGCCTTCGGCACGGAGGGGGAGATGTCGCGTCTGCCGGGCTACGACCCGCTGATGCCCATGGCCGCC